>JBKBLL010000292.1:0-4008 GCA_046296375.1 Alphaproteobacteria bacterium | reverse complement strand
CGCCTCCGCCGGCTACCGTTCCGCCGGAGGCGGCTGGTTCGCCAGCCCCGGCCTCGCCGACCGGGTGGCGGCATGACCGCCGGTGGGTTCGCCATCGCCGGCCGGCGGATCGGCCCGGACCACCCGCCCTTCCTGGTGGCGGAACTGTCCGGCAACCACAAGGGCGACCTCGGCCGCGCACTGGCGCTGCTCGACGCGGCACACGCCGCGGGCGCCGATGCGGTGAAGCTCCAGACCTACACGGCGGACACGATCACGATCGACCATGGCGGACCGGACTTCCGCATAGAGGACGGGCTTTGGGCCGGTCGGACGCTGCACGACCTCTATCGCGAGGCGCATACGCCCTGGGCATGGCACCAGGCCCTGTTCGCACGGGCGACGGCCCTGGGCCTGCCGCTGTTCAGCGCACCGTTCGACGCGTCCGCCGTCGACTTCCTCGAGGCGCTCCACTGTCCCGCATACAAGATCGCCTCCTTCGAGATCGTCGACCTGCCGTTGGTGGAGCGCGCCGCCGCCACCGGCAAGCCCCTGATCCTCTCCACCGGCATGGCGGATGCGGCAGAGATCGCGGCGGCCCTGGCGGCGGCGCGCGATGCCGGCGCGCGGGAGATCGCGCTGCTGCACTGCGTCAGCGGCTATCCGGCACCGGCAGAGGAATCGAACCTGCGCACCATCCCGGAGATGGCCGCGCGCTTCGGCGCGATCACCGGCCTTTCCGACCACACGCCGGGCATCGCCGTGCCTGTCGCGGCAGTGGCCCTCGGCGCGGCGATCGTCGAGAAGCACCTGACCCTGCGCCGCGCCGACGGCGGTCCGGATGCCGCCTTCTCTCTGGAGCCCGACGAATTCGCGGCGATGACGGCAGCCTGCCGCACGGCGTGGCGGGCCCTCGGCGCCGCGACCTACGAACGGACCGAGAGCGAGCGCGGCAACGTGCGATTCCGCCGCTCGCTCTACGCCGTCGCCGACATCGCGCCGGGCGAGCGGCTGAGCGAGGCGAACGTCCGATCGATCCGGCCGGGATTCGGGCTGGCGCCGCGATTGTTGCCGCAGATCGTCGGGCGGCGGGCGCGGGCCGCTATCACGCGTGGCACACCCCTCAGCCTAGACCTCCTGGAGCCCGTTCGCGGCACGTGAGCGCCGCCCGGCTGAAAGCCGGCTCAGTGCGGCACACGCAGCCACGCGGCGAGCCGGCCGATCGCCTCGATCCTGAGAGCCGTCAGGCGCGCATGGGCGGCGATCGCGGCTTCGGTAGCAGCCGCGCGTGCCGCCGGGTCGGCCACCGCCGCCAACGCCGCGTCGATCGCGGCGTCGGAGGCCGGCTCGGGCACATGCCAAACCGCCTCGCCGGCAAAACGGCAACTGTCTGAATCGGACGGGCCGAGAAAGAGGATCGGCCGCCCGCGGCTGATTGCCGACAGCGCCTTCGACGGCACGCAGACATGCAGCCATTGCGGCGGCAGCGAGACGATGTGCACGTCGGCATGATCGAGATCGGCAGCGCCCAGCCGGTCACGCCAGACGATGTGCGGGGCGCCGCCGATCCGCTGCCGCAGCATGTTCGCGCGGGCACCATGCGGCGCCATCAAAAACAGGTAGCGCGTCGGTGGCGCACGCTCGATCAGCCGCGCCACGGTTTCGGCGGAGTGGGCCTCGCCGAGATTGCCGGCATAGGCGAGGACGGTCCGGTCCTCGCGAAGCCGCCATGACGGCGGCTCCAGCGGCGCCGGATCGGAGAGCCCGGCCGGCAGCACGATGCCGGGACGCTCACCCCGCAGCCGCCGGACGTGATCGAGCTGGGCAGGCCCGAGGCAGATGTCGAGGTCGGGCGGCAGCCGGCGCATCCGCCGCGCCAATGCCCGGACGAAGGGGTTCTTGACCCCGGCGAGGCCGGCCGCGACGAAGGCCTCCGGATACAGGTCCATCGTCCACTCGGCCCAGCGGACGCCCCGCCGCCGCGCCTCGCGGCCCATCCAGATTCCCTGCAGGGGCGGGTCCGTCAGCGAAATCACCGTATCGGCCCAACCGCAGGCGAGCGTCGCCAGACGCCGGCCGTCGATCAGACCGGCCGCCAGCCGCGCAGGCCGGCCGCGACCGAGCCGGGCCGCCGGGATACGGGTCACGACGACACCCGCCAGAGCGCGCGGCGGATGGGTCTCACCGTCGCGATAGCTGCCGCACGTGGTGAACAGGCGGATGGTCGCACCGGGGAGCATCGCCGCCAGGTCGACGGCGAGGTCGGCCATCGCGCGCCCGGTCGGAGCGGGATCGGGCGGACAGAAGCGGTTGACGAGCGCGATGCGCATGGATCAGGTGGCGACCCGGTGATAAAGGGCGAGATAGGCGTCGACGATCGCGTCGAGCGCGTGACGCCGCCGGAGCGCGGCGGCCGTCGCCATATCGGGAGCCCGGGGCCAAGCCGCCAGTTCCGCGTCCAGGGCGGCCGTCCAGGCCCCGGCATCGTCGGCGGGCAGGTAGACGGCCGCATCGCCCGCGACCTCGCGGAAGACCGGCAGATCCGTGCAGATCAACCGGCAGCCGTGCGCCAGCGCCTCCAGGTTGGTCATGCCGAAACTCTCCCCCCGGGAGGGGTTGAGCAGAAGGTCCGCCGCCAGATAGGCCCTGTTGAGTTCGGCCCGCTCCAGCCGGTTTGCGATCACGCTGGTCGCCACCGGGAGGCCGGCCAGCTGGCGCTGCAAAGCCCGATCGGGCCTGCCGAGCAGGACGAGGTGCCACGACGACGGCCGGCTGACGCGCGCGAGCGCGGTCAGCGCCAGCCCGACGTTCTTGTTGGGATCGCCCGCCTTCGCCGAAGCGACCAGAACGGTAAAGCGGTCGTCCGGCCAGCCGAGCGCTCGGCGCGCCGCGGCTCGTGCCTGCACGTCCCAGGCGGATGCGGGGTCGAGCAGGGGGTTCGGTATGACGACGAGCCGCTCGGCGGGCATGCCGGCCGCCCGCATCCCGGCCGCCATGTCGCGCGAGGGGACTGCGAAGACGATGCGGCCCGCCCGCATCAGTGCCCGGCGCCGCGCCTGCTCGGCGCCACTGCGGTCGCGCCGCGACGCGGGATAGCGGTCAGGGTGCGGACAGGGCGCGCAGCCGGTCCGCCATCGCCCGCACCCTTGCGGTGCGGCGCAGCGACCCGTGGCCAGCCACAGGTCGTGCAGCGTCCACACGCAGGGCCTGGCCAGCAGCGCCGCCAGCGACGCATCGGGCAGGTAGTAGCCGTGCGCGTTGTGCAGGTGCACCAGGTCGGCCGATGCGATGCGATCGGCGCGCGAGCGCCATCGGCCACTCTCGAACGGCGCCTCTACCGCGGCCAGGCGAAAGGCCGCAACGTTCGCAAGAAAGCGCAGGCGCGGCATCGGGCCGGTCGCGCCGCGCTCCGGCCGGCCGGAGAGATAGCCGACCGACAGGCCACGCTCGCGCTGCGCCGCGCCCAGAGCCGCCGCGACCGGGGCGGCGCCGCCCGACTGGGCCGCCGTGTTGACGTGCAGGACCCGCATGCGCGCAACCCACCGGAGGGAATGGAACGGCGAAGGCCCTTCTCCTATCCTCGCCCGGCGCCCGCGGTCCAGCGTCCTGCCCGGGCCAATGCGGGAGCCGCGCGTGATCGTCGTCGTCGACTATGGCATGGGGAACATCCGATCGGTGCTGAACGCCTGCGAGGCGCTCGGCGCTGCAGCCAAGGCGAGCGCCAGTCCCGCCGACCTGATCGAGGCGCGTGGCCTGATCCTGCCCGGCGTCGGTGCGTTCGGCGACGGGATGGCCGGGTTGCGGGCACGTGGCCTGGACGACGCCGTGACGCGCCTCGCCCGCGAGCAGGGCCGGCCCCTTCTGGGCATCTGTCTCGGCATGCAGCTGCTGGCCGCGCGCGCTCATCTGAAACTCGATGTCGTCGAAGCGCACCGGCCCGTAATAGTCGCGATTGGCTTCCATCTCGGCCATGCCCCATTCGCGATAGGCCTGGCTCAAGTTCAGTGTGCCTGCGGCGCTGTTGGCCTC
>JBKBLL010000291.1:0-4046 GCA_046296375.1 Alphaproteobacteria bacterium | reverse complement strand
CATGGTGAAGGAGCACGGAGCGAAGTACGGCCTGGACGACTATGCAGCGAAGCTGGACGCCGGCCCCGTCGATGCCAGGACGCGGCGCGATATCCTGAAGCTGCGCGAGGACCCGAAGCTGTCCGCCCTCATGGCCGGCGAGTATGCGCGCGAGAACAAGACCCATCTGGAGCGGACCGTGGGTGGCGAGATCGGCGACACGGAACTCTATCTGGCGCACTTCCTCGGCGCCGGCGGGGCCCGGCGCTTCCTGACCGCAATGCAGCGCAACCCCGATCGCGCCGCCGCCGACGTCATGCCCGAGGCGGCCCGCTCGAACCGCAACGTCTTCTACGGGCGCAACGGACCCCGGTCGCTGGCCGAGGTCTATGATCGTTTCGCCGCGAAGCTGGTCGAGAGCGGCGCCGGCACCGGCACCGGAGCAGAGCCGGCCAACCCGGCCCGCGAGGCGCCGGCGATGCGGCCCTCGCCCTACGGTATCGGAACCGGCGCGATCCCCTCGCGCGGCGGCTTCGTGCCGATGGTGCCGGCCGGCACGCCGGCCGAGTATGCGACGCGCATGTTCATGGCGAGGCTGAGCCTGCCCGGTGAACCGGGCGCGATCTCCTGACGCTGCCGCTTCTTTCGATGATGTCGTTTAAGTTTACATCGGACCGATGATGTTCTAACTCTCCACTCATGTTGCGCGTCGGGCTGCTCTGGCATTCGCTCGCCTCGGGCAACCTGGGCGTGCGTGCGCTGACGCTGGCCCAGCTCGCCATACTGGAAGCGGCCGCCGCCGCTGCCGAGCGCGAGGTCGAGGCCGTGATCTTCGGGCATCCGGACTGGGGTGCGCCGCCCATTCATCACGAGGGCGGCTACGTCCGTCTCGGCGAGCGGTACGCCCTGACCGCCGCCACCCTGTTCCGCGGCCCGCGCGCCACCCGCGCCGCCTTTCGCCGCTGCGACCTCCTCCTCGACATCGGCGAGGGCGACAGCTTCGCCGACATCTATGGCGCGCGGCGCTATCTGAAGCAGGTGGCGAGCAAGGCGCTGGCCCTGGCGAGCGGGCGGCCGCTCGTCCTCGCGCCGCAGACGGTGGGGCCGTTCGGGCCGGGGCGCCGCGCGCCTGCCGCGGCCATCCTCGGTCGTTCCGAGCGCGTCTTCGCCCGTGACGGCGAGTCGGCCGACTTCGTGCGCCGGATCGCGCCCCGCGCGCGGCTGGAGACCGCTTCGGACATCGCCTTCCTGCTGCCCTGGGACCGTCCGCCGCGCGCGGGCGGCGGACGGATCCGGATCGGCGTCAACGTCTCCGGGCTGCTCTACGGCGGCGGCTTCCGCCTCCCGGTGCCCTATGCGGACCTGACCGATGCGCTGCTCTCGTATTGGACAGCGCGGGGAGACTGCGAGGTGCATCTCCTCGCGCATGTCCTCGCGCCGCCGACGGACCCCGACCGCGACGCGGACGTCTGCCGGGACCTCGCCGCACGCTTTCCGGGCGCCCGAACGGCCCCGGCGTTCGTAGACCCGCGCGCGGCGAAGTCCTGGCTGGCGGGCCTCGACTTCTTCGTGGGTGCGCGTATGCACGCCTGCATCGGCGCGCTTTCGGCCGGCGTGCCCCTTGTCCCGCTGGCCTACACGCGCAAGGCGACCGGCCTGTTCCGGGGGCTGGGATACGAGGCCGTGGTCGACCTTCGCGCGGGCGGTCTGGACGATGCCGTCCGCGCGGTGCTGGCCGGCTTCGAGCGCCGTGCCGAACTGGCCGGTGCGGCTACGGCCGCCGCCGGTCGCGCGGTCGGGCGGCTTTCCGGCTATCGCGACCTGATCGGCCGTCTGGTGGCCGGCACGTGAGACGCCGGCCGGGGCTCGGCGACCTTGTGGCCGGCGGCCTCTGCGCCGGATGCGGCCTCTGCGCCGCGCTGGCGGGGCCGGCCGTAGAGATGCGTCTGACGAAGCGGGGCTTCGCCCGTCCCGCGACCCGCGCCGCTGTACCGACCGGGACGCTCGACCGCATTCTCGCCGCCTGTCCGGCGGTCGCGGTGGAAGGACCGGACCCGGACCACGCCACCGATACGGTCTGGGGCCCCGTGCAGGTGCTGCGCCGCGCCTGGGCGGTCGATCCGGCCGTGCGCTTCGCCGGGGCCTCGGGCGGCGTCGTCACGGCCCTGGCCGGTCATCTTCTCACCACCGGCGCGGTCGACGCCGTCCTGCATGCGGGCGGGGGCGAGCGACCGCTGGAGACCGTCGGACGGGTCAGCCGGAATGTGGCCGCGCTTCTCGCCCATGCCGGGTCGCGCTACGCGCCGTCGCCGGTACTCGCCGGGCTCGCGGCGGCGCTGGCGGAGGCCGAACGCATCGCCGTGATCGGCAAGCCCTGCGAGATCGCTGCCCTGCGGCGGCTCGTTCGCGACGATCCGTCCCTGACGGCGCGCATCCCCTGGATGCTGTCCTTCTTCTGCGCCGGTGTGCCCAGCCAGGCGGGGACGGAGATCCTGCTGCGCCGGATGGGTATCGCGCCTGAGCGTCTGCGGCACTTGCGCTATCGCGGCATGGGCTGGCCCGGCCGGATGACAGCCGAGGCCGAGGACGGCCGCATCGCCGCCATGAGCTATACCGACTCTTGGGGCGGGGAACTCCATCGCCATCTCCAGTTCCGCTGCAAGATCTGCCCGGACGGTACGGGCGAACAGGCGGACATCGCGGCGGCCGACGCCTGGATCACGCCGAGCGGCTATCCCGATTTCGCCGAGCGTGACGGCGTCAGTGCCGTGATCGCCCGCAGCGGGCGCGGCCGCGCCCTGCTGGCCGAGGCCGAGGCGGCGGGGGTGCTCGCGACCGCGCCCTTGGCGGTCGTGGAACTGGCGGCGATGCAGCCCTATCAGTTGCGCCGCAAGCAGACGGTCGCGGTGCGGGTGGCGGCTCTGCGCCTGCTCGGCGGCCGGGCGCCGCGCTATCGCCGCCTGCGGCTCGCGCGCAACGCGCTAGGGGGATGGCGACGGCTCCTGCGCGATTTCGCCGGTACCGCGCTGCGCGTTCTCCAGGGGCGCCACCGCGAATGAGGCCCCGGCGTCGCGGCGCGGCGACGGCCGCCCGAGATACTCGAGGTGGTAGAGGGCCGCGTCGCGGAGATGGTGCCGTACGGCCGGGTTGCGGAAAACCGCGCGCAGTCCGCCGGCACTGGCCCTGATCCCGTCCGCGGTGACCTGCGCCTCGGCGACGTGCGCCACGGCCCGTCCCCGCTCCCAGGCCCGCCAGCACAGCACGCAGTCCGCCATGAACAGGAAGAAGCGCCGGTCGAGCCCGCCGATCGCGTCCCAGAGATCGCGCCTTACCAGGACGCAGGAGGACTGGAGCCAGTCGACGGTCTGCGTGCGGCCATAGTCCAGGTCGGCGGCCTCGTAGGCGTCGATGCTGCGGGCGAAGCCCGGCGCCCGGGCCAGAGCCGACCGGCGCGCCAGCTGTGCCCACGGGCTGGGGAACCGGCGTGCCGTGCGCGGCGTCGTGCCGTCGTCGTTCACCTGCCGCGGGCCGGCGATGCCGACGCCGGGATGCGCGCCCATGAAGGCGACGAGCCGCCTGAGAGCGTCCGCCTGGGTCCACAGGATGTCCGGGTTCAGCAGCAGCAGGAAGTCGCCGCCCACCAGAGCCGCGCCCTGGTTGCAGGCGGCGGTGTAGCCGATGTTGGCGGCATTGATCACGACGCGCATGCCGGGCAGGTCGTGCAGGGGGGCGAGGCGGGCTGCGTTTTCTGCGTCGGCCGAATTGTCGATCACCGCGATGTCGAGCCGCGTCGCGGGATACTGGTGCAGGAGCGACCGGACGTTGGCGACGACCCGGTCGCCCTTGCGATAGTCGACCAGCACGACGCCCACTCGCGGCTCAGCCATGTGCCGGCTCCCTGCCCAGGATGCTGGCGTAGAGCGTGTCCAGCCCGTCGAGATGGGCGAAAACGCCGATTCGGGCGATCGAACCGC
Source organism: Alphaproteobacteria bacterium (assembly GCA_046296375.1). Taxonomy (GTDB): domain Bacteria; phylum Pseudomonadota; class Alphaproteobacteria; order JAJUGE01; family JAJUGE01; genus Constrictibacter. The sequence goes on along the minus strand of JBKBLL010000291.1, from coordinate 93 downwards.
CGACGCCCGGCTCGTCCGCGAGGAACTCGAAGACAGCGACGTGACCCTCGAGGAGTGCAAGGAGCTCCGGGCGTTCCTCGCCGATCTGCGCGA
>JBKBLL010000290.1:0-4058 GCA_046296375.1 Alphaproteobacteria bacterium | reverse complement strand
AGCGCCGCGCCGCCTGCGCCTCGACATTCTCCGGGTCGCCGGATCGCACCCGTCGGGCAAGCATGTCGAACCCGCCATGGTCCAGGCCCAGGCTCTCCAGTGCCGCCGCCTGCTGCATGATCTTCGCGCGGACCACCGCCTGCCACAGCCGTTTGCGCAGCGGCACGCCCGCGTCGAGTTGTGCGGCCATGCGCGCGCCCTGCACGTGATGCCCCTGCAGCGGCCAGAGCCATGCCACCGGCATGAAGTTCGGCGCCAGCAGGACCAGCGTCGCCCCGCGTTCGGCCAGCGCCACCATCAGGTTGCTGGAACAGGTCAGGCCGCGGGCGCTGCCGATCACGCAGCCCAGGTCGTCGATCGGCACGCGGCCGACCTCGCCGTCCGCGTCCTCGACCACCATGAAGCCGCGCGAGAGGCGCAGGTGCCGTCCCTCGCCGGCGATCTCGACCGTGCGCCCGATCATCCCGGCCATCCGGGATCGTGCACGCGGCCGGTCTCGTCGACCCGCACGAGGCGTGCCCGCATCTCCTTCAGGCGGCCGTATGACGCGAACAGCCAGCGGAAGGGGTCGTCCCTGTCGTCGTGCCGCTTCTGGAGTTCCCCGCTCTCGTGATGCTCGGCGAGCCGCACCCGCCCCTGCATCGCCTCCAGCTGGACGACCCGCATCACCTTCTTCCGGCCGTCGTGGATCAGGCGAATCGTGTCGCCCTTGTGCAGCCGCATGACCAGACGCCCCTCCGCGGGCGCCGCCTCGCCACCGTTGTTCGCCGCAAAGGTTGAGACCGCCCTGCCGGTCCACTTCCCGTCCGGCCCCTCGATCACGTCGACATGATGGTTGTCGCCGGGGATATAGGCCTTGTAGGTCACGCCCGCCGCATCGCGGATCGGCAGCGTCTCCTTCTCCTTCTTCAGCAGGCGTACCCGCCGCACGCCGCGGGGCCGCCCGTTCGCCGCATCCTCGTCTGCCCCGAAGCGCGCCAGCGCCTCCTTCAGCGTCTGCCCCGCCGCCTTCGCCGATGCCACGTGCGCCTGCACCGCGGCGCGCAGCTGCCGGTCCCGGATGCGGGCGATCTCGTTCTCGTTCAGCGCCGCCAGCGGCCGGCGATAGACGAGGTTGAAGCCGTCCTCCTTCTCCGGCTTCGCCACCGGGCCATAGGCCGTGTCCTCGTGCAGTCGCCCGCCGGTGCCGTGGTCCGGCCGGATCGACACCACCGTATCCGCCAGTCGCGTCTTCAGGTCGTCGCGCAGGGTCGGCCAAGATTCCGGCACGGGTATCTCGATCCGCTCGCGCTCCTCCTCGTTGGCGCGGGAGATACGGTTCAGCAGTCCGGTATCGGTCAGGGCGGCGACGCAGGCGTCGATCGCATGGTGCCTGTGATCGTAGCGGTTCTTCAGATTGTGGTCCGACAGGATCCAGTTCAGGCCCCAGGCCCGCCGGATCATCTCGGTCAGCCGCCCCGGCAGGACGCGCACGTCCTGGCAGACGCGGCCCGCATACTCTCGCGTCAGGCGGGCCAGATACGCGGTGTCGGTCAGCTGCCGCGCGACGAACCCGCCCTCTTCCTCGAACCGCGCCATCGCGTCCGGCTCGAACCGCCACCGCTTGTTGGGCGGCAGGAGCATCGCGCGGTCGGCGATCGCGTCCCATCGGTACGACACACCGCTGACCGTCGGACTGTGCCCGAAGGCGTCGTGCGGCGCGCGGTTGCCCTTTGCCCGGTTGGCGAAGCGCATGCACACGATCTTGTTGGCGCCGCTGTCGTCCCAGGTGCCCGAAAAGGGCAGGATGTGATCGACGTCCACCTCGTCGGAGAACAGCCGGGCATAGCCGATCACCTCGCCCGAATAGGGGCAGCGGCGGTCCATCGCGTTCTGCGGGTTCAGTTCCTCCCACAGCCGCAGCCGCAGCCGGTTGTCGCCGTTCGCCGTCTGCTTCAGCTCCTTCAGCTTCGCGTCGCGGATCTCGTTCGCCTGCCGGTTCTTCAGCTGCTCGCGGCCGATCTCCTCCTTGCGCTTGGCGCCCAGTTTCAGGTCGCGCGCCAGCTCCACCACGATGCGCTCCGGCGCCCCGTGCTTGGCGATCACCGCGTTCACGACGCGGCGGAACTGGTTCAGCCCGATATGGACGGTCGGATTCGGAAACCGGCCGTAGCGCTTCTCGTTGCTCTGCTCCGGATCCCCACTGCCGTTCAGGTGGCGCTCCAGCACGGCGCCGTAATAGGGCAGGCGCTCGTCGATCTCGCCGGTGCGGAAATCCGAATGGTGCCGATACTGGGGTATGGCCGCCACCGCGTCGGCATAGCCCATGTTTCCGTCGCGCATCTTCGGCAGCAGGTTGCGGAGGGCGCGCCGCCCGATCCGCCCGTAACCGTCGGGCAGCGGCGCGTCGGCGACGGCGGCCGCGGCGTCCTCCGACAGCCCGAACGACGAGCGTAGCCAGTGGGTCAGCGCGTCGATGTCCTCATCGGCCAGCAACCGCTCGACCACCTCGGCCTGCCGCTCGCCCAGGTCGTGCCACGCCGGGCCGATGCGCCTCTTGTCGGACAGGATGGCGGCCGTCTCGGACCCCTTGAGGCGGTCCAGCCGCGCATCGAAGGTGAAAGTCGCATCCGACGGCAGCTTGAGGTCGCGCCGGATCTGCGCGAACGTCACGTCCTTGCCGGTCAGCAGCTTCGCCGCCAGCTTGGCGCGCTCCTCCGGCTCGAGACCCCGCGTGCTCAGATCGGCGCCGACGATCCGCAGGTTCCCCAGGTCCTGATGCACCCGGAATTCCTGGAACAGCGGCAGTGCGCGCGGCGCGCGATAGCCGTCCAGGTCGTCCGGGCCGCTGGGCGGGTCGAAGGTGCACTTGCCCGGCTCCACGGGGCGCAGCGGACGCTGGCGGAACATGACGGCGCGGATCGCCTCGCGTGCCTCCGATCCGGCCTCGGCGGCGCCCAGGCGCATCTGCGCGTCCCACAGCGCGTCGAACTCCTGCTCGACCATCTCCCGGGTCTGGTACAGGTCGTAGGCCGCCTTCGCGCCCTCGCCGCGCAGCCGCGCCCGCACGCCCCTGCGCTCGACGTGTCGCCGCGCCAGATACTCGCCCAGCGTACGACAATCCTTGGTTCGAATAGCCTGGGTCAGTGCCCGGGCGGCGTCCTTGACCTTGCCGCTGTCCTTGTCGCCGCGCTCGGTCCGCCGGTTGCTCTTGAACCCGCGGCGCTGGTGCAGGTGGAGCAGGGCACGGCCGAAATGATGCGGATGCAGCGGCTCGTCCAGTCCACGCGCCCGCAGTGCATAGGGGTCGAGCAACTCCAGAGCCTTCCGTTCGCGTTCGTCCTCGGGCATCAGCCCGTGCCGGACCAGCGCCGTCATCAGGTCCTCGCGCCGCAGCAGGTAGCGGTCGCGATTGCGCCGGATGCCCCGCGCCGTGCGCCGCGCCGCCGCCAGCGATGTCCCCGTCCGACCCTCCGCCGCCGGCTCGCGGCCGTCGGGAAAGATCCGCACCCCGATATCGAGCAGCCGGCACGGCCGCCCCTGTTCGTTCAGCGCGATGGCCGCCCATCCCAACGACTTCGATCCGATATCGATCCCGAGCCAGTAGGACATCCTGATGCCTCCGATGTTCTGCCGGGGGGCCCCCCCCCCCCCCCGGCAGCCCTCGCCCCAGCCAGCAACCGCCCGTCAAGCGGCTACAGCCCATACCTAGCACCAAGGCGGGCCTTTTACAAGTGGGTACTGATAACTCATAATTTATAAAGAGGTTTGCCTGACGGCCGCCGAGACGCTATCTCCTTCGATGATGCTGACGAGTTATCAGTGTTGCGGCTGGGCCACCTGTCTTGACAGATCCCGATATTGAATCCTAAGTTGTATCCGGGTGACTTGGTCAAATGTTTAGCCGACAGAGGATCGTGGTCCACCCGTTAACAAGCCTTTCAAGGCACCAGATCGGGGGCGGGCTCCGGCCCGCCCCTTCGTCTTGCATCGAGAGGCCCCATTGCAGGGTCCTCGGAATCGCGGTTGTTGGCTGCGCCCTTGTTTAGGAACCGGCACGCGGAACTCTGCTCAATCGC
>JBKBLL010000289.1:0-4135 GCA_046296375.1 Alphaproteobacteria bacterium | reverse complement strand
GGGGGGGGCGTCCCGCCCTCTTGGCCCTTCGAGGGGGGGGCGCGCGGGCGTCCCGTTTTTATCAACTCCTACCACCGAGCGTCTGCGGGCGAGACGCCCGCGCTCCGGGCCTCGCGCCGCCGGCAGGCGCTCCCGAAGGGCCAGTCCTCCGGCGCGGCACATAAGCCCGCCTTCACGGGATTCGCCTCAATGTAGGTCATCACTGCGGCGAGATGCCGGTCGTTCCGCACATAGCGGTCGAAATATTCCGGCTGCCAGAAGCGGGATGGCCCCGGCGCGATCCTGCGCACCTGTTTTGCTGTGAAGGATTTCCACGACTGCACGACTGCGCAGAGGGCGTGGCCCGGCACGGTCTGGATCAGCGCATGGACGTGGTTCGGCATCACGGTCCAGGCGAGAAGCCGATAGCGTGAGCCGTCGAAATGCAGCAGCGCTGCCTCGACCAGCCGCGCGATGACAGGATTGCCCAGGGCGCAGCTTCCATGTCCGGCATCGAGTGCGTCCTCGATGATGCAGCGCCGCTCCGCTGATGGCCCGGCGCCATGCCGCGCGGGGACCGAAATGCTCCGCGGCAGACTGTCGGCAAGCCGAAACGTCACCGCCTGAACCAGTCCAGACGCTTCGAAATGCGGCAGATATCCGCGCGAATGCCATCCACCACCCCGCATGACGGGATCATGGCGCACCTTGACCCGACGCACAACCTTCGGAGCGCGGGCGTCTCGCCCGCATCTCCAGGGCGAAAGGTCGGCCAAAGCACGAGGAAGGCGGGCGGGACGCCTGCGCTACGAAAGAGAAACGCCCAAACAAAGAGCGGGCCGAAGCCCGCTCTTCCTCCCCCCCGGGATCGCAGCCGGCAGACGCCGGCCGGCGATCAGAACAGGAGAACCGTACCGATGGTGAACGCCCACGAATCGTTGTTCGTGTTCGTGTTCGCGCCGACGGTCCCGGCGCGCGTGTCGTTGCCGCCCTTCAGGTCGTAGTAGTGGATCGCCGCACGCGCCTGCATGCCCGGGGCATACTGGTAGCTGCCGCCGACCAGGTAGCGATGGATCCTGTCGTCGCGGACACCCCTGTTGGTCGCGAACGCGGTGCCGCGCTCCATCTTCTTGTTCAGGTAAGAGGCGCCGAGACGCAGCGGGCCGTTCTGCCAGGCGACGCCGGCCGCGTAGGCCCGCGAGTCGCCGTTCCTGGAGACGCCCATATTGTCCCAGTAGTAGCCGCCGCCGACGGTGAACTGGCCGAACGTCACGTTCAGACCGGCGGTCCACTGCCTCTGGCTGGTGGCGTTGTCGAACGCGCTGCGGTTCTCGATCTTGCCCCAGCCGTAGGTGGCGCCGGCGCGGACGCCGAAGCCGTCGAAGTTCTGGGTATAGTTGGCAGCGAGTTCGATGATGTCGCGCTGGAAGGCGATGCCGTTGTTCTGCGTAATGCCCCGACGCTTGAGCGGCATGCCGATGAAGCCACCGCCCTTGGCGCAGATCTGGCCGACCGAGGCCTCTTCGCAGTTGTCGCCGGTGAAGGAAATGCCGGCCATGAAGCCCGAGAAACGCGGCGTCATGTAGGTGATCTTCTCGGAGTCACCCGTGATGTTCGGTACGTAGGCCTGGCTGGCCGCGGCGCGGTTGCCGCCCGGCTGGAACAGACGGTAGTTCGGGTCGGCACCGTCGAAGCTGGCGTCCGCCGCCGGCGCGCCGACCGACATCAGATAGGCGGCCGAGTTCTCGGAGCCGATGATGACCTTGCCGAAGTCGCCCGTGAAGTAGATGTACGACTCGTCGATCTGGTCGCCGCAGGTCTCGGCCTCGAGCTCGACCTGGATGCCGACCTTCATGCCGTTGTCGAGGGCGACTTCACCCTTGAAGAATATCTCGCCTTCGCGCTTCAGGTCGTTCCAGCGACGATCGGCAGCCGGCTCGCTCGTGCTCACGAAGTTCGGCGGCGCGCCCGGAGCGGCGATATTGACCGGAGTACCCGAGCGCTTCCGGCTCTGGTTCACGAACGCGTAATAGGCCTGGAAATAACCGCCGAGTTCGAGCTTCAGACGCTCCGCCGCGCTCGCCGGGGCGCTGCTGCCGAACGAAACCATGCCAGCCGCTGCCAGCGCGGTGGTGGCTAGAAGAGTTTTTCTCACTGTCGTTCTCCTTTCGGATCCACTCACGCGCCGACGCCCCCTGGGTCCGCCGCCGCCGCTCTGCCTGCCGGTCCCGACCGCACCGACCGGCCGGCAGAAGGTCTCTAACAAGCGGCCTGATCCTACGCAGACGCTCGGGTCGGGCGGAAGCGGGTCCGTGACCCCGTTGTGCTCAAAATCGGACCCTTTTGCGTGTTCGCCACAGACCCGCTTCCGCCCGCCGCGCAGAGGGAGCGGCGCCGGCCCAGTTAACATCGCCCGCCGCCCTCCCTATATTCGGCGCGGTTCGGGGGTTCGGGGCGGTCGAGGACGGGAAAGAGAGCGGATGGTTCGGACAGGCATAAAACTGGGCGTCGTCGCAACGCTCGCCGTAGCGGTGGCGGGCTGCGAGGCGAACCTCGGCAGCCGCAACGAGAGCTTCCCGACGGGACGGGATGTCCGGCGCGGCTCGCAGGCCGATACGCTGCCGCAGGGCGGGGTGTTCGACGGCGGCCTGTCGCTCTTCGGCGGCGGACGCGACCGCCAGCAGGAGGGCGCGGGAACCGGCGGCGGCATCGGCGTCAACGCCTTCCTGTGGCGCGCGTCGCTCGACACCGTCTCGTTCATGCCGCTCTCCTCGGCCGATCCGTTCGGCGGCGTCATCATCACCGACTGGTACGCGCCGCCCGAGGCGCCGGACGAACGGTTCAAGGCGACGGTCTACATCCTCGACCGGCAGCTTCGCGCCGACGGCGTCCGAGTCGCCCTGTTCAAGCAGGTGCGCGCCGGTGCCGACTGGATGAACGCCGACGTCGAGGCCGCTCTCGCCACCGAACTCGAAAACCGCATTCTCGCCCGCGCCCGCGAACTCCGCGTCGCCGGCCGTACCGGCTGACGCGAATGGCCGCCGGAGCGCGGGCCGCCGGGCCGCACTGCACCTACTTCGCCCGCCGAATGAACGGACCGTGGCGGGCCGGAGGCCCGCGCTCCGGACAACGCCGTGTCAGCTGAGACCCGCATGTCGCGCTACAACGCAAAGCTCGTCGAATCGCGCTGGCAGCAGGCCTGGGAGGCGCAGGGCGCCTTCGCCGCCAGGCCGAACCCGGACCGCCCGAAATACTACGTCCTGGAGATGTTCCCCTACCCCTCGGGGCGCATCCATATGGGACACGTGCGCAACTTCACGCTCGGCGACGTGGTGGCGCGCTACAAGACGGCGCGCGGCTTCAACGTGCTGCACCCGATGGGCTGGGACGCCTTCGGCCTCCCGGCAGAGAACGCCGCCTTCGAGGCGAAGGTGCATCCCGGCAAGTGGACGCGCGAGAACATCGCGACCATGCGCCGCCAGCTCCAGTCGATGGGCCTCTCCTACGACTGGAGCCGCGAGATCGCGACCTGCGAGCCGGAATATTACCGGCACGAACAGGCGATGTTCCTCGACTTCCTCGACAGGGGCCTCGCCTACAAGAAGGAATCCTGGGTCAACTGGGACCCGGTCGAGAACACCGTGCTGGCCAACGAGCAGGTGATCGACGGCCGCGGCTGGCGCTCCGGCGCACCGGTGGAGCGGCGCCGGCTCGCCCAGTGGTTCCTGCGCATCACCGCCTATGGCGACGAACTGCTGGAGTCGCTGAAGACCCTCGACCGCTGGCCCGACCGCGTCCGCCTGATGCAGGAGAACTGGATCGGCCGTTCCGACGGCGCGCGTGTCCGCTTCCCGCTGAAGGGCCGCGGCGATTCGCTGGAGGTCTACACGACCCGCCCGGACACGCTGTTCGGCGCCTCCTTCTGCGCCATCTCGGCCGATCATCCGCTGGCGGCCGAACTGGCCGCCGGAAACGCCGAACTGACCGACTTCATCGCCGACTGCCGCCGCACCGGCACCAGCGAGGCGGCGATCGAGACGGCCGAGAAGAAGGGCTTCGACACCGGCCTGCGCGCCGTCCATCCCTTCGATCCGGCCTGGACCTTGCCGGTCTATGTCGCGAACTTCATCCTGATGGAATATGGCACCGGCGCGAT
>JBKBLL010000288.1:0-4187 GCA_046296375.1 Alphaproteobacteria bacterium | reverse complement strand
AGCCGAGGCGCATCCAGTCCGCGCGCGCGCCGTCCAGGGCCTTGACGCCGATGATGACGTGGTCGAGGCCGATGATCGGCTTGTTCATGGGGGCGCCTCCGCCTCTCGCTGGTGGGATGTCCGAGCGTCAGCCGCTTCGGTCGATGTAGAAGCGTATCAGGTCCTGCGCTTCGGGCGCATCCCACTCCGCGATGCCTTCGAGCCGGCCGACCTCGCGCCCCTCGGCGTCGATCAGAATCGACGTCGGCAGGCCGCGCGGACGGAAGGCGCGCGTCGCCGCGGAGGGCGGATCGAGGTAGACGGCGAGGCGGTGGATGCCGAGCCGCTCCAGGAACGGCCGCACCGTCTCCGCGCCGCCACGGTCGGAGGAGAGCGCCAGGACCTCGAAGTCCTCGCCGCCGAGGACCGCCTGCAGCCTGTCGAGGTCGGGCAGTTCCTTCACGCAGGGCGCGCACCAGGTCGCCCACAGGTTCACCAGCACGACCTTGCCGCGGAAGTCCGCCAGGGTCATCTCTGCGCCATCGCCGTCGGTGAAGGTGATCGCGGGCGCCGGCGCAGGGCGGTCGGCGAGGACGAAGCCTGAGACAGTACCGGCGATCGGCGGCCGCTCCGACGGTTCGCTTGCGACGAACTGAAATACCAGCACAATCGCCGCGACCGCGGCGATAAGGGTCGCGACGACCAGTCCGATAGTCTTACGCATTCCTCGAAGGGCCCGACATGAGTACGGAAGACGGCGCCGCCAATGTCATGTGGGGTGGGCGCTTCGCGCAAGGGCCCGCGGACATCATGGCCGCGATCAACGTCTCGATCGACGTCGATCGCCGCCTCTACGAGCAGGACATCGCCGGCTCGCTCGCGCACTGCGCGATGCTGGTCGCGCGCGGCATCGTGCCCGCCGAGGACGGCGAGGCGATCCGCGCCGGCCTGGAGCGGGTGCGCGAGGAACTGCGCGCCGGCCGCTTCTCCTTCCGGCGCGAGCTGGAGGACATTCACATGAACGTGGAGGCGCGGCTCGCCGAACTGATCGGCCCGCCGGCGGGACGGCTCCATACCGCGCGTTCGCGCAACGACCAGGTCGCGACCGACTTCCGGCTCTGGGTGCGCGACGAGATCGACGCCGTCGACGTGGCGCTTCGGGCCTGCCAGGCGGCCCTGATCGACCAGGCAGAGCGGCATGCGGACACCGTTCTGCCCGGCTTCACTCATCTGCAGAACGCCCAGCCCGTCACCTTCGGCCACCACCTGCTGGCTTACGTCGAGATGCTCGGCCGCGACCGCTGCCGTTTCGCCGACTGCCGCCGGCGGCTCAACGAGAGTCCGCTGGGTGCTGCGGCGCTCGCCGGGACATCCTTTCCGATCGACCGGCACATGACGGCGTCGGCGCTCGGCTTCGACCGTCCGATGGCGAACTCGATCGACGCCGTCTCGGCCCGCGACTTCGCCCTGGAGTTCCTGGCCGCCGGGTCGATCTGCGCGATGCATCTCTCGCGTCTGGCGGAAGAGATCGTCATCTGGTGCACCGACCGGTTCGGGTTCGTGCGGCTGTCCGACGCCTTCACGACCGGCAGTTCGATCATGCCGCAGAAGCGCAATCCCGACGCGGCGGAACTGGTGCGGGCCAAGACGGGCCGGCTGCTCGGTGCAATGAGCGGGCTGCTCGTCATGATGAAGGGTCTGCCGCTCGCCTATGCGAAGGACATGCAGGAGGACAAGGAGCCGACCTTCGTGGCCGCGGACTCGCTGATGCTGGCGATCGCCGCGACGACCGGCATGGTCGCCGACATGCAGGCGCGGCCCGAGCGCATGCGCGCCGCCGCGTCCGAGGGCTTCATCACCGCGACCGACCTCGCCGACTGGCTGGTCCGGACGCTGGGGCTGCCGTTCCGGCAGGCGCACCATGTCACCGGCACGATCGTGAAGCTGGCCGAGGAGCGCGGTTGCGGGCTCGACGAACTGTCGCTCGACGCCATGCAGGCGGTCGAGCCGCGGATCACGGAGGCGGTCTTCGACGTGCTCGGGGTCGATGCCTCCGTCGCCTCGCGGGCGAGTTTCGGCGGGACGGCCCCGGCCCGGGTGCGCGAGGCGGCGGCGGCGTCGCGGGAGCGCTTCCTGTGACGCCGCGCGCACTTCCCGCGGCGGCGCTGGCCGTCCTCCTCGCAGTCGGGCTGGCGCTGGGTGCCTGCGGCAAGCGCGGCAATCTCGAACCTCCCGACGGCCGCAAGCCGGACTATCCCAGGACCTACCCAAGCCGATGACCCACATCACTTATCGCGACGGCGTCCTCGGCATCGACGGTGTTCCGCTCCCGGAGATCGCCGAGGCGGTCGGTACGCCCGTCTACTGCTATTCCGCCGCCACGCTGGAGGCGGGCTACCGCGCCTATGTCGATGCCTTCGCGGCGGCCGGGCTGCGGCACGCGGCCGTGTGCTACGCGGTGAAGGCCAACGGCAACCTCGCGGTTCTGCGCACGCTGGCCGCACTGGGCGCCGGGATGGACGTCGTCTCGGAGGGCGAACTGCGGCGGGCGCTCGCGGCCGGGGTGCCGGCGGACCGCATCATCTTCTCCGGCGTCGGCAAGACCGCGGACGAGATGGCCTTCGCCCTCGGCCGCGGCATCATGCAGATCAACGTGGAGTCGGTGGAGGAACTGGCGACCCTCGACGCGGTCGCCCGCGCGACGGGGCGCCGGGCGCCGGTGGCGTTGCGCGTCAATCCGGACGTCGCCGCAGACACCCACAACAAGATTTCAACGGGGCGCAAGCACGACAAGTTCGGCATCGACTGGAACGAGGCGCCCGGCATCTATCGTCGCGCCATGGACATGGCGGGCATCGAGGTCACCGGGATCGCGGTCCATATCGGCTCGCAGATCACCCGGCTGGAGCCCTATGTCGCCGCCTTCGCGCGGGTGGTGGAACTGGCCCGCCGTCTGCGCGGCGAGGGCGTGCCGATCCGCCGTCTCGACTTCGGCGGTGGGCTCGGCATCACCTACCGTGCGGAGGAACCGCCGGCGGTGGCCGACTATGTCGGGATCGTGGCCGACGCGGTCGGCGACCTCGACTGCGCCGTCGTGGTCGAGCCGGGGCGCCGGATCGCCGGGCCGGCCGGCCTGCTGCTGGCGCGGGTCGTGCGGGTGAAACGCACGCCGCACCGGACCTTCCTCGTCCTCGACGCGGCGATGAACGACCTGATCCGCCCCGCCATGTACGAGGCTTGGCACCCGATCCTGCCCGTTCGCGAACCGCTTTCGGGGACCGTGCACGAGCCGGTCGACGTGGTCGGGCCGATCTGCGAATCGACCGACATCTTCGCTGCGCAGAGGCCGCTGCCGCCGCTCGCCGAGGGAGACCTGGTCGCGTTCGGCGCGGCCGGCGCCTACGGTGCCGCGATGTCGTCGGAATACAACAGCCGACTGCTGGTTCCCGAGGTTCTGGCACGGGACGGCCACTGGTCGATCGTGCGCCGCCGCCCCACTTTCGACGATATGCTGTCCCAGGATAGCGTCCCGCCCTGGCTGTAGGCGTCCCCGCCGGCCTGAGGCCATCTCGCGCGAGGAGTGCCGGATGAACGGGAGCACCCCGCCCGAGCGCGGGCAGACAGGCGCCGGAGCGACGCTCGACCAGCGCCTCCGACGCACGCTGCGTCGGGCGCGGCTGGCTCTCGCCTGGGAGGGCGTCTGGGCCGCCCTCTGGCCGACCCAGGCGATCGTCGGCCTCTTTCTCGCTTTCGCCCTGTTCGATCTGCCGCACCATCTGGGCGGTTGGGGCCACGCGGTGGCCCTGGCGGCCTTCGCCGTCGCACTCATGGCCGGACTGGCCGGTGCGCTGCGCCGCTTCCGCTGGCCGGTTTCGCGCGATGCCGAGCGCCGTCTGGAGGGGGCGAGCGGCCGGAAGCAGAGGCCCCTCGCGACACTCTCGGCGGCCCCGTCGACGAGCGGCGCGCGGGGGAGGTCGGCGGCCGACACCCTCTCGTGCAGGAAGCGGGCGTGCGGATCGGTGACGATCGCGGCCTCCAGACCCTTCTCAGCCGCGGCGAGGTACTTCTCGAGCAGGATCGGGGAGAGCGTCAGCCCCTCGGCGACGTTATCGAAGCCGTGGGCGGTGTCGTCCGGCGGGAAATCGTCGGCCGGGCGCAGGTCGAGGCCGATGAGATCCCGGATGGTATGGTTGTACTCCATCCGGTTC
>JBKBLL010000287.1:0-4189 GCA_046296375.1 Alphaproteobacteria bacterium | reverse complement strand
GGCGGTAGCCGCCAAGCCGCCCGTCGCGATGGCCGCCGCGACGGCCCACATCCCCAATCGTCCGATCGTCCGCATCCCAGTTACTCCCTGATCCCCGACTGCCGCATTCGTTCGCGGCCTGGGGTCATGCTACCGGGTTTGTACGGACAGTAAACCTTCGAACGGCCGGCGCGGCCGTTGCGCCTCGATTTCCGCGAGGCGGGCTCGCGGATGGAATGCATACGCAGGATTGCGCGTCGACCTGTGGGCTCGCGCCGACCTGTGCCGGCGGCCGACACGCGGCATCGGCGTCCGCCCGCCTGCCGGGTCAGCCTCGTTCCGGCTCATCGCGATGTCGGGCTTCGCGGAGGTCAGCGCCCGTCGGTCTGGCGGCGGGTGCCGAGCATGGTGTTCAGGAGAAGAAGAATGGTCGTCAGCAGGATCAGTACCGTGGCGACGGCCGCCATGGTCGGGTCCGGATTTTCGTTGATGCCGTCCCGGATGCGGCGCGGCACCCCGGGGGCGGAGCCGACGGTCATGGCGCGGGCCTCTGTCTGCGGGTCTCGGTCCTCAATCCTCGATCACGAGCGTCGGCGCGTCGGCCTCCCAGCCCAGGAAGACGCGCCGGCCGGGCTCCGGGACCAGATGGCAGCGCCAGGCGGGGACGGTGACGAGTATCCGTGCGGCATCCGGCGGCAGGCCGTCGGCGTCGATGGCGAGGCGGAAGTCCGTACCGAGATAGGTGCAGTCGGCGATCGCGCCCTGGAGCAGGTTGGGTCGCCATCTGGTCGGAGATCGAAAGCGCCTCGTCCTGGTCGTGGGTGACGTAGATGAAGGTCAGGCCGACGTGCCGGTGCAAATCCTTCAGTTCGGCGGCCACGCTGCACCGACAACGACACGCCGTCGACAGCGGCGACGTCGCCGTAGCGCTTGGAGAGATTGTCGAGGGCGAGGGAGTGTCGGAGTTCGGCCATCGTGTACCTGCATCACCGGACAGCGGGACCGGCGATGCAGGAAGGGTGCCAGCCGGACGGCGGGCCGGCCCGAAAGAGCCGCCCGAAGGAGCTGCGGGAAGGGGCGGCGGGTGGGGCTGGATCAGGCCGCCTTGGCGCAGGCGGCGACGTCGTCCAGATAGGCGTCGAGGCCGGGCACGACGGCAGCGGGGTCCTTCGCGCGGTCGTCCCACCGGCGCACCCGCAGCGCGTCCTCCCAGCCGGGTTCCGTCTCGAACGCGGCGCACTCGGCGGCGCTCATGGGCCCGCCCTGCAGGGCGAGGCTGCGCACGGAATCGCCGGACAGGCCGGCGAAGTAGTCGGGCTCCACGGCGCAGAGATAGCGCTTGGCGGCGACGTGCAGGCGCGTCGGCTGCGCGATGGCCTCGCCGAACAGGGCCGCCAGGATGCGGCCCCCACTGACCTCGTGCCGATCGTCGATGCCGCGCTCTGCCGGGTTGTCGTCGAGGCGGCCCAGCAGGTGGCCGACATCGTGGAACAGGGTCGCAACCACCAGTTCGCGCCGATGGCCCTCGCGGCGCGACAGGTGCGCGCCCTGCAGGGCGTGCTGCAGCTGGGTAACGCCCTCCAGGCCGTAGGGCAGGTCGGCCCGCTCGCGATAGAGCCTGACCAGTTCCTCGACCGAGCGGATCCGCATCGCCTCCTCCCACCGCCGCCGGGGGCCGACCCCCGCAAAGCATGCCCTTATCCCGGTGGCCCGTGTCAACGGTGTGACGCCCCGCTACGCAGCAAGGGAACGGGGCCGCGCGATCGATTCGGAACGCCGCCCCCGGCATCGCGTTGTACCTGCTGGGGGCGTTCCGAGGCGGAAGGAAGATTGCCGTGAAGATGACACCGTTGGTGTCCGCGCTGCTTCTGGCGCCGGTCACGGTGCTGGCGCAGTCGCCATCGCCCGATCAGCAGCCGGGCACCCCCGGGGCCCAGCCCACGCCGCCGCCGACCCAGGAGGGGCCGCCGGCCGCCGATCCGCCGCCCGCTTCGCCGGGCGCGGCAGAGATGGCCCCGCCGCCGCACGGAACGGTGGCGACCGAGGCGGTATCCATGCCGGCAGCCGAAGCGTCCGGCTGGGGCGCGATGGGCATCTGGGGCTGGTTGATCGTTCTGGTGATCGTCCTGGCCATTCTGGCCCTGGCGTGGCGCTGGTACACCAATCGCCAACGTCCGCGTCCGACGAGCACCCGGCCCTAGTCGTCGAGCGTCCGGCGCGCGCCGCTGGCGGAACGGCGCCGTTCGTGGGAGCCTGTCCCGGTCTTAACGCTCAGGGAGAAGGCGCCATGGTCGTCACCGTCAAGCAACTCCTCGCGGAGGCGAACGCCGCGGTTCCCAAGATCGCCGCCGCCGATGCGGCGCGGCTCGTCGCCGAGAAGGGTGCCGTCTTTCTCGACGTCCGGGACGGCACGGAGGTGAAGGCGAACGGCAAGCTGAAGGGGGCCGTGGCCGTCCAGCGCGGCCTGGTCGAGTTCAAGGCCGACCCCGAGAGTCCCACCCACGAGCCCAGGCTCCGGCGGGACGCGCCGGTCGTCGTCTACTGCGCCTCGGGCGGCCGGGCCGCCCTCGCCGGAAAGACCCTGAAGGACATGGGGTTCGGCGAGGTCTACAATCTCGGCGGCTTCAAGGACGGGGTCGAGGGCGGGATCGAGATCGAGCCGGCCTGACCCACCGCTTGACCCGGTCTGGGTCGGGCGCAAGAGTGCCGCCTCCCGGGGGAGGCGGAGGCGAGATGACGGAGCGGGTGGATTGCGTCGTGATCGGCGCCGGTGTGGTCGGGCTGGCCGTGGCACGCCGGCTCGCCATGGCGGGGCGCGAGGTCATCGTGCTGGACGGTGCCGACATGATCGGCACCGGCACCAGTTCGCGCAACAGCGAGGTGATCCACGCCGGCATCTACTATCCGACCGGCAGCTTCAAGGCGAAGGCCTGCGTCGCCGGCAAGCACGCTCTCTACGACTACTGCGCGACGCACGGCGTGCCGCACCGGCGCATCGGGAAGCTGATCGTCGCGAGCGCGGAGAGCGAGATCCCGAGACTGAGGGCGTTGCAGGAGATCGCGGCGGCGAACGGGGTGCCCGACCTGCAGTGGCTCGACAGGGCGGCGGTCGAGCGGCTCGAGCCGGCGGTGCGGGCGGCGGCCGGCCTTCTGTCGCCGTCGACCGGGATCATCGACAGCCACGGGCTGATGCTGGCCTATCAGGGCGATGCGGAGGATGCGGGCGCGATGCTGGCCTTCAACAGCCCGGTCATCGGCGGGAAGGTCACGGGTGAGGGCATCCTGCTGCATGTCGGCGGCGGCGACCCGATGGACCTGCTCTGCCGCACCGTGGTGAACAGCGCCAGCCTGCACGCGCCCGCCCTCGCGGCATCGATCGAGGGCGTTCCGCCCGAGACCATTCCGAAGGCGTACTTCGCAAAAGGCAGCTATTTCTCGGTGCTGGGCCGGCAGCCCTTCACCCACCTGGTCTATCCCATGCCGGAAGCCTCGGTCCTCGGCGTGCACGTGACGCTGGACCTGGGCGGGCAGTGCAAGTTCGGCCCGGACCTGGAATGGGTGGACGAACTGAACTACGATGTCGATCCGAACCGCGCGGACAGGTTCTACGCCGCGATCCGGGCCTATTATCCGGACCTGAAGGACGGCGCGCTCCAGCCCGCCTATGCCGGCATCCGGCCCAAGATCCACGGGCCGAGTGAGCCGCAGCCCGACTTCCTGCTCCAGGACAAGGCCGCGCACGGCGTCCCGGGGCTGATCAACCTCTACGGCATCGAATCGCCCGGCCTGACCGCCTCCATGGCGGTGGCCGACGAGGTGCTGCGGCTGACGCTGGCGGGCAACGGCTGACCGCGTCCGGCCCGCCCGTCCGCCGCTGTTCGGCGCCGCCCGCCCGGACTATCCTGGCCGCCGGGAGGAAGCGATGCTGCCGAAGGCGGACAGCTACGAGGCGCTGTGCCGGGCGTTCCGCTGGGACGTGCCGGCGCGCTGCAATATCGCGGTGGACTGCTGCGACCGCCATGCCGAGGGCGGGGCGGGCGACCGTGTCGCGCTGGTCGAGCCGGGCGGGCGCGACGGGGTGCGGCGCTGGACCTTCGCGGACCTGCGGGGCGGTTCGAACCGCGTCGCCAACGTCCTACGCGCCCAGGGGGTCGTCCGCGGCGACCGGATCGGCATCCTGCTCGGGCAGCGCGCCGAGACGGTGCTGGCT
>JBKBLL010000286.1:0-4205 GCA_046296375.1 Alphaproteobacteria bacterium | reverse complement strand
CGCTGTTCATCGCCGCGATCGTGCCCGGCCTCATCATGTCGCTGATCTACATCGGCTATATCGGCTGCTATGCCTTCTTCAACCCGAGCGCCGCACCACCGCTCGACACCGCGGTCGGACCGCAGGACTGGCTCCAGCTGATCCTGCTGCTGGCCCGGTCCTTCCTGCCCCCGGCATTCCTCATCTTCATCGTCCTCGGCGCCATCTTCGGCGGCTTCGCGACCCCGACCGAGGCCGGCGGCGCGGGCTGCGCCGGCGCCCTGCTGCTGGCCTGGTGGAACGGGCGCCTAAGCCTCGGGATGCTGCGCAGCGTGATCGACAGTGCCGCCCTGACCAACGCCCTGGTCTTCTTCATCATCTTCGGGGCCACCCTCTTCTCCTACATCTTCCGCTCACTGGGCGGCGACGAGGTGGTCGAGGAGATCCTGCGCGCCCTGGGGCTGGAGACCGGGTGGCAGGTGCTCATCTTCGTCATGCTGCTGGTCTTCTTCATGGGCTTCTTCTTCGACTGGCTGGAGATCTGCCTGATCGTCATGCCGATCTTCGCGCCGCTGCTGATGAAGCTGAGCTTCGAGCCGCACCTCGACAGCAGCCGGGACTTCATGCTGTGGTTCGTCATTCTGATCGCCGTCAACCTGCAGTCCGCCTTCCTGACGCCGCCGTTCGGGTTCGCGCTGTTCTACATGAAGGGGACGGTGCCGAAGTCGATCACCATGCCCGACATCTATCGCGGCATCATCCCGTTCGTGGCGCTGCAGATGATGGCGCTGGCCGCCTGCCTGATCTGGCCCGAGATCGTACTATGGCTGCCGCGCTATTTCGGTTTCCTGAGCTGACGGCGGGCGCGACCCGGGGTAAGGCGACCGGGCGCGATGGGCGCGGGCGCGTTCAGGACAGCGCCCGCAGGCCCGCGATCAGGGGAGCGGCTCCCTGCTCCCCGAGGAGCCGGGCCGTTTCCGCCTGGACCCGGTCCCACACCGGAACCGCCGTGGCCAGCAGGGCCAGCCCCTCGGGCGTCAGCGTCATCAGACGGCTACGCCGGTCCTTGTCGGCGACGACCACCCGCACGAGGCCGCGGCGCTCCAGAGGCTTCAGGTTGGCCGTGACCGTGGTGCGGTCCATCGCCAGGACGGCGGCCACGCTGCTCATGCTCGCCGGCTCGGGGCGGTTGAGCGACATCAGCAGCGAAAACTGCCCGCTGGTCAGGCCGAGCGGCCGCAGCGCATCGTCGTAGCGGCGCGCCAGCGCCCGCGCCGCCCGCTGAACCTGCAGGCACAGGCAGCTGTCGCGGACGGCGATCGTCGTCTCGAACGGCACGGGACGCTTTGACATGGAACTATAATGTTGATATCAACTCAATAAGTCCAGCGCTACGGTATCAGGATCGCGCGGGCTCCACGACCGTGCCAATGGTCGCAGGCGGAGACGGCCCATGCCCAAGAAGGTTTTCCTCCTCGTCGGCACCAGGAAGGGCGCCTTCCTGTTCGCGAGCGACGCAGGCCGGCGCGACTGGTCCCTGTCCGGGCCCTTCTGCGAGACTTGGCCGATCAACCACGCCATCGCCGATCCGGCGACTGGAACGATCTACGCCGGCGGCGGCGACGCCTGGTTCGGCCCGGCCGTGTGGAAGTCCACCGACCGAGGCGCCACCTGGACCCATTCGAGCGAGGGCCTCGCCTATGCCGCGGGCGAGGAGCCGATCAAGTCGGTCTGGTCGCTGGCACCGGACCGCGGCGCGCTCTATGCCGGCGTGGAACCGGCGGGCCTCTTCCGCAGCGACGATGGCGGCCTTTCCTGGCGCCAGGTTCGGGGCCTGCGCGAGCACGCATCGCGGCCTGCGTGGCAGCCGGGCGCCGGCGGACTGATCCTGCATTCGATCGTGCCCCACCCCCGCGATCCCGGGCAGATCTGGATCGGCATATCGAGCGCCGGCGTCTTCCATACGGCCGACGGCGGCGAAAGCTGGGAGCCGCGCAACCGCGGGACGCGGGCGGAGCACGTCCCCGATGCCCCCTACCCGGCCTTCGGACAGTGCGTGCACTGCATCGTCATGGCGCCGGGAACGCCGGACCGGCTCTACCAGCAAAACCATTTCGGGATGTATCGCAGCGACGATGGCGGGGCCAGCTGGCAGAGTATCGAGGACGGCCTGCCCTCCAGCTTCGGCTTCCCCGCTGCCGCGCATCCGCGCGACCGGGAAGCCCTGTACCTGCTGCCGCTCAACGGCGACTCGAAAGGCCGCTACGTCCCCGACGGCAGGGCCGCCGTCTGGCGGACCCGCGACGGCGGCGCCAGCTGGCAGGCCCTGCGCGCCGGACTGCCGCAGGCGAACGCGTTTTTCGGCGTACTGCGCCAAGCCATGGCGACGGACTCGCTGGAGCCGGCGGGTGTGTATTTCGGAACCGGCTCGGGCAGCCTTTATGCCAGCGCGGACGAGGGCGACAGCTGGCACTGCATCGCGCGCGACCTGCCGACGATCTCGTCGGTCGAGACGCTGGTCGTGGACAACTGAAGGCGATGGCCGGTAGCCGCGTCACCGTCCTGCTGCCGACGCCTCTTCTGGCCCTGTTTCCGGGCTCGGAGCGTCGTATCGAGGTCGATGCCGCCACGGTTGATGCCGCGATGGACGCCCTCAACCGCCGCTGGCCGGGCATGCGCGACCGGCTGTGCGATTCACGGCCCGCCATCCGCCGGCACATCAACGTGTTCGTGGCCGGCGAACGCGCGACGCTGGCTACCGCCTTACCTGCCGGCGGCGAGATGCTGGTGATGACCGCCATCAGTGGCGGTTGAACGGCGAGAGGGCGGCCGCCGGCCGCCCTCTCAAAGCTTCGATCGGACTGCGATGCCCGCCGCGGCTCAGCCGCCGCTGCCTCCCGAAGCACCACCACCACCGGCGCCAGCACCGCCCCCCATACCGCCAGCGCCTCCGGCCCCGGTCCCCGTTGCGCCTGTCCCTGCGCCTGTCCCTGCGCCACCCATCGCTCCGGCGCCTGCGTCGGCGCCCGGTGCGGGGCTGAGGCCGGTTCCGCCGGCTCCGCCGCCGGTCGTGACGCCGCCGGTTCCGCCGGTCATCCCGGCCGCACCGCCGGGCCCGGGCCCGGCGCCGTCGGACGTGGCGCCAGCGCCGGCCGCGCCGCCGCCGCCCATGGTTCCGGCGGTACCGCCGGTCATGCCGGCCGGTCCTGTGGGCGGGGACATCGTCCCGGCTCCCATTCCAGGCTGCCCCATTCCGGGGCGCCCCATTCCGGGCTGCGTACCGCCGCGCATAGTGTCCACGCCGCCCTGGGTCGTGGCGCCGCCCTGGGCTCCAGCCCCTACGCCCATCCCGGCTCCGACGCCGGTGTCGGTTCCGACACCGCCGCCCGCACCCATTCCTGCGCCGACACCTGTCTGGACCCCGGCAAGTCCGAGAGGACCGAGGGTTTCTCCGTCAGGCCGACCGGTCGCCGGCAGGCCCTCGGACCGCTGGAAGCTGCGCAGCGCATTCTCCGTACGCGGGCCCCAGATGCCGTCGACGCGCCCGGCGTCGAAGCCGCGGGCGTTCAACGACCGCTGCAACTCACGCACGGTTTCGCGATCGCGCATCAAGGACGCGTCGGTATGCTGCGAGGCGCCGTACTGGAGAGCGCCGCCGGTCTGCTGCTGCGCCGCCACAGTCGCGAGAGGCGCTGCGGTCGCCGCCAGCATCGTCGCGAACATCAGATATGTCTTCATGGGTCTCCCCGACCTTTCGTCTTTGCGCTCTACCGGCACCCCGCGGTTCTCGTTCGACAACCCGTCGCCGCGGCATCGGTTCCCGGGAAACGAACTGCCGCCTCAAACCCGCGGTATCGCGTGCGACCGCTCACGGCCCGGAGTAGAATTCGCGTCCGCTCCGGAGGGTCCATCGCATGCGCCGCCCGCTCCTCGCCGCCGCCGGTCACGCCCGGTCGCGTGCCGCCACCATTCTTGCAGCCCTGATGCTTGCCGCGACCGCATGGAGCGGCGGAGGCGCGGCGGCGCTCGACCTGCCGGGGATATCCGCCGACGCCGAACGGCTCGAACGGCAGATCGTCGAGAAGGCGCCGCCGCAGCCCAACCCGGCGACTCAGGCCGCCGCCGTGTCGGGCGAGCTGACCCGGCGCATGTGCAGGGCCAGGGCCGCGTCCAGCGACTGCGTGTGCCGGCTGAACCAGGCCCCCAGCTCGGCCGCCATCTAGCGC
>JBKBLL010000285.1:472-4281 GCA_046296375.1 Alphaproteobacteria bacterium | reverse complement strand
CGACGAAGGGCTGAAAATGAAGGGTGAGGCCCGCCTCGTCGATCGCCTGGAGGAGGTCCTCCTCCAGCGAGAGGCGCTCGCGCTCGGCGCCGCCGACCGCGGGGTCGGCGAAGCGCACCTGGCCGCGGCCGACGCGCTTCGCCTGGTTCAGTGCCAGATGCGCATCGCTCAACAGCGACTCCACCCCGCCCTCCGCCGCAAGCACCGCGACGCCGACCGAGCACGAGGCACGCAACCGGATGCCTTCGGCGCGGTAGGGCTTGGACAGGACGAAAGCCAAGCGGTCGGCGAGACTGCGCACGTCGTCCAGGCTGCGGACACCAGTCTGGATCACGCCGAACTCGTCGGCGCCGATGCGCCCGATCGTGTCGCCGCCGCGCACCTGCCGCTCCAGGCGCCGCGCCACGATCCGCAGCAGTTCATCGGCCGGCCGGTGCCCCGCCGTCTCGTTCAGCGCGCGGAAGCGGTCGATGTCGCAGACCAGCAGGGCCAGACCTTCGCCCGTCGCCCGGGCCGCCCTCACCGCCTCCCCGAGTCGGTCCAGGAACAGCGTCCGGTTCGGCACCGCCGTCAGCATGTCGTAGGAATAGGCGGCGGCGAGCTGGCGCTCGATCGCCCGGTCGGCGAAGACGTCGCGGAGCATCCCGACCACGTCCCGACCGCCCTCGCCCGACAGGTCGGGGCCGCGGACGGCGACGAGCTGACGCTCCCGCCCATCGGCGCCCGTGATGCGGAGGTCCGTCTCCGACGTCGCCGGCGCGTCCTTGGGCTCCAGCAGCCGCCCGACGCGCTGCCGGTCGTCGGGATGCACGAGGTCGATCAGGCGTCGGCCGATGGTCGCGGAGGCTGGGAGGCCGGTGGCTTCAGACCACCCCTCCGAGACGGACGCGAGCGTGCCGTCGGCGCGGAGGCGGAAGAGAACGAATCCCGGTACGGCGGCGCCGAGCCAATCGAGGACGGCGGCGGACTGGTCGTCCTGGGGCGCCGCGCTCGTGCTGGCGCCAAAGTCCGGCAATCGAACCATGAAAATCGTCGGCCCCGCGCAGATGTAGAATCACCGCAACACGGTGGCCGAGATATCATAATAAAGTGTTACCACGATAGACTGCAGACGCCCGGGAGTAATATTGAATTTAGAAATACTTGCCGATCATTTTATTCAATTCATCGGCAGGAATGCCATAACCCCGTCCGCGACGAACTGGACCGCCAGTGCAGCCAGAAGCAGGCCGAGCAGTCGGCTGACAACGTTGACGCCGGTCTCGCCAAGACCGCGCGCCAGCAGGTCCGCCGCGAGCAGGCAGACGAGGCTGGCGATCATTACGGCGAGCAGCACGCCGACTACGACGCCGAGATGCATCATCGCCTCGGGCCCGCCGGCCGGCCCGCCGCCCGCCAGCAGCAGGACGGAGGTTATCGCGCCAGGTCCCGCCAGGAGCGGGATGGCGAGCGGAAAGACGGCTACGTCCTCGCGCTCCGCCGCCTCGGCCTCCTCCCCTGGCGTCGTCGCCCGCAGGCCCGTGCGCCGGGCGAACACCATGTCGATGGCGAGCAGGAACAGCAGCGCCCCGCCCGCGATCCGGAAGGCCGGCAGGCCGATGCCGAGCGCGCGCAGGAGCGGTTCGCCCAGGAACGCGAAGCCGAGCAGCACGATGGTCGCGATGATGACGCCGCGGATCGCCGATCGTCGTCGGGCGCGCGGCGCCTCGTGCGCGGCGATGCCGACGAAGACGGCCGCGGTCCCGATCGGATCGATCACCACCAGGAAGGTGACGAAGGAGCGTATGGCGAGATCGAGGAGGTCCATGCGGCCGCGATCAGGTCCGCACGTCCTCGAGGACCTCGCCCCCGAGCTCGTGAATCATGCCGAGGATGGCGTCGCCCGCACCGTCGAGTTCGGCCGTCTCGGTGCTGCGCACGACGAGGTTGACGCCGTTGCCCCCGGGCGCGCCGTAATAGGGGTAGGAGCCGATGTCGGCCTGCGGGAAGCGCTTCTGGATCTCGCCGAGGGGTCCGGCGAGGACGCCCTCCACCAGCCGGGTCCCGATGGTGCGCGAACGCACCGTCTTGCCGCCGCGCAGCAGGGGCCGGGCGGCCTCGAACATGGCGCGCATGATCTGCGGCACGCCCGCCATCACGAAGACGTTCTCGACCCGGAAGCCGGGCGCGATCGAGACGGCGTTGTCGACGAGTTCCGCCCCTTCCGGCATCAGGGTCATACGCTTGCGCGCCTCGGTGAACTCGCGCCCGTTGTTGCGGTACCACTCCTCGAGGCGGGCATAGGCGACCGGGTGGTACACGGCCCTGCGGCCGAACGCCTTGGCGACCGACTCCGGCGTGATGTCGTCATGGGTCGGCCCGATGCCGCCCGTGGTGAAGACATAGGTGTAGCGCGCCCGCAGCGCGTTCACCGCGGCTACGATCTCCGCCTCGATGTCGGGCACGACCCGCACCTCGCGCAACTGCACGCCCACTTCGTTCAGGCCCTGCCCGAGAAAGGCGAGGTTCGCATCCTGCACACGCCCCGACAGGATCTCGTTGCCGATGATGCAGAGTGCTGCGGTGACGGTGTCGGAACTGTCGGACATGGCGTATCCCGGTCGCGGCGGAAGCGCGAGGATCATATCCGCCCGCTCCATGCCGTGCCAGCATGCGCGGGCGGCGCGATGAAGCGGCCGGGTGGCCCCGCTTACTTCGGAAGGCCGGCGCGGCTAGGCTGCGCCCGGCCGGCGGAAGACGAGGCCGCGCGGGCGCGGACGACGCGTTCGCGGTGCAGGACGTAGAGGCCGCTCGCCGTGATGATGCCTGCGCCGGCGAAGGTCCAGGCGTCCGGGAAGTCGGCGAAGACGAGATAGCCCAGCAGCGTCGCCCAGATCAATTCGGTATAGGCGAAGGGGGCCAGGACCGAGGCGCCGGCGCGACGGAAGGCCAGGATGACGAAGTAATGGCCGAGGCCGCCGAACAGGCCGAGGCTGAGCAGCAGCGCCCAGCCGATCAGGTCCGGCGTGCGCCAGTCGATCAGCAGCAGCGGCGTCGCCAGCAGGCAGCCGACCAGGGCGGTATAGAAGAGCGCGTTGACCGGGTCGGCGTCGCTGCGGGTCAGGCGCGTGACGATGCCATAGAGTGCGGCGAGGACGGCCATCGTGACCGGCAGGAGCGTGGCCCATTGGATGCTGTCGGCACCCGGACGCAGGATCAGCAGCATGCCGGCGAAACCGACGGCGACGGCGGTCCAGCGCCGCGGCCCGACCTTCTCGCCCAGGATCAGGACGGAAAGCCCCGTGGTCAGCAGCGGCGCCAGGAAGGCCACGGCCGACAGGTCGGCGAGCGGCATAAAGCGCAGCGAGAAGAAGCCGCACAGCGTGGACGTCAGCATCAGCACGCCGCGCAGCACCTGCAGTCCCTTGCGGCGCGCCACCAGCAGGTGCGGGATGCGCGGCGCGAAGACGATCAGGATCAGCAGGAAGTGGGCGAAATAGCGCGACCAGACGATCTGGCCGCCGGGGTAGAACTGGCTGAGATATTTGACCAGCGCCCCCATGCAGACGAAGAGGACGGGCGCCATGCAGTAATAGAGAATCCCGGCGAGCGCCGAATCCGGCTGCCCTTCAGCCGCTGTGCCGCCGGCGGGCTCCGGCGACGCGGCGGGCGGCGGCGGAAGCCGCGGCTCGGGCACGGACGGGGCGGCGCTATCATCGGCTCGGCGTTGCGGCATTGTTCGGTATGCAGAACGAGCGGTCGGACTGAGTCTTGATGAAGTCGATGATCTGCTTGGCAAGCGGATTGGTCGAGAACATGTGTTCCACGTC
>JBKBLL010000285.1:0-462 GCA_046296375.1 Alphaproteobacteria bacterium | reverse complement strand
CCGGCGGCAGGCGGGCACGCGCCGCCTCGACCTCACGGTTGAGTTCGGTGTAGGTGCAGAGCCCCAGATCAACCGGGTGGCGGGGGCGGATGTTCTGGCTGTTCCAGTGCGTCCGGTCGCGGATCGCCACGATCGTGTTCTTGGTCGTGCCGAGCAGGCGCGATATCTGCGCGTCGGAGAGTTCGGGGTGGTTGCGCACCAGCCAGGAGATGCCGTCCGGCTTGTCCTGGCGCTTGGCGACCGGCGTGTAGCGCGGCCCCTTGGTGCGCGCCGCGGCGCGCGGCACGTTCAGCGCGGCGATCCGCAGCCGCGCCGCCGGGTCCTGCTCGCAGCGCTTGATTTCCTCCGCCGTCAGTTCGCCGCTCGCGATCGGGCTGCGGCCGACGATGCCGATCGCCACCTCGCCATCTGCGATCGCCTGCACCTCGAGCGGGTGGAAGCCGCAGAAAACGCCCACCTGCT
>JBKBLL010000284.1:0-4291 GCA_046296375.1 Alphaproteobacteria bacterium | reverse complement strand
CCAGGGCGGCGTCAGCTCGGCCATCAGGCTGGCGGCGAGCTGTTCCACCGCGTCGGGGGCCGTGCCGTCGAACAGGCGCTCCCCGGCGCGCCGGGGAACCTCGGCGGACCCGCCCGCCGGCGTGCGGTGCGGCATCACCTGGTCGAAGCAGTCGCGCCACAGCGCCTCCCACGGGGCGCGGCGGTCGCGCGCCGTGCGGAAGCGCCGCACCGTCCTCTCGGCGCGGTGCTCACCCGGTCCGGGCATCCGATCGTCGTGCATGTCAGCGCCCCAGCAGGCTGCGCCGCTCGGCCGGCGCGTCGTCGACGCGCATCAGCCCGCGCGGACCGGTCGCGACCAGCCCGCCGCGGCCGCGCAGGCGACGCAGGAGCAGCCGCTCGCGTTCGCGCCGCTCGTTCTCGGCAGCCTCCGCGCCGGGATCGGGCAGCGGTTTCGGCTCCGGGATCTTGGGGGTGGAGAACAGTCCGCCCATGTCGGTCTCTCCTCTCGGTCCGGGGCGCGCGCGGCCCCGCAACGCAAAACGCCCGCCGGCGGTGGCCGGCGGGCGTGGGTGTGGCTCGTTGAATAGGAAAATGATCCAGATGCCGCGACGATGTCAAGGTATTTTTTCCGAAGCCATCATGTTCTCGGCCGTCGTCTCGCGGAGCAGCAGTCGATAGAGCTGGTGCGGCGTGACGACGTGCCGGGCATGGATGCCCAGGACGCGCTTCACGACCTCGACGCAGCTCATCGGCGCGGCGGGTGCCGGCCGGGCCGGATCCCGGATGCTCGCCGGGACTACGGTGAAGCCCGCCGCGCGCCACTGCGCCGCCGCCTCGTCCAGCCCGATCTCGGCGAAACTCTCCACGATCAGCCGATCCGACAGGGGATCGATCAGCACCGTCCGGTCGGGACGCTCGACCAGGACGAAGCAGTGGCGGAAGCCGCGGGCGAGCGGCAGCAGGCGCTTCAGCCGCGTCTCGTCGGAAAAGCCCACCAGGGCGCGGCCGGTCACGCGACGATTCCCTTGGCGCGCAGCGCCGGTTCCAGCCGCTCCAACGCCTCGGCCCACAGGCGCGCGGCGCGACGGCGCGGGTGCGTCCCGCCGCCCGGCGTCTCGAAGCGGCGGCCGAAATGAACCAGGACCTTGACGTGCGCCGGCAGCAGCATCCGCGCCCGATAGAGACGGTCGACGCTGCGCAGGATGTCGCCGGGCTCGCACGGCCGCGGCGTCTCGGCGCAGCCGGCGCGCGGCCGCGCGCCGTCGATGCGGGCCGTCTCGCCCGCGACACACCAGAACCAGGCGTCCGCGGCACTGGCGAAGGGCTCGCCCTCGGCATGTTCGACCGTGGCGGTGGGGGCGGCGGGGGCGGCGGGGGCGCGGTGAACGGGGTGCGGCATGACTGTGCTCCTAAGAATGTTCTCTTTATGTTCTTATGAATTTTTCCCTACAGAACGTCAAGCGGAAATGTGTGACATTGTTCCCATGCTGCGCCACGTCGACGTCTGGAACGCAATCGACAGCCTTGCCAAGCGCAAGGGCATGTCCCCGTCGGGGCTCGCGAAGCGGGCCGGCCTGGACGCGACCACCTTCAACAAGAGCAAGCGCACCACGCGCGACGGCAAGCTGCGCTGGCCGTCGACTGAGAGCGTAGCGAAGGTACTGGCGGCGACCGGCACGACGATGGGCGAGTTCCTGGCCGACATCATCCGCGCCGAAGGCAACAGCCTGCAGCGCATACCGGTGATCGGCTACACCCAGGCGGGGGCCGCCGGGTTCTTCGACGATGCGGGCTATCCGGTCGGGAGCGGCTGGGACGAGATCGCCTTTCCCGACGTCAGCGACCCGAACGCCTATGCGCTCGCCGTCGCCGGCGACAGCATGAAGCCGGTCTACCGGGACGGCGACCTGGTCGTCGTCTCGCCCAATTCGAGCATCCGCCGCGGCGACCGGGTCGTGGTCAAGACGGTCGAGGGCGAGGTGATGGCGAAGGAACTGGTGCGCCGCACCGCCAAGCGGGTCGAACTTCATTCCCTGAATCCGGACTATCCGGACCGCACACTCGCTCCCGAGCAGATCGCCTGGATGGCCCGCATCGTCTGGGCCAGCCAGTAGCGCCTGGTGTCGCGGCGGCATCCCCCGGTGGACAATCGGACCCGGGCGGAGTTTGCTTGGGGACGCGGCGTTCGCCGCCGCGCGTTCGGGAGTTTCCAATGGCCGACAAGACGGACAGCCTGGAATTCGCCGTCGAGCAAGACGTGCCGATTCCCTATATCCAGCGAATAAGTACCTATTACGTGACCCTCGGCTACGGCAAGCCGTACCGTTGGGCGCAGTATGCCGAGGTGCCGTTCACGCCGCTGAAGAAGCCGCTGGCCGAGAGCCGGCTGGCGCTGATCACGACGGCGGCGCCCTATCAGCCCGACAAGGGCGACCAGGGACCGCGCTCCGCCTACAACGCCGCGGCGAAGTTCTACAAGGTCTTCTCGGACAGCACCGACGCCGACCCCGACCTGCGCATCTCGCACATCGGCATCGACCGCATCCACACCACCCAGGAGGACATGCGCAGCTGGTTTCCGCTGAAGCAGCTGCGCCGACTGGCGGCGGAGGGCCGGATCGGCTCGCTGGCGCCACGCTTCCACGGGGCGCCGACCAACCGCAGCCAGCAGACCACCATCGAACAGGACTGCGTGGAGATCCTCGCACGGGTGCGCGAGGATCGGGCCGACGTCGCCGTCCTGCTCGCCGCTTGACCGGTGTGTCACCAGACCGTGAGTCTGGCCGCACGACACCTGGAAGCGAACGGCATACCGACCGTGATCATGGGTTGCGCCAAGGACATCGTCGAACGCGCGGGCGTGCCGCGCTTCCTGTTCAGCGACTTCCCGCTGGGCAACCCCGCGGGACGGCCGAACGACGAGGCGTCCCAGGCCTTCACCACTGAACTGGCGCTGAAGGTGCTGGAATCGGCGCCGGGTCCGCGGACGACGGTGCAGTCGCCGCTGCGCTGGAGCGAGAGCCCGGACTGGAAGCTCGACTTCAGCAACATCGACCAGATGTCGCCGGAGGAGATCGAACGGCGGCGCCGTGAGAACGACGCGATAAAGGAAGTGGCCCGGCAGCGGCGCGTCGCCGAAGGCGTCACGAAGGACGCAGGCGGGTAAAACGACGACCCTCGGGTCCCGTGCTCGAAGGCGCCGCTCGGCGCTTTCGGTCCGCGGGACCGGGTCTTGTCTTGGAGGGACGTGAGTGAGCGCGACGCTACCTTTGGCCGGGATCCGGGTTCTGGATGTCGGGACGCTGATCGCCGGGCCGTTCGGCGCCACCATGCTGGGCGATTTCGGTGCCGAGATCATCAAGGTCGAGCAGCCGGGCATCGGCGACGCGCTGCGCGGCACCCCGCAGAACGGCGTGCCGCAGCGCTCGGAAAACTGGCTGGTCGAGGGCCGCAACAAGAAGTCGGTTACGCTCAACATGCGCGTGAAGGCGGGCCAGGACATCCTCAAGGAGCTGGTCCGGCAGTCCGACGTGCTGATCGAGAACTTCACGCCGGGCACGCTCGACCGCTGGGGCCTGGGGTGGGATGCGCTGCACGCCATCAACCCGCGACTGATCATGGTGCGGGTCTCGGGCTACGGGCAGACGGGCCCCTATTCGAAGCGTTCGGGCTACGACCGCATCGCGCTGGGCTTCTCGGGCTACATGTACCCGACCGGATTTCCGGACCGCTATCCGGTGCGGCCGGCCTTTCCGACCGCCGACTACAACACCGGCACCTTCGGCGCGCTTGCGACCATGTTCGCCCTCTATCAGCGCGACGCCCAGGGGGGTGGGGTTGGCCAGATGATCGATCTCGGCCTATACGAGGCGCCGTTCCGCATCACCGCCGACATGGTGACGAAGCACGCCCGCACCGGCGAGAACCGCGAGCGCATCGGCAACCGCAACCCGACCTTCGCGCCGGCCGGAACCTTCAAGACGCGCGACGGCCGCTACGTCCAGATCGCCGCCGGCGGCGACAAGGTGTTCGAGCGGCTGGTGACGGCGATGGACATGCCGGAGCTGGCCAAGGACGAACGCTATGCCAAGAGCCGCGCCCGCATCGCCCGCGCCGACGAACTGGAACAGCTTCTCGCCGACTGGATCGCGAAACGCGACTTCGCCGACATCGAGAACCGCCTCATCGGTGCCAACGTGCCGTTCGGCGGCATCTACACCGCCTCCGACATCGCGACCGACCCGCATTACGCGGCGCGCGACAACCTCGTCACGGTCCATGACGACGAGGAGGGCGACATCGTCATGCCC
>JBKBLL010000283.1:0-4348 GCA_046296375.1 Alphaproteobacteria bacterium | reverse complement strand
TGTTCTATCCGAACTTCGCCGGCAAGCCGGGGCGCGAGCCGGAGACGCTGGACGCGCGGCACACCTTCGGCGTCACGCCGATCGACGCGGCCGTCTGCCGGCTTCAGTTCCACCAGATGCGCTATGAGGGGATATTCACGCCGCCTACGGACGAAGGGTTGGGGACGCTCCTCTTTCCGGGAACGATCGGCGGCATGAACTGGGGCGGGATCGCGGTGGACCGGCGCCGCAACATCGTCGTCACCAATCACAGCCGCCTGCCGAACCGGGTGCAGATGTATCCGCGCGAGCAGGTGGACGACATCCCGGTCGGCGACGGCGGCGCGCGCCCCGACCAGGAGATCGCACCCCAGGCAGGCGCACCCTACGGCGTCGACCGGCCGATGTGGCTGTCGCCGCTGGACGTCCCCTGCATCGCGCCGCCCTGGGGCTATGTGTCGGGGACCGACCTCGAGACGGGCGAACTGCTCTGGACCCGCCTGCTCGGTACCGGCTACGACAGCGGCCCGATCGGCCTGCCGACCTTCCTGCGGGTGCCCATGGGAACGGGCAATATCGGCGGGCCGCTGGTGACGGCCACGGGCCTCACCTTCATCGCGGCCGCCCAGGACGATTTCCTGCGCGCCTTCGAGACGGAGACGGGCCGGCTGCTCTGGGCCGGGCGGCTGCCGGCCGGCGGGCAGGCATCGCCCATGACCTACGAGCACGAGGGGCGTCAGTATGTCCTCATCGTCGCGACCGGCCATCAGCGCCTGCAGACGCGCACCGGCGACTATCTCGTCGCCTTCGCTCTCGGCGATTGAGCGGTTGCTAAGATATGGCGCCGCCCGGCCCCCCATGGCCCGGAACGCCTCTTCCTTCGAGACGCGACCTCGCGGTCGCTCCCGGATGAGGCGTCCCTACCGCATCAATCGTGGTGCGGTAACGATGCATCGGTCCCTCATGCCGAGGAGCGCCCGGAGGGCGCGTCTCGAAGCACGAGGGCCGGGCCCGCGAATCCTTACGACCTCCGACGCCGCTGAATCGCGCCCGCGTTCAGTTCCGCCGTTCGAGCAGGCCGCGCGCGATCACGTGTGCCTGGATCTCCGCCGCACCCTCGAAAATGTTGAGGATGCGGGCGTCGCAGAGGACGCGGCTGATCTCGTATTCCTCGGCGTAGCCGTTGCCGCCATGCACCTGAACCGCATTGTCGGCGTTGGCCCAGGCGACGCGCGCGGCGAGCAGCTTCGCCATCCCCGCCTCTATGTCGCAGCGCCGGTCGCCGTCCTTCTCGCGCGCGGCGAAATAGGAGAGCTGGCGGGCCATCATCGTCTCGACGACCATCCAGGCGATCTTGCCCGCGACGCGCGGGAAGGCGTAGATCGGCTTGCCGAACTGCTGGCGCTGGGTCGCGTATTGGAGGGCCAGTTCGAGGGCGCGCTGCGCCAC
This sequence comes from Alphaproteobacteria bacterium, assembly GCA_046296375.1. Lineage (GTDB taxonomy): Bacteria > Pseudomonadota > Alphaproteobacteria > JAJUGE01 > JAJUGE01 > Constrictibacter. The sequence goes on along the minus strand of JBKBLL010000283.1, from coordinate 2,920 downwards.
GCCGACGGAGCGCGCCGCGGTCTGGATTCGCGCGGACTCGAAGGTCGTCATCAGCTGCTTGAAGCCCTGGCCCTCGACGCCTCCCAGCACGTTCGCCGCCGGCACCTCGAAACCGTCGAAGCCGATCTCGTATTCCTTCATGCCGCGATAGCCCAGCACACGGATCTCGCCGCCCGACATGCCGGCGGCGGGGAAGGGATCGGCGTCGGTGCCGCGCGGCTTCGGTGCGATGAACATCGACAGGCCCCTGTAGCCCGGCTCGTCGGGGTTGGTGCGCACCAGCAGCGTCATCACGTCGGCGCGCGCCGCATGGGTGATCCAGGTCTTGTTGCCGGAGATCCTGTAGATGTCGCCGTCGCGCACGGCGCGCGTCCGCAGCGAGGCGAGGTCGGAGCCGGTGTTCGGCTCGGTGAAGACCGCCGTCGGCAGGATCTCGCCCGAGGCGATCTTCGGCAGCCACTCGGCCTTCTGCGCGTCGGTGCCGCCCAGGCGGATCAGCTCCGCCGCGATCTCCGACCGGGTGCCGAGCGAGCCCACGCCGATATAGCCGCGCGACAGCTCCTCGGTAACGACGCACATCGCGACCTTGCCCATCCCGAGGCCGCCATTCTCCTCCGGAATGGTCAGGCCGAAGACGCCGAGCCGGCTCATCTCGTCGACCACCGGCATCGGGATCAGTTCGTCGCGCACGTGCCAGCCGTGCGCCTCGGGCAGGACGCGCTCCTCGGCGAAGCGGCGGAACTGGTCGCGGATCATCGCCAGCGTCTCGTCGCCGAGGCCGAGCCGGCCGAAATCGCCGTGCTCGACCAGGGCCGCGATCCGCATCCGCACGGCGTTCGTGTTGCCCTCGCGCACCAGGCGTTCGACGGCGGGGACGGCCAGCGCCGCCGCCGCCGCTTCGGTGACGCCCATGTCGGCCGGACGCACGATCTCGCCCTGAGACAGGGTGATGCCGCCGCGAAGCTGCTGCAGATATTCGCCGAAGCCGGCCTGAAGGATCAGCGCTTCGAGTTCGCCGAGGCCGTCTTCGGCCTCGAGCCGTTCCGCCCAGCCGGCGAGCTGGCGCAGCGCCGCCACATAGGTCGTGAACCACGCATAGCCGTGCGCCGCGAACTGCTCGCGTTCCAGCAGGGCGGCATCCGTCCGGCCGTTGCGTTCCACCATGCCGGCCACGCCCTGCCGCACCTGTCCGGCGAAGGTGTCGGCCGCCGCCAGCGCTTCGGCGCACAGGCTGCGCAGGTCGGGGATGAGGGGGGACGCTTCGGTCATCGGTTGCTCCGGCGATTGGCGGCTGGCGTTCCGGGCGGCCTGGGACAGGCGGCATCGCAACGTGCCCGCGGGCTGGCATCACGTGAAATGCGCGGCGCCGTCCGGGCTGTCAATCACGGGTCGCCGGTTCGCGCGTTTCCGTCGCGTCCGGCGAAATCCTCGGTCGGATCGGGGCATCCGGCTTTCACCGGTTGGTAGTACGCTAGTATGGTTCTGCGCGCGGCTGGGGGCCAAAGTCTATGCCGCGGCGCGTCGTGCCCCGCCGCTCCATGCACGCCCGCGGCGGAGCACGCTCTGCCCCGGGTTGGCCTGCTCCGAGCCGGCCTGCGGCGGCTTCGGCGGCGGATCAGCGTACCCGCTCGGCGCGGTCGATGCCGCCGGCGCCGCCGACGTAGAAGCCGTCGCCGGACCGTCCGGCGCCCTCGCACGCGGCGAGCAGCAGGCAGCAGGTGAAGGCGACGATCCGGAGCATGGCGGGTATCCCGTCTGCGAGGAGGCGATGCGGCTTCCTGCTCTACGCCGGGGGCGCCGCTGCGGTTCCGTGCGCCGGATGCGTCGCCGCGGCAGGGTCGCGCGTGCGGCGCATGCGGCCGAGCAGGCCGTGGCGCGGGCCGAGGAAGACCGCCGCGGCCAGGAAGATGCCGGAGCAGGTGGCGATCATGCCGGCGGCGTTCAGGGCCCAGGGCGCCCCGAACCAGCCGGGAAGGAAGCCGGCGATCACGTATCCCGCGATGGCGGCCGCCGCGCCGAAGGCGACCGACAGCACGATCTGCGTGCCGTACCGGTCGGTCAGCAGCCGCGCCGTGGCCGCCGGGCAGATCAGCATGGCGATCACCAGGATCGAGCCGACCGCCTCGAACGAGGCGATGGCGGCCAGCGCCACCATCAGCATCAGGCCGTAGTGAAAGAGACCGGCGGGGATGCCGAGGCTGACCGCCAGTCCAGGATCGAAGGTGGTGATGCGCAGCTCTTTCCAGAACAGGGCGAGCAGGAGGAGGCACGCCGCCGTGAGCGCGACCAGCGTCAGCAGTTCGCGCGGCAACTGCGCCAGGGCCGCAGGATCGGCCAGCGACCCCCACCCGGTCGCGGCGAACCACAGGATGTCCTCCAGCTGGCCGTAGAGGACGCAGTCGGCGTCGAGATCGACCGCCCGCGCGGCCGACTGTTCGAGCAGCAGGACGCCGAAGGCGAACATCACGGTGAACACGACGCCCATGCTGGCGCCCGGTTCGATTCGCCCGAGGCGGCGGACGAGTTCGATCAGCACCGCCGCGACGACGGCCGCTGCCGTCGCGCCGGCGAGCATCGGGAGCGGGGGGGGGGGGCCGCCCCGGGAGGAGCCCACGCCGATTACCCGCAGGGCGGCGGGCGCGGGCGCGGCGCCCCACACGATCTGCCGGCGCAGGACCAGGAAGTTGCCGAGCAGCGCGCAGCAGACGGCGGCGAGCGTGGCCGTCGCTACTGCCGCGAAATCGAGCTGCAGGAACTCGGTCGCCGTCATGGTGCCCCGCGCGCCAGCCGCGTTTCGAGGATGGCGAGATGGTCCGGCGGCAACACCCGCTCGATCGGATCGACGCCCCAGCGGACGCGCACGGGCAGGGCGTCGGTGTCGTCGGCGAGGGCGGCCTCCCACAGGCGCAGATTGCGGGCG
>JBKBLL010000282.1:0-4396 GCA_046296375.1 Alphaproteobacteria bacterium | reverse complement strand
GTGTCCATGAAGAAGCCCAGGATGAACATCAGGACCATGACGGCGAGCACGGCGCCAACGGCGCCGGCCGGCATGCCGCTCAGCACGTCGTGGACGAGTTCGTCGCCGCCCAGCCCCCGGAAGACCAGCGAGAAGAGCGATGCGCCGAGAACGATCAGGAAGACGAGTGCCGTGATCTTCAGGGTGGCGCGTATGACCTCCAGCAGCGCGCGCAGGCCGAACTGGCGCTTCGCGACGGCGAGGATCATCGCGCCGACGGCGCCGATCGAAGCCGACTCGGTCGGCGTCGCGAGGCCGCCCAGGATGGAGCCGAGCACCGCGACGATCAGCAGCAGCGGCGGATCCCCCGAGAAGTTGCCCTTCGCCATCTGGGCGAGACTGTTGGCGCCGGACAGCAGGTCGCCCAGGAAGATCAGCACGATCGAGGGCGGAATGATCTGGCCGAGCGTGCCGGAGGCGCAGATGATGCCCGTGGCGAGCTTGGGAACGTAGCCGCCGCGCATCATCGCCGGCAGGCTGAGCAGCCCCCATGGTCACGACCGTGGCGCCGACGATGCCCGTGGAGGCCGCTAGCAGCGCGCCGACGACGACGACCTGGATGCCGAGGCCGCCGCGCAGCGAGCCGAAGAGCTGCCCCATCGTCTCCAGCAGTTCCTCGGCGATTTTCGAGCGCTCGAGCACATTGCCCACGAAGACGAAGAGCGGCACCGCGACCAGCACCTCGTTGATCATCACGCCGAAATAGCGCGAGGCGAGGCCACTCAGGAAATAGAGGTCGAAGACACCGAGCGCGTTGCCCAGCACAGCAAGCGCACCGCCGGACCTCCCGCCCATTGTCTGTCCCGGCGCCGCTGCCGACGCAAGCAGACGCTATCGAAACAAGGGCCTCACAAAACAGAAATCCCCGGGCCGAGCCCGGGGACTAGGTTGCTCCGAAGAGCGGCCGGTTTCGCTCCACCGGTAAGCCACACCCTTTGCGTCTCGTCACCGCCGGCTGGTGTCGCCGGCATGGTCGGTTACCCACCGAGACAATGGGGACGCGCCTTGCAGGGGCTGCATCGCGCACGCCTTCCGTCGTTCCCCGGACTCCGATTCCGTTAGACCCCCTCGGACGTCGACACCCTTCCACTCTATGACCAGGCCGTTACTTTTCTGTTATCAGTGCGCCCGGCTGCGCAAGAAAAAACCACAAAACGCAGCCAATATGCAACATCTATGTCGCAGATCGCCGCAAAAGCTGTGGATCATGACAGCAGTGCGCGCTCCAGCACGCGCGCGACATGGATAGCCTCACGGCCTGTGCCGTCCAGGATCTGGTGGCGGCAACTCGTGCCGTCGGCGACGAGGATCGTGTCGGCGCCGGCCGCGCGGACCGCCGGCAACAGGCTCGCCTCCGCCATCCGCATCGACACGTCATAGTGGCCGGCGTCGAACCCGAAGGCGCCCGCCATGCCGCAGCAACTGGAGTCTATCGGCTCGACAACGAGGTCGGGCACCATGCCCAGGAGCGCTGCGGCCTGTTCGAACAGCCCGAAGCTCTTCTGATGGCAGTGACCGTGCATCAGCGCACGGGTAGCACCGATCGGTCGCAGCGGCGGGTCGAACCGGCCGGCCTCGCGCTCGCGCGCCAGGAACTCCTCGAATAGGAAGGCCTGTCCCGCCAGTGCCGACGACTCGGCGCCGGGCTCCAGGTACAGGAACTCGTCGCGGAGCGACAGCAGGCAGGCCGGCTCCAGCCCGACGACCGGCACGCCGGCCTCGACATAGGGCCGCAACGCCGCCAGCGTCCGTCGCACCTCGGTACGGGCTTCGTCGACCAGCCCGGCCGACAGGAAAGTGCGCCCGCAGCAGGGCGCCCGCGCTTCGCCCGCGACGGCCGGAAAATGCACCCTGTAGCCGGCGGCCTCGAGCACGCGCACCGCAGCCCGGGCGTTCTCCGGCTCGAAGGCCCGGTCGAACGTGTCGACGAACAGCGCCACGTCGCGCCCGTCGCCGGCGATCTGACTAACGCCGGACTTTCCCTGGAACGGGCGTCCGCGCCAGCGCGGCAGGGAGCGGCGGGCCGCGAAGCCGAACAGTTTCTCCCCGATCGCCCGCGCGCCCGGAACGCGCGTCGCGCCGTTCAGCAGGGGTGCTAGACGGGCCGCGGCGGCGGCATACCGCGGCATCCAGGCGACGAGCCGATCCTTCAGTTCGAGCCCGTGACGCGCACGGTAGTGGAACAGGAACTCGACCTTCATCTTCGCCATGTCGACGCCGGTCGGACATTCGCGCCGGCAGCCCTTGCAGCCGACGCAGAGGTCGAGCGTATCGTACATCGCGTCGGAGGTGAGGGCGTCCGCGCCGAGTTGGCCCGAGAGGGCGAGCCGCAGCGTGTTGGCGCGCCCGCGCGTCACATGGTGCTCGTCCTCGGTCGCGCGGAAGGAGGGACACATGACGCCGGCCTCCCGCTTGCGGCAGGTGCCGTTGTTGTTGCACATCTCGGCCGCGCCGAGGAACGAGCCGAAATCCGACCAGTCGAGCACCGGAACCAGCGGAAGCGGCTTGTAATCCGGCCCGAAGCGGAACAGCCGCCGGTCGTCCATGCGCGGCGCCTTCACCACGCGCCCCGGATTGAAGAGATTGCCGGGATCGAAGGTGCCCTTCACCTCCTCGAAGGCGTGCACGATGCGCTGGCCGTAGATGCGCTCGTGGAACTCGGCGCGCACGATGCCGTCGCCATGCTCGCCCGAGTGGGAGCCCTTGTACTGGCGTACCATCTCGAAGGCTTCCTCGGCGATGGCGCGCAGCGTGCGGATGCCGTCCTCGTTCTTGAGATTGATGATCGGACGCACGTGCAGCAGCCCGACCGAGGCGTGCGCGTACCAGGTCCCGCGCGTGCCGTGCTTCTCGAAAACCGCCGTCAGCCGGTCCGTGAAGTCGGCGAGGTCGGCGAGCGGCACGGCGCAGTCCTCGATGAAGGAGACCGGCTTGCCGTCGCCCTTCATCGACATGACGATGTTCAGGCCCGCCTCGCGCACCCGCCATACCGCGGCCTGAAAGGACGGCTCGACCGCCTCGACGACCGAGAAGGGGAAACCGAGATCGCCCATCATGCGGTCGAGATCCCGCAGTCTGCGCAGCAGCGCGGTCTCGTCACCGCCGGCGAACTCGACGAGCAGCAGCGCGTCCGGCTCGCCCCGCACCATCCGCTCCACGGTGGCGCGAAACTGCGGCATTTCGCGCGACAGCTCGACGATGCCCCGGTCGACGAGTTCCACCGCTTCCGGGTCGAGCGTCACCAGATACTGGGTCGCCGCCATGGCATCGCGAAAGCGGGGGAAGTGGCAGATGCCCAGGACGCGCCGCGGGGGCAGCGGCGCCAGATCGACCTCGATCTCTGTGAAGAAGCCGAGGGTCCCCTCCGACCCGACCAGCAGGCTCGCCATGTTGTGGCCGACCGGATCGACCGTGTTGAGATTGTAGCCCGCGACGTTGCGCAGGAGCGTCGGCCAGCGCCGACGGATCTCGTCCCGCTCGCGCCCCGCGACGGCCCGCACCCGCTGCACCAGGTCGGCGTATCGGGGCGGCAGGTCGGTCCCGGTCAGGACGCCGGGCACCGGCCCGAAATCGTATGCCTCGCCGTCCGCCAGGATCGCGCGGATGGCGCGGGTATTGTGCACCATGTTGCCGTAGCGGATGGATCGCGCGCCGCAGGAATTGTTCGCCGCCATGCCGCCGATGGTGCATCGGCTGGCGGTCGAAATGTCGATCGGGAACCACACGCCGTGGGGCCGCAGCGCCTTGTTCAGCTGGTCGAGCACGACCCCCGGCTCGACCCGGGCGCGCATCCTCTCGAGGTCAATGTCCAGGATGCGGTTCAGGTGCGCCGAGGTGTCGACGATCAGCGACTCGTTGATGGTCTGGCCGGCCTGGCTGGTGCCGCCGCCACGCGCGGTGACGGGAACCCCCTCCTCGCGGGCGATCGCGATCACCGCCTCGATATCGGCCACGCGCCTGGGCCGGACGATACCGATCGGCTCGACCTGATAGATCGAAGCATCCGTGGCATAGCGGCCGCGCGCGAAGGCGTCGAACAGCACCTCTCCCTCGAGGGCGCCGGCGAGACGCGCGGCCAGCTTGCTGTCGCCGGGCTTGACGGCGGGTCGGCGGAGGGCAGCGGCTCCCTGGGGCAATCCGGGCTCCTGGTCGGGGACGGGCAAGACCTACATCCTACGCCCAAACCGCGCCGCATGGCCAACGAGGGCTGGCCCGCGGGACGCCCGACCCCCGGCGCGGAAGGCTAGCGGCCCTGGCCGTTCGGCAGGCCTGCCGCGATCGCCAGAGCCAGCTGCTGGGAGGAGCACGGCTGGGCGAGGCAGCCGACCGGCGCCGCCGCCACGGCCCGCGCGCGCGG
>JBKBLL010000281.1:0-4427 GCA_046296375.1 Alphaproteobacteria bacterium | reverse complement strand
GTGGGCGGTCACCTGGGCGCTCGACGGCGAGGGCTTCTCCGGCTCCTACTGCAACACCATCCCGACACCGCTCGGCGGCAGCCACGAGGCGGGGTTCCGCGCCGGCCTGCTGCGCGCGCTGAAAGCCTATGGCGAGCTGATCGGCAGCCGGCGCGCGCCGCAGGTGACGGGCGACGACCTGCTCGGTGGCGCCTGCCAGATGCTGTCGGTCTTCATCCGCGAACCCCGCTTCCAGGGCCAGACCAAGGAGAAGCTGGACTCGCCGGAGACGGTGCGCCTCGTCGACGCGGCGGTGAAAGACCGGTTCGACCACTGGCTGGCCGCGGCACCCGAACGCGCCCGCGCGCTCCTCGACTTCGCCATCGAGCGCGCCGAGGAGCGCCAGCGCAAGCGCCAGGAGAAGGACCTGGAGCGCAAGAGTGCGACGCGCAAGCTGCGCCTGCCGGGCAAGCTGACCGACTGCACCCGTTCGGCGGCGGCCGGCACGGAGATCTTCCTGGTGGAGGGCGACAGCGCCGGCGGGTCGGCCAAGCAGGCGCGCGAGCGGGCGACCCAGGCCGTGCTGCCGCTGCGCGGCAAGATCCTGAACGTCGCCAGTGCGTCGTCCGACAAGCTGCGCCAGAACCAGGAGCTGAACGACCTGATCCAGGCGCTCGGCTGCGGCAGCGGCAGCCGCTTCGACCCGGAGAAGCTGCGCTACGAGCGCATCATCATCATGACCGACGCCGACGTGGACGGCGCCCACATCGCCTCGCTGCTGATGACGTTCTTCTTCCTGGAGACGCCGCAGCTGATCGAGCGGGGCCACCTGTTCCTCGCCATGCCGCCGCTCTACCGCCTCTCGTCCGGCGGCACGACGCACTATGCCCGCGACGACGCGCACAAGGACGAACTGCTGGCGACGGCGTTCAAGGGAAAGAAGAAGGTCGACATCAGCCGCTTCAAGGGGCTGGGCGAGATGCCGTCGGCGCAGCTGCGCGAGACGACGATGAACCCGAAAACCCGCACCCTGCTGCGCGTCGCCTTCGACGCCTCGGGCGAGGCCCTGACCCTGGAACCGGCGGCCGCCCCCAACGCGGGCCGCGGCGAGGCGAAGGACCTGGTCGAGCGCCTGATGGGCCGCAAGCCGGAGCACCGGCTGGCCTTCATTCAGGAGAACGCGCGGTTCGCGGAGGCGCTGGACGTCTGACGCGCGAAGGTCGGGGGCGCTGAACGCTTGAAACACCGGGCGGGCGCCGGCGCAGCTTTCGCTTGCGCTCTTCGCACCCGCGGCGCACGCTCCTTCGCACCGCAGCAAGAGGGGCGACCATGGCCGGAACGGCCGCACCGAACCAGCCTTCCGGGCCCGCCTCCCATCCCGAGCGGGCCGCCGCGCCGGGCGACCCGGCGGCGCTGCACGCGCGGCTGCGCGGGCTGCTGGCCGAGTTCCGCGAGAGCGGCCATGTAGATCCGTTCGGCAACCCGATCTCGCGCATGGCGCTGGAACTCACCCGCATGGCGGACCGCGGGGAGATCGGCACGGCCGACCTCGACGCGCTGGTCCAGCATATGAGCGCATCGGCCTTCGCGGCCCGGGCGGCGCGCATGGCCGCATATCTGGAGACGACCGACCCCGACGAGAACGCCGCGCGGCTGCGCGCGGTGCTCGAGCGGGTCGCCCGGCCCGAGCCCGACGGCCCGGCGGTTCCCTTCGAGACGTTCCGCGCGGCCGTCGAGAGCCTGCATTTCGGCGTGGTCTTCACCGCGCATCCTACCTTCGCCCTGCCGATCGACCTCGCCCGCGCGCTCTCGTCGCTGGCGGGCGGCGCCGACCCCGACGCCGCCCTGACCGCGGCGCGCAGGGGGCGGCACCGGCCGCCGGTGCGCCTGACCCTCGACGACGAGTTCGCCTGGGCGATGGAGGCGATCGGCCATGCGCAGGACGCGCTGTCGCGCGTCCATGCCGTCGCCCTCGCGGTCGCCCGCAGCCACTATCCCGAGGACTGGCGCCGGCTCGCGCCGCGCCTCGTCTCCATCGCGTCCTGGGTGGGATACGACCATGACGGCCGGTCCGACATCGGCTGGACGGACACGCTGGGCATGCGGCTGAAGGTGAAGCTCGCCCAGCTCGCCCGGCTGCGCGACGCTTCGGCGGCACTGCGCGCCGAATATCCGGCGACGCCGGCCGCACCGACACTCGAGCTGATCGAATCGATCCTGGCGCTGGCCGCCAAGCAGGTGGAGTACCAGATCGAGGCCTCCGCCCTCGACGGCGGCGACGAGCCGCGCCGGGCGGCCACCTTCGCGCGGCGCCTGGTGGAGGGGCGCGAACATGCGCTGACCGACTGCGCCCGCCTCGCGGAGCTGCTGGACCGCGCGGTCGCGGCGGCCGGCGACGACGCGCTGGCGGCGCGCCTGTGCAGCCTGCGCGCCGCCCTCGCGACCAACGGGCTGGGCGTGGCCCACACCCACTTCCGCCTGAACGCGACGCAGCTGCACAATGCGATCCGCCGCCAGATCGGCCTGCACGGCGACCCGGCCGACCCGGCCCAGCGGCGGAGCTATCTCAACGCGATCAACGAACTGCTGGCCGACGCCCGGCCGGCCAGCGTGAACATCGGCTCGCTGCTGGCCGAGCGCGCGTCCGCCAGGCGCATGTTCATGATGATCGCCGCGCTGGCCAAGCATATAGACGCGGCGACGCCGATCCGCTTCCTGATCGCCGAGACGGAGACCGCCTTCACCCTGCTGGTGGCGCTCTATTTCGCGCGGGTGTTCGGGGTCGAGCACCTGGTCGAGATCTCGCCCCTGTTCGAGACCGAGGAGGCGATGGAGCATGGCGACCGGCTGGTCGAGGACGCGCTGCGCTCGCCGCACTTCAAGGCCTATGTACGGCGCACCGGCCGGCTCTGCCTGCAGTTCGGCTTCTCCGACTCCGGCCGCTATGTCGGCCAGATGGCGGCGACCTTCTGGATCGAGCGCCTGCGCCTGAAGATCGCCGCCGCTCTCGCCCGGCACGGGCTGGCGGGCGTGCAGGTGGTGCTGTTCAGCACCCACGGCGAGTCGGTCGGACGCGGCGGCCATCCGTCGCGCATGACCGACCGGCTGCGCTACGTGGCGCCACCGGTCAGCCGCGCCGCCTTCGCCGAGGCCGGCGTGTCCGTGAAGGAGGAGAGCAGCTTCCAGGGCGGCGACGGCTATCTCTGGTTCCTGTCGCCGGAAACCGCCTTCGCCACGCTCTGCCGCGTCGCCGAGTTCGCGCTGGAGCCCGACGCGGAGACGACCGGCGATCCGATCTACGAGGACCCGGACTTCGCCGCGGAGTTCTTCGCCGTGGTGCACCAGGAGTTCGCGCACACGGTGGAGGATCCCGACTATGCCGCGCTCCTCGGCGTGTTCGGCACGAACATGCTGGACCGCACCGGCTCGCGGCCGGTGCGGCGCCAGCACGAGGCGACGGTCGGCCCCAAGGAGTTCCTGCATCCGTCGCAGATGCGCGCCATCCCCAACAACGCCGTGCTCCAGCAGCTGGGCCTGCTGGCCAACACGATCGGCGGCCTCGGCCGCGCCGCGGCGAAGGATCTGGAGCGCTTCCGTCTGATGTTGCGGGCGTCGCCGCGCTTTCGCCGGGCGATGGCGATGGTCGCCTTCGCCGCCTCGGCGAGCGATCTCGACGTGCTGCGCGCCTATGTCGACACGCTCGACCCCGGCGTCTGGCTGAACCGCTCGGCGCGCACGCGCAACCCCGCGCGCCGGGACGAACTGCGCTTCATCGCCATGCACCTGGAACGGGGCAACGCGCTGGCGCGGCTGCTGAAGATCTTCCGCCGGCTGCAGGCCGACCAGCTGCTGCTGCGCGACATCCTCGCGGATGCCGAGGCCGACGACGCGCTGCCGGTCGGCGGGCTCGACGCCGAGGCGCAGGCCGAACTCGCCCTGCTGCACGCCGTCCGGGTGGCGCTGATCCACCGCATCTACCTGCTCGGCAGCCACATCCCCGAATTCTCGCCCTTCGAGAACCTGACCCGCGCCGACCTGGTCCAGCTCCTCGTGCATCTCGACGTCGACCAGGCCGTGGAGGTACTGAAGCAGGTGTTCCCGCGCCGGGACGCCGCCGCACTGCGCGACCTGGACTTCGCCGAGCCCGCCACCTACGTCGCGGACGCGGCCCAGACCTACGAACAGGAGCACGTCACCCTGTTCGAGCCGATCGCGGCGCACATGGAACTGATCCGCCGCCTCGCCGGGGCCATCACCCACCGCATCGGCGCGCTCGGCTGACGCCGGCCGTCAGGCCGCGTCCTCGAGCAGCATGGCGGCGGCCTTCTCGCCGATCATGATGGCCGGCGCGTTGGTGTTGCCGCCGGTGATCGACGGCATGATCGAGGCGTCGCACACGCGCAGGCCCTCGACGCCGCGGACCTTGAGGTCGGGGGTCACGACGGCGG
>JBKBLL010000280.1:0-4451 GCA_046296375.1 Alphaproteobacteria bacterium | reverse complement strand
GACCAGGCGCTCGCCCTTCGGGCCCCAGCCGTAGCGGCGAACCATATTGGTGGTGGCGCCGGTCTCGTCGAGGAACACGAACGAGGCGGGATCCATGAAGCGCTGCCAGATCCTCCAGCGTCTTCGATGTGCAGCAACGTCGGGCCGGTCCTGCTCGGCGGCCCTCAGCGACTTTTTTTGTGTGACAGGCCGAGCCTTCTCAGCGTCGACCAGATCGTCGTCAGCGAGCCGGGCGCGATCCCGCGCGCGACCAGTTCATCCCGGATCTCGGCGAGCGTAATGCCCTTGCGCGTGGTGGTGAGCTCGCGCAGCAGCTCCTCATGCCCGGCTAGCAGCGGCTTACGGTAACCACCGATCTTGGCCGGCGCCGTACTGCCCGTCTCACGCACACGGCGGACCAGCTTGATCGCCGCCGACGCGCTCACCTCGAAGCGCGCCGCCGCCCTCCGCGCCGAACTGCCGCCTTCAACCGCGCGGACCAGCCGCTCGCGCAAATCCTGGGACAAGGGTGCCGTCATCACAGCCTCGCTGCTCAACCAGCACTCTCGAATCACAACAGCCGAATCCGTGCAACCTCAAACCGCTCTAGCGCCCGCCGCCCGGGGCGGGTACCCCGGACATTGTAACGCCCGCGACGGCCGGGCCGGAGGGGACGGGACGGACCGACTCGCCCCGCCGTCCTACGCCGTCGGGTCGACGTCCAGACGGACGGCCACGTCCTCCAGGCCGGCGCCCGCGGCCCGGTAGCGCTGCATGACCAGCGGGTCGTGCCCCGGGATCACATGTCGCGGCGACTGGGCCAGGCGGCCGAGCTTCTTCCAGCCCTCCAGCATGTCGCCCAGATTGTAGAGGATCGGGAACGGCCGCTGCTGCTCCATGTTGGCGTAGAGATGCGCGGCGTCGGACGCCAGCACGACGGGACCGCGCCGGGTGTTGACCCTGACCGACATCAGGCCCTTCGCATGGCCGCCGATATGGTGGACGCTGACGCCCGGCGCGATCTCGGCGTCGCCCTCGTGGAAGACCACCTCGTCCCTGTAGACCTTGCGCACCATCGTGCAGACGTCCTCGACGTCGTAGGGGTGGCGCAGCCGCTCGTGGCACATCAGCCGGCCGGTGGCGCAGGCCATCTCCTCGTCCTGCAGGTGGAAGCGGGCGTTCTCCCAGTCGCCGAGCGTGCCGGCATGGTCGAAATGCAGGTGGGTGACCACGACGTCCTGCACCTCGCGCGGGCTGACGCCCAGCAGTTCGAGCCCCTCACGCGGCAGCCGGTCCATGTTCCGCCCGCGCGACGCGGCGGACTCCTTGGTCATGCCGGTATCGACCAGAATGGTGCGGCCGTGCCCGCGGATGAGCCAGACATAGAAGGCGAGCGCGCCGGACGTGTCGTGCGGGTCGCCGTCGATGAAATTGATGTTCATCGGGCGGCCGGTGTGGGCGCCGTATTTGACGGCGAAGACTTCGTATTCCGCGGTCACGGGCAGTCCTCCTCTTCGTTTCTCCGCCGCGAGCATATACCCGCCGGCGCCGAGGGCGCGACGGACGCTCGCGCCCCGCCCCGGCGGCCGCAACGCGCAAGGACGAACGGCTCGGCCTCGACGGCGTTGACCAACGACATGCCCACAGTCACGCTCGGCCGATGACAGATTCCCGCACCTCCGATTCCGCCCTGCGCGGCCCGGTTCTGGCGTTCGCCCGCTTCGTGTTCCGCCTGCTCTTCCGGGTGAGGGTGCGCGGGGTGGAGCACCTGCAGGGCCTGGAAGGGCCGGCGCTGATCACGCCGAACCACCAGTCCTTCCTCGACGCGGCCCTGCTGACCGCATTCCTGCCGGACATGAGCTTCGCGATCGACACCAATATCGCGAAGATGCGGCTGGTCCGGCCCTTCCTGCGCTTCGCGCACACGGTACCGGTCGACCCCACCAACCCCTTCGGGGCGCGCGTACTGTCGCGCGCCCTCGCCGAAGGCAAGAAGGTCTGCGTCTTCCCCGAAGGCCGCATCACCGTGACCGGCGGACTGATGAAGGTCAGCGGCGGCCCCGGCATGCTGGCGGACAAGGCGGACTGCCCGGTCGTGCCCATCGTCATCGACGGGGCGCAGCACAGCCTGATGTCGCGGATGCGCGGCCGCCTGCCGCTGCAGCTGTTTCCGCGCATATCGGTCACGGTGATGCGGCCGCGCCGAACGCCGCCGGTCGACGGCCTGTTCGGTAAGCGGCGCCGAGCCGTGCTGAAGGCCTGGCTGACCGACCAGATGGTCGAGGCGATCTTCGCCGCCTACGAGCCGCCGGAAACGCTCACCCACGCCCTGCTCGAGGTGCGGGCGACGACCGGGCCCGGTCTGCCTGCGCTGCAGGACGGCATCGCGCCGCCCGTCTCCTACCGGGCGCTGGTGGCGCGCGCCGCCGTCCTGGGCGACGTCCTGACCCGCGACACGGTACCGGGGGAGCCCGTGGCGCTGCTGCTGCCGACGGCGTCCGGCGCGGCGGCGACCTTCTTCGGTCTGGTCGCGCACGGCCGGCCGCCGGCGCTGTTGAACTTCACCGCGGGCGCCGAGGCGCTGCGCGGCGCCTGCCGGGCGGCACGCGTGCGGATCGTCGTGACCTCGCGGGAGTTCGTCGAGAAAGGTCGACTGCAACCCCTGGTCGACAAGCTGGCCGAGGACTACCGCATCGTCTATCTGGAGGATGTCCGCGCCGGCCTGGCACTGGCCGACAAGCTGCGGGCGATCACTGCATTGGTCGCGCCGCGGCTCGTGCTGCCGCGTGCAGGCCGCGCGCACGACCCTGCGGTCATCCTCTTCACCTCCGGCTCCGAGGGGCCGCCCAAGGGCGTGGCGCTCAGTCACGCCAATCTGCTCTCCAACATCGCGCAGGTCGCCGCGGCGGTCGACTTCAACCGCAGCGACAAGGTCTTCAACTGCCTGCCGATGTTCCACTCCTTCGGCTTGACCGGCGGCATCCTGCTGCCGGTGCTGCGCGGCGTCCACAGCGTGCTCTACCCCAATCCGCGCCATATCCGCATGGTGCCCGAACTGCTCTACCACACCGACTGCACCGTCCTGTTCGGCACCGACTTCTTCCTGTCGGCCTGGGCGAAGGTCGCCGATCCCTACGACTTCCGATCGGTGCGGATGATCGTCGCGGGGGCGGAGCGGGTGCGCGACGAGACGCGCGAGACCTATGCGGAACGGCTGCGCACGCATGTGCTGGAAGGCTACGGCACCACCGAGACCTCGCCGGTCATCGCGGTGAACACGCCGGCGCGGCACCGGCGCGGCTCCGTCGGCCGGCCGCTGCCGGGGATCGAGACCGACCTCGTTCCCGTCGAGGGGATCGAGACGGGCGGGCGTCTGCGGGTGCGCGGCCCGAACGTCATGCTGGGCTACATGTTCTCCGAGCGTCCCGGGGCCATCCAGCCGCCCGAAGGCGGCTGGCACGATACCGGGGACATCGTCGAGATCGACGCCGAGGGCTACATCCACATCGTCGGCCGGCAGAAGCGCTTCGCCAAGGTGGCGGGCGAAATGATCGCGCTGGGCACGGTGGAGGAACTGGCGCGCGCCGTCGACCCGCAGGCGGCGCACGCCGCCGTCGCCGTTCCCGATCCGCGCCGGGGCGAGCGGATCCTCCTGGCGACGACCAGCGAAACGCTGGACCGTGACGCCCTGCTGGCTGCGGGGCGGCGCCTGCATGCGCCCGAACTGGCACAGCCGCGCGCCGTCGTCCGGGTCGAAACGATCCCGCTGCTCGGCACCGGCAAGACCGACTATCCGGCCGTCACCCGCATGCTGAACGAGGCCGCCGAGGCGGACGCCGACGACTGACCAGACGTCCTCGCGAGCGTCCGAGCGGGGCGCGCGTTGACGTTCGACGCGCCGGGCCGCACATAGGCTGCATGCAGGACGAGCAGACGGATACGGGTGCGTCGACGCGCACGGCTCCTGCCGGCGACCGGCCGGACGGGGCGCGGCGCGCCGCGTCGCAGGGCGGTCGGCCCGGGCCGCCCGCTCCGGTCGTTTCCGCTCCGACTATTTCCGCTTCGGCCGTGCTCTCTCCCGCCGACCGGCGCGCCGTCCGCTCCGACGGCACGGTGGCGGCGCAGGCCGCCGAACCCCGGGTCGCGGGGACGCCGGTGGGGCCGGCGCCCTGTCCGGACGAGGCCGGCGCACGCCCGCTGGCCGCCGGCGTCGAACTGCTGCGCGCGCAGATCCGCCACCTGCCGGCGGGACCCGGCGTCTACCGCATGTCGGACGCGCGCGGCACCATGCTCTATGTCGGCAAGGCAGCGTCGCTGCGGAAGCGCGTCGTGGCCTACACCCACCCGGAGCGGCTGCCCAACCGGCTGCGCCGCATGGTCGCCGACACGGCGGCGCTGGAGATCGTGCAGACGCGCACCGAGGTCGAGGCGCTGCTGCTCGAGATCAACCTGATCAAGCGGCTGAAGCCGCG
>JBKBLL010000279.1:0-4473 GCA_046296375.1 Alphaproteobacteria bacterium | reverse complement strand
GGCATTACCCTCGACCGTGAGCGTGCCGACCGTGCCGATGCCGGTCCAGACGGCATAGGCAGTGCCGACGGGCAGCGTCTTCAGGGCGAGACCGAGCAGCGCCACGCTGGCCGTCATGGCGATCAGCGTGGCCGCGGTGGGGACGAGGCGGGTGAAGCCGTGGGTGTATTTCAGGCCGAGGGCCCAGCCGATCTCCAGCAGGCCGGCGAGGAAGAGGAGCGTCCATGCCATGGAAGGAGACTGCGTGCGCGAGAGACGGGGTCGTCCCCGCCGATGCCCCGCGACCGAGGTGAGGTCGTCCCCACGGGGGCTGCGAACACGCAGGATATAGCGCGTGCTGCGCGGCGCGCCATCCGCCTTACCCCGCCACGAAATAGGGAACCGGCCAAAGGCAGTCGTCGCCGAGCGGCGGCGCGACGGGCAGTTCGACCACGAACGGGGCCCGGCGGCGCCCTTCGGCTCGCGGCGGCTCGGCGGGGACCAGCCCGGCGAAGAACAGGGAGGGGGCCGGGGCGACCCGGCCGTCCACCGGCGCATAGGAGGCCGCCGCCTCGATCAGCACGACGGAGCCGGCGGGGAGCGACAGGAGTGCGGACGGGGACCGGACCGTGACGCCCGGTTCCCGGTTGTCCGGCACGGCACCGGCCGGCCAGACCCGCAGGCCCGCACCGGTGCCCGCATCCTCGAGGAACACCACGGCGGTCAGCGCGCCCGCTGGATCGATCCCGTCCAGCCGACGCCACGCCGCTCCGTCGCACCAGGATCCCGGCGGCACAGGACGGCGGCCGCCGGGCCAGAGCCGGGTCTGGTGGAGACGCGTGGCCGTGCCGAATCCGGCCGCGGTCGCCAGCCGGGGATGGAGTGCGAGGTCGAGGAAGCCGCGCTGGCCGCGATGCGGCGCGAAGACGGTTCCGCGCGGCGCATCCGGCGCGACCAGGGCGTCCGCCTCCGGCCCGAACAGGAGCGCGAGGCCCCGCGCCTCCTCGGCGAGCCAGCCGATCTCCTCGCCTGCGAAGAGATGCGGCAGTGCGATGAAACCCGCGCCGATGAAGGGCTCGGCGTTGGCGCCACGGCGGGCGGCTGCGGTCATGGCCGGCTGTCCCCTTCTGTCTGCGGGTCGTGGAAATCGCGTCCGGCGCGCGTCGGCGCCACATGGCCGGCCCGGACGACGAAGTCACCGAAGCGTTCGCCCGCCAGACGCTCTGCGGCGTAGGCTTCCAGCAAGGGCGTCAGTGCTGCCAGGATGCCGTCGTGATCCAGGTCCCGGCGGTAGAGCCGGTTCAGGCGGGAGCCGTCGAACGCCGCACCGAGATAGAGGTGGTAGAGCCCCGGCGCGCGGCCGACGAGACCGATCTCGGCCAGATAGGGGCGGGAGCAGCCGTTCGGGCAGCCGCTCATCCGGATGACGATCTCGTCCTCGCGGAGACCGACCCGGCGCGCGGCATCCTCGAGCGCGTCCACGAGCGACGGCAGGTAGCGCTCGCTCTCCGCCAGCGCGAGCCCGCAGGTCGGCAGGGCGACGCATGCGACCGCATTGCGGCGCAGGCCCCCATGGTCGTTGCCGACGCCCTGTGCGGCGAGTGCCGCCTCCACCGCCCGCCGCACGGCACGGGTGAGGCCGCAGATCATGAGGCTCTGGTTCGGGGTGATGCGCAGGTCGGCGCCGCTGCGGCCGCGGGCGAGCAGTTCGGCGATCCCGCGCAGGGCGGTGCGCAGGCCGTAGCCCGGCCGGTCGGCGACCCGGCCGTTCTCGACGAAGAGGGTGAGGTTCCAGCGACCCGCGGCCGTCTTCGCCCAGCCATAGCGGTCGCCCGTCCGGTCGAAGGCGAACGGCCGGGGCGGACCGAGCGCGAAGCCGATACGGCGCTCGACCTCGGCGCGGAACGCGTCCAGGCCGCGGCGCTCGATCGTGTATTTCAGCCGCGCCTGCTTTCGGTCGGAGCGGTCGCCCCAGTCGCGCTGCACGGTGACCACTGCCTCCGCCACCGCGAGGGCCTGCTCCGTCGTGCAGAAGCCGAGCAGGTCGGCGGTCCGCGGGAAGGTGTGCGGCTCGCCATGCGTCATGCCCATGCCGCCGCCGACGGTGACGGTCCAGCCGACCACGGCGCCCTCCTCGACGATCGCGACGAAGCCCAGGTCGTGCGCGTAGACGTCCACGTCGTTGTCCGGCGGCACGGCGACCACGGTCTTGAACTTCCGCGGTAGATATGTGGCGCCGTAGACCGGCTCCGCCTCCGGCTCGCCGCCCTCGATCTTCTCCCCGTCGAGCCAGATCTCGCGGTAGGCGCCGGTGCGCGGGGTGAGATGCAGGGTCAGCGCCCGTGCCAGGTCGAGCGCGGCGGCATGGGCGGCGCCGGTGCGCGGGTCGGCCGTGCACATGACGTTGCGGTTCACATCGCCGCACGCGGCAATGGTGTCGAGCAGTGCCGCGTCGATCGCGCGGATCGCCTCGCGCAGATTGCTCTTGATGATGCCGTGGAACTGCACGGCCTGCCGGGTGGTGAGGCGAATGGTACCGTTCGCGTGCGCACCGGCGATGCGGTCGAGCGACAGCCACTGCGCCGGCGTCAGGACGCCGCCGGGGATGCGGACGCGCGCCATGAAGGAATAGGCCGGCTCCAGCTTCTTGCGCCGGCGCTCGGCGCGCAGATCGCGGTCGTCCTGCTGGTAGATGCCGTGGAACTTGGTCAGCTGCGTATCGTCGTCGGCGAGCGCGCCGGTGACGGCGTCGGCGAGGCCCTGGGCGATGGTGCCGCGCAGGTGACGGCTCTCGCGCTTGATGCGCTCGTTGGGAGACAGCCGGATGGCCGGTGCGTCGTCGGGCATGGCGGGTTCCAGTCGGGTCCCTGTGCTGTTCAGTACACGTCGCGGAGATAGCGGCCGTCGCGGATCAGCCCGGCGACGTAGGCGTCCACCGCCTCGGCGCCGAGGCCGCCGCGGTCGGCCGCGATCCGGCGCAGCATGGCGTGCACGTCCCTGGCCATCTGCTTCTCGTCGCCGCAGACGTAGAGGCGCGCGCCGTCCTGCAACCACGCCCACAGTTCGGCCCGCCGTTCCCACATGCGGTGCTGGACATAGACCTTGGCCGCCTGGTCGCGGGAAAAGGCGACGTCCATCCGCGTGAGGACCCCCTCCTTCAGCCAAGCCTGCCAGTCGAGCTGGTAGAGGAAGTCGTGGGTGAAGTTGCGCTCGCCGAAGAACAGCCAGCTCCGCCCGGTGACGCCTGCCGCCTCGCGCTGCTGCAGGAAGGCGCGGAAGGGCGCGATGCCGGTACCCGGACCGATCATGACGACCGGCACGCCCGGGTCGGCGGGCAGGCGGAAATGCCGGTTCGGCTTCAGGAAGACGCGCACCCGCTCGCCCGCGCGGCGGCGGTCGGCGAGGAAGGTCGAGGCCACGCCCAGTCGCCCGCGTCCGTGCGTCTCGTAGCGCACAGGCGCCACCAGCAGGTGTGCCTCGTCCGGGACGAGATCGAGGCTCGACGCGAGCGAGTAGGAGCGCGCCGGCAGCGGCCGGAGCAGGCCCTTGAGCTGCTCCGGCGTGAGCCGGTGCGGATGGTCGGCGACGAGGTCGAGCACCTGCCGCCCTTCGGCATAGGCGCGGAACCGGCCCTCCTCGGCCAGCGCGGCGACCGCCGGATCGCCGGTCAGCGCCGCGTAGCCTTCGACCATCGGACGGGTGAGGGTGGTGACGTCGTGCCCGACCAGCAGTGCCGCGCGTAGCGCGTCGTCGCCGCCCAGGCCGGCCGCGTTCATCACTGCCTCGACGGTGCCGGGATCGTTCTCCGGCACCACGGCCAGCGCGTCGCCGGGCTCGTACCGGATGCCGGAGCCGGCCAGCGACAGTTCCAAATGCACCGTCTGTTTGCTCGACCCCGAGCCGTTGAGGTTCACGGCCTCGGTGATTTCCGCCTCGAACGGTCGACTGCGCGTCCAGTCCTGCAGCGCCGGCGGTGCGAGGGCGAAGTCGACATGGATGACCGCGGCACCGGGCCCGTCGGCGTCCGGTTTTCGCAGCGCCTGGAGGGCCTCTCTCGTCCAGGCCTCGGCGGGCGCCTCGAAGTCCAGATCGCAGTCGACCCGCCCGGCCGCCCGCTCGGCGCCCAGCTCCGCCAGCCTTTCGTCGATGCGCCGGCCGACCTCGCAGAACTGCGCATAGGCCCTGTCGCCCAGCGCCAGCACGGAGAAGCACAGCCCGTCGAGGCGCGGCGCGTCCTCGGCCAGCAGTGCCGCGTAGAACGCCGCGGCGCGCTGCGGCGGCTCGCCTTCGCCCCAGGTGCTGACGACGACCATCAGGGCGCCGGCATCCTTCAGCGATCCGAGGTCGGCATCGGCCATGTCGACGAGCCGCGCCGCAAAGCCGGCACGGCCCGCGATCCGCTTCGCCGCATCCGCCACCGCCTCGGCGTTGCCCGACTCGGTGCCGTAGAGGATCGTCAGCGGCTGTCGCGCCGCGGGCAGCGGGGCGTTGGCC
>JBKBLL010000278.1:0-4507 GCA_046296375.1 Alphaproteobacteria bacterium | reverse complement strand
CGCGCGCGTCCGGTCGAGACTGCGCCGGACCGTGACGGTCACGCCGTCGGCCGCCGCCGGAAGAACGGCCATGCGGCCGTCGCGCAACACGACGAGCAGGTCCGTCGCGCCGGCCACGTCCATCACGCCGCGCACCGTTCCTGTCAGCCGGGAGCCTTCCAGGCGCAGGTCGTCCGTTCCCGGCGTACCGGCGAGGCCGGCGAAGGCGACCGCGATGCGCGCCTCGCCGGCCGCGATCCGCGGCAGCCATCGACCCTGCTGTGCCCCGTCCCCCGCCGCCAGGAGTGCCAGAGGCGCCATCACGGCAGGACCGGCGAACGGCACGGGTGCCGCGGCCGCACCGAGCGCCTCGGCGGCCAGCGCCGCGTCGAAGACGCCGAGCCCGCTGCCGCCGAACCGCTCCGGCACCAGCACGCCGGTCAGGCCGAGTTCCACGAGGCCGTGCCACAGCGCGGCGTCGAACCCGTCGCCCTCCGCCAGCCGGCGCCGCTCCTCCATCGGCACGCGGTCCGCCAGGAAGCCGCGCACCGCCTCGTCGAAGAGGCGCTGTTCCTCGGACAGTCCGAATTCCATGCGTCAGGCCCCCGCCCGGGCCGGCTGGGCCGGCTTCGGTTCGCGCGGCATGCCGAGCCCGCGCTCCGCGATGATGTTCTTCTGGATGTTCGAACTGCCGCCGCCGATGATCAGGCCGATGTCGTACATGTAGTCGACCCACCAGGTGGTCGCGTCGTCGTCGTCGGCGCTCTCCCCGCTCGGCTCGTAGATCAGCCCGTCGGCACCCATCACGTCGACGGCCAGCGACGACAAACGGTGGGCCAGCAGCGTGCCGAAATACTTCACGATCATGCGCCGCACGCCGAAATCCTCGCCTCGCGCCGTGTCGGTCAGCAGTCTCATGCCATGATATTTCGAGGCCATGACCTCGCCCTGCAGCCGCAGGAGCCGGTCGCGCCACTCCGCCATGTCCATCAGGCGGACGCCGTCGATCTCGGTACGCTCCATCATCTCGCGGATGCGGTGAAGGCGCTGCATCAGCTTGTTGGAGTCGCCGAGCAGCAGGCGCTCATACTTCAGCGTGACGTTCGCGACGTGCCAGCCCTGGCCACGGCCCATGACGATCTGGTTCTCGGGCACGCGCACGTCGGTGAAGAACACCTCGTTGAACGTCGCCTGCTCGGTCATGGTCCTGAGCGGCCGCACCGCGATGCCGGGCGTCTGCATCGACAGCAGCAGGTAGGAGATGCCCTCGTGCTTCGGCTTGTCCGGCTCGGTACGGCAGAGCAGGAACATCATGTCGGCGAAATGCGCCGAACTGGTCCAGATCTTCTGGCCGTTGACGACGAAATGGCCGTCGACGAGATCGGCCCGCGTGCGCAGCGACGCGAGATCGCTGCCGGAGCCAGGCTCGGAGTAGCCCTGGCACCAGATCGTCTCGCCGCGGATCGTCGGCCCGATCCAGCGCTCGCGCTGTTCCTCGGTGCCGACCTCCAGCAGTGTCGGGACGAGCATGCTGATGCCCTGGTTCATGATCCCGGGCGAGACCCCGGCGCGGCTGAACTCCTCGGCGATGATCGCCGCATCGAGCACGTCCGGTTCCACGCCGAAGCCGCCATACTTCTTCGGGATGGTGCGGGCGAAAAAGCCGTGCTCGAGCAGCAGGGCCTGCCAGTCCAGCATCCGGCGGTCCGGCCGACGCCGCCCGCCGCCGGGCTTCGGCGACCGGTGGCCGTGCGCCACCACGAAGGCGCGGAGATCCGCCTGAAGCGCGCGATGCTTCTCGGAATAGTCGAGTTGCATAAGGTCGTTCCCTCGCGGAGCCATAGTCCGGCAGCCGCTGCTGCGCGGGTTGCGGCCGGCCCGTCCCTTTGTCCGTACCAAGGCTAGCCGCGGGTGCCGCCCCTGTCGAGCCGCCACCCCGTCCGCCGCCCGCGGATCCCGGGCTTTCGAGACGTATTGCGGCGTTAACACGCCGCTTACGCCTTCCGCGTCTCTTGACGTTTGAGCCGCGGACGGTGCCGCGGCAACGGACACGCCATGCCACTGCGCGACCATGACAACGACCCCGGGGAGAGGATCCCCATCCTCCTGGTGGGCATCGCTGGCGGAACGGAGGCAGCCGTGCGGGCGGCGCTTGCAGGGCGTGCCTATGGAGCGTTCGATGTCCGGGCGATCCCGGCCCTGCCGGACGACGCGGCGGCGGTGCGGTGCACCGCCGTCCGGGCCGCCGTCGTCGGCGCGACCGGGGAAGTCCGGGTCGACGAGGCCCGGATCCAGGCTGTGGCCGCCGCCCTGCCAGACGCCGCCGTCCTGGTGATAGGACCGGCCGCTTCCGACGGTGTCGCCCTGGCGGCGATCCGCGCGGGGGCCGAGGACTATCTGGTGGAACAGACGGCAAGCATCGCGGCCCTTCCCCGTATCCTGAGCTATGCGGTGGAGCGGCGCGCCATGAGCGCACGGGTCCGCCGCCTGTCCGCCCAGCGCCGCGGCGTCGAGACGCTGCTGTCGACGGCGTTCGAACTGTCGGCCACGCCCATGGCGATGTCGGAGACGGACGGCACGATCGTCATCGTGAACAACGCTTTCGCGGACCTCTTCGGCTGGAGCGTCAGAATGGCGGCCGGCAAGCGCCTGGGGCACGACGCGCTCGCCGGCCTGGGCGACCCGGCCACGGTCCAGCCCGGTCCCCATCGCCTGCAACGGGCCGACGGAACCGACGTCGGTGTCGCCGTCCGGCGCGCCGTCACTGCGCTGGACGACCGATCGGTCGTGGTCTGGGCCTTCGTGCCCGCAGCGAACCCGGCGCCGAACGAGGCGAGCGGAGCGTCCGGTGCAGGCCTCGCCGCCCTGGTCGGCGACGGTCCGCGCAAGCTGACCGCCGGCCGCGTCCAGATCGTGAGCGTCGACGAGATCCGCGAAAAATTCGGAGCGCGCTGGGAGCGCTGGGCCGAGCGCGTCTACGACTTGGCGGAACGGACGATCCGCAAGCGACTGGCGGACGCCGACGTGGTCACCCGCAGCGGCGACGGCACCTTCCTCATCTGCTTCGCCACCCTCGACGAGCAGGCCGCCTGGTTCAAGGCGAAGGCGCTCCAGCGCGAGATCACCCGCCAACTTCTCGGCGAGGAGGGCGACGATTCGCTCGGCCGGGTCGTGATCGAGACGCATGAGATAGAGATCGCCCCCGAGGAAGCCGGCTGCGCCACCGACATCACCACTCTGATCGCCGCCAAACTGACCCGCGAGGCGGAGCGGCTGCGCGCGGAGCAGCAACGCATCCTGATCGACCTCTACGGCCGCGCCCGGCTGGAGATGCGCCGTGTGGCCACGGCCTCGGGTGCCCAGGCGCCCATCCTCGTCGCGGATTTCGACTGGGACACGCGCATGGTCCTCGACCGGCTGCGTATCGCCTCCGGCGACGATTCGCGGCTGGTCGCGGAGATCGACGCCATGCTGCTGGGACGTGTCGCGGCCGCACTGCCGAGCCTGCTGGGCCGGCGGCCGGAATTGCTGATCGTGACGACGTTGCACGCATCGACGCTGCAGATGCGCCAGCTGCGCGACCGATTCTACGGCATCTGCCGCCAACTCCCCGACACCTATCGCCGCGCGCTGATCCTGCGTGTCGCGGGCCTGCCGATCGACATCCTCCCGGGCCGCGCGGCGGAACTGCTGTCACCGCTGCGGGCCATGTCGCGCTTCCGCATCCTGGTCCTGCGCCGGCCGGATCTGGGAGGACTGCCACTGCGCGACTGCGGCGTCTCCCTGGTCGAGGCCGACTGGACCATGCTGGCCGGCGTCGCCGACAGCGATCCGGCCCGCGTGGAGAAGCTCCAGGCCGATCTCAGGCTGCAACGGACGCACCTCGTCGTCTCCGGCCTGCCCGACCAGCGGAGTGCCGCGCGCGCCGCCCAATTCGGGGCGCGCTTCGTCGCCTTCGAGCCGGCGGCGGGCGCGGCCGTAGCGGAGGTCGAACTCGCCCCGGCCTGACGTTCGGGCGCGTCGATCGGGGGCACGTCGCGGTACACCGCGACGTGCCCTTCCACGCCGCCTACCCTCCCGCGAGGGTCTTCAGCGAACGGCCGAGCGCGGCCTCGTAGACGCGCACGACCGCGCTCGAATCGGCGCCGCCGAAACCCATGCCGCGCGCGAGGCGCATCAGATTGTGCGTCTGCGCCCCGGCGGGTGTCGGCACACCGAGTTCGTCCGCGAGCTCCAGCGCCAGATGCACGTCCTTGTAGGCCAGGTCGAGGGCGAAGGCCGCCTCGTAGCGGCCGCTGAGCGCGCGCTCCCCGAACTTCTGGAAGATGTGGCTGTTTCCGCTGCTGGTGCGGATGACATCCGCGAGCTTGTGAAGGTCTATACCCGCCGTGGCGCCCAGCATCAGTCCCTCCGCGGCAGCGGCCATGTTGCAGAAGGCCATCATGTTGTTGACCAGCTTCGCGATCGAGCCCGTCCCGATGTCGCCCATATGGATCGGGTTGGCGGCGAATGCGCGCAGCACGCCCAG
>JBKBLL010000277.1:0-4554 GCA_046296375.1 Alphaproteobacteria bacterium | reverse complement strand
GATTTGGTCAACAGCGCGGCGTTCAGCGCCGATGGCCGCCGGATCGTGACCGGCTCCGATGACCGGACGGCGCGCGTGTGGGACGCCGAAACCGGGCGCCAGATCGTCAGCGTGATGGGCCTTCCCGAGAGTTGGGCCAGCCTGGACGATAAGAGCGCAATTCGCGATCATGGGCCGAATTTCTGGCGCTATGTCGCCTGATCCGACCCCCACATCGCCGAAGCCTGTCCATCCATTCGACACCTTGTGCCCCGGCGGCGGCGCTATAGGATCGCGCGAAACGACACCCGGAGCCCGCCCGATGATCCGCTTCGCCGCCCGCACCCGCCGCTTCGACCGCAGCCCCAGCCAGATCGCGAGCGCGCGCGCGCGCGATCTGCGGGCGGCCGGGCGCGACATCATCACGCTCACCGCCGGCGAGCCGGACTTTCCGACCCCCGACAATGTGAAGCAGGCCGTCGTGGCGGCGCTGGAGCGTAACGAGACGAAGTACACCGCGGTGGAGGGCACCCTGGCGCTGCGCGAGGCGGTGGCGGCGAAGTTCAGGCGCGACAACGGCCTCGACTACGCCCCCGACCAGATCCTGTGCGGGGCGGGGGCGAAGCAGGTCCTGTGGGACGTGCTGATGGCGACCGTGGAGGCGGGCGACGAGGTGATCGTGCCGCTGCCCTCCTGGGCATCATATCCCGACATGGTGAAGTTCGCCGGCGGCACGCCCGTCTTCATTCACTGCTCGCAGAACAACGGCTTCAAGATGCGGCCGGAGGAACTGGAGGCCGCGATCACGCCCGCGACCAAGTGGGTGATGTTCTCCTCGCCCAACAATCCGACCGGCGCCACCTACAGCCGCGAGGAACTGAAGGCGATATCCGAGGTTCTGCTGCGCCACCCGCACGTCTGGGTGATCAGCGACGACGTCTACGAGCACATCCTGTTCGACGACCGCGCGTTCGCGACCATGGCCGAGGTCGAGCCGCGCCTCTACGACCGCACCCTCACGGTCAACAGCTCGTCCAAGACCTATGCGATGACGGGCTTCCGCCTGGGGTTCGCCGGCGGCCCGCGCGAACTGATCCGCGAGATGGGCAAGATGCAGTCGCAGTCGACCTCGGGCCCGTCCTCGATCTCGCAGGCGGCGGCGCTGGCGGCGCTCTCCGGGCCGCAGGATTTCGTGCCCGAGCGGCGCACGAAGATGCAGGAACGGCGTGACGTGATCTGCGACCTCCTGGCCCGCTGCCCCGGCCTGATGCCCGCCAAGCCCGAAGGCGGCCTCTACGTCTACTGCTCGGTGGCGGGAACGATCGGCAAGCGCACGCCCGACGGCAAGGTGATCGAGAACGACCAGGACTTCACCCTCTACCTGCTGGAGGCGGCCGAGGTCGCCGTCGTCCAGGGCTCCGCCTACGGCATGTCCCCCTATATCCGCGTCTCGTTCCCGATCGCGATCGAGACGCTGCAGGAGGCCGGCCGGCGCATCCGGAAGGCGTGCGAGGCGCTCGTCTGAACGCGGTTCACCCGCCGGGGGCGCCGTGGCCTCCCGGCGGGGAGGCCACGGGCGGGGGGCCGAAGCGGTTGGGGCCGGGCGTGCCGGGCAGAAATCCCTGCTCGATCAGCAGCCAGATCGCGCCGACGACCGGGATGAAGATGACGAGGAGGAACCAGGCCGACCGGTCGCGGTCATGCAGGCGCTTGATCGCGACCGCGATGCCCGGCCAGACGGTCAGGAACGAGAAGATCTGAAACAGGCTGTCGATCGGGCTCTCCGGATCGAGGCCGCCCGCGAGCCCGTCGATGGACAGAAGCAGCATCTGGATCAGCCAGCAGGGCAGCACGAAGCGCAGCCAAAGGTCGCGGCGGCCGATACGGCCCCGGATCTTGAACAGGAACCAGATCCAGTCGAACCCCGACCGGTCCTGAAACGGCCGGCGCGGCCTCGTCTCGGGCAGCGTCCCGCGCGCCATCGGCAATCCCCTCCGTCCCCGCCGCCTCGCACGGGCAAACTACCATTCCGGCGGCCCGCCGCCAGGGTGTCGCCATGCCCGGCGTTGGCACCGGGCGCCGGGACCGCGCCATCCTGGCGGCGAGCGGGAGCGCCTCGCTTCCTCGCTGCGCGCCCCGTGCCTATCGGCGGCTGGTGGAAGTGCCGCGCCCGCCGCCCCATAATGGCGGCATGATCACGATATCCGTTCTCGATCTCTCGCCGATCGTCGAGGGGGCGGACGCCGGCCAGGCGTTCCGCAACAGTCTGGACCTCGCGCGCCATGCCGAGCGTCTCGGCTATCGCCGCTACTGGCTCGCCGAGCACCACAACATGCCGGGTATCGCCAGCGCCGCCACGGCCGTCGTCATCGGCCATGTCGCCGCCGGCACGAAGACGATCCGCGTCGGCGCCGGCGGCATCATGCTGCCCAACCACGCGCCGCTGGTCATCGCCGAGCAGTTCGGTACGCTGGAATCGCTGCATCCGGGCCGGATCGACCTGGGCCTCGGGCGCGCGCCGGGCACGGACATGCGCACCGCCTATGCGCTGCGCCGCAACCTCGCCGGCAGCGACGACAGCTTCCCGCGCGACGTGGTGGAGCTCCAGGCCTATTTCCGTCCGGCCGCACCGGACCAGGCGGTCCGCGCCATCCCAGGCGCGGGCCTCGCCGTGCCGATCTGGCTGCTGGGCTCCAGCACGTTCAGCGCGCAGCTCGCGGCCATGCTGGGGTTGCCGTTCGCCTTCGCCTCGCACTTCGCCCCGGACCTGCTGATGCCGGCCATCCGCCTCTACCGCGAACGGTTCGAGCCGTCGGAGCAGCTGGCGCGGCCGCACGTCATGGCGGGGATGCCGGTCTATGCGGCCGAGACAGAGGCGGCGGCACGGCGGCTCTTCACCTCGATGCAGCAGCAGTTCCTGAACCTGCGGCGCGGCCGGCCGGGCAAGTTGCCGCCCCCGGTCGACAGCATGGACGGCCTGTGGGAGCCTTATGAGCGCGCGATGGTCGCCCAGGCGCTGGCCTGCGCCGTGGTGGGCGATCCCGACCAGGTCCGCCGCGGCCTCGCCGACTTCGTGGAGCGCACCGGCGCCGACGAGATCATGGCGACCGGCCAGATCTACGATCACGCCGCCCGCGTCCGCTCCTTCGAGATCCTGGCCGACGCCCGCGACCGCCTCGCCGCGAAGGCAGCCTGAAGGCCCGGCGGCCTGAAGCCGCAGTCGGCCGGCCATGGTCGACTGACGTGACGGAGGCTCGTGCCGGAA
Source organism: Alphaproteobacteria bacterium (assembly GCA_046296375.1). Classification (GTDB taxonomy): domain Bacteria; phylum Pseudomonadota; class Alphaproteobacteria; order JAJUGE01; family JAJUGE01; genus Constrictibacter. Next base: position 1,310 of record JBKBLL010000277.1, on the reverse strand, counting down.
GCGATGGTGCGGGCGGTCGGACTCGAACCGACATATCCGTGAGGACGGCGGATTTTGAGTCCGCTGCGTCTACCAATTCCGCCACGCCCGCGGCGGCGGTAATTCCTAATGGAGTCGCGCCCCGATCTCAAGTCTTCCGGCGCCGTTCAGCCGCCGGCGATCTTGGGGATCAGGTGGATTTCCGCGTCGGGCGGGATCGGTTCGAGCAGCGTGTCCTGGCAGATCACGCCGTCTATGGCCACCGCCATGCTCTCCTCGATCTGGTCGCCGATGCCGGGGAACCGGCGGTCGAGTTCGCGCACCAGACGCCCGACCGTGTCCGCCTTCACCTCGAACTCGGTCTGCCCGCCGGTCAGCCGGCCGGCGATCGAGCCCGAGACGAAGACGCGCGCCATGCGGCCTATTCCGCCGCCAGCGGCAGGCCCCCGGCGTCGAGTGCCGCGGCGACGCGCGGCGGCGACATCGGCAGGTCGTGCATGCGCACGCCGACCGCGTCCCGGATGGCGTTCGCGACCGCCGCCATGGGCGGCACGATCGGCACTTCGCCAACGCCCTTGGCGCCGAAAGGATGCCGCGGGTTCGGGATCTCGATCATCACCGCGTCGATCATCGGCAGGTCCGAGGCGACCGGCACCCGATAGTCGAGGAAGCCCGGATTCTCCAGCAGGCCCTTGTCGTTGTAGATGTACTCCTCGTTGAGCGCCCAGCCGATGCCCTGGGCGACGCCGCCCTGGATCTGCCCCTCGACATAGGTCGGGTGGATGGCCCGGCCGACATCCTGCACCGCCGTGTAGCGCAGGATGGTGACGTGGCCCGTCTCGGGATCGACCTCCACATCGCAGACATGGGTGGCGTAGCCGGGGCCCGCCCCCTGTGCGTTGACCGAAACCTCCGCCGTGATCGGGCCGCCGGTGCGGGCCGACTTGGCCGCGATCTCGGCGAGCGGCAGCGGTTCGAAGTCGCCGGCATTGGGACCGGCCGGGTAGGCCGTGCCGTCGCGCCACTCCACAGCTTCGGCGCTGATGTCCCAGATCGCGGCGGCGCGGGCCTTCAGCTGCTCCACCACCTTCTCGGCCGCCTGCGTGACGGCCATGCCGGTGGCGAAGGTGACACGGCTGCCGCCGGTCAGGAACGAGTAGCCGATCGAGGCGGTGTCGCCGACGATCGGGCGCACCCGCTCCACCGGGATGCCGAGCACTTCGGCCGCCATCATCGCCATCGAGGCGCGCGAGCCGCCGATGTCCGGATTGCCGGACACGACGACCGCCGTTCCGTCCTCGTTGATGTGCACCGCGCCGCTGGACTCGCCG
>JBKBLL010000276.1:0-4597 GCA_046296375.1 Alphaproteobacteria bacterium | reverse complement strand
GCGCCGCCGTCCAGTCGAGCTTCGCCGGCGGCCGGCCCAGCATGTCCCACCCCGTGGCGAGGCAGAGCAGGCCCCGGATCACGCCCTTGTGCGTGACCGCGAGTGTGGGCCGCCCGCGTGCGGCGATCTCCGCGAGCAGGGAGCGCACGCGCTGCTGCAGCTCGCGTGGGGATTCGCCGCCGGGCGGCCGCAGGTCGAGGCCGCGCGCCTCCTGCTCGAGAAAGCCGGTCGCGGGATCGCCGCGAAGCTCCTCGCGGCGGCGTCCTTCCCAGCCGCCCCAGTTCAGTTCCATCAACCGCGGGTCGGTGGCGTAAGGCGCGTCGGGGCCGAACAGGATGTCGGCCGTCTCCCGGCAGCGCCGCAGCGGGCTGCACAGTCGGTCGTAGTCCGACCATTCCTCCGGTATGCGCCGCCCGGCGAGCAGGGTTCGGCCTGCTTCGGAGAGCGGGGTGTCGCGCCGACCCTGTATGCGTCCTTCGAGATTCCAGTCGGTCACGCCGTGCCGGACGACCGCGAGCAGGGTCATAGGTGCGGCTCCATGGTGCGGCGCAGGATTGCGGCGGCGGCGGCGACCGTGTGGCCGTCTTCGACCCGTGCCATCGCGGCCGCGCCCATCGCCGCCCGCCGGTCCGGCGCGGCGAGGAGGGCGGCCAGAGCGTCGGCGAAGGCTGCGGCGTCGCCGGGCTGCACGAGCAGTCCGGTCCGGCCTTCCGCCACGGTGGCGGGCACGCCGTCGGTGCGGCCGGCGACCACCGGAAGGCCCGCCGCCTGCGCTTCCAGCAGAGCCATGCCGTAGGCCTCGCGCACGGCTGGCCAGGCCATCAGGTCGGCTGCGGCGTAGAGGTCGGCGACCTGCGCCTGGGGCAGTTCGCCCGTCATCGTGACGCGGTCGGCGACGCCGACTTCGGCAAAGGCCGCCGTCACGGCGCCGCGCGCCGGACCGTCGCCGGCGACGATCAGGCGCCAGCGCCGCGTCGGAAGCCGGACCAGGGCAGCGGCCAGCAGGCGGTACGAGGCGAGCTTGTCGCCCGGCCGCATCATCCCGACCGCCAGAAGCCAGGGCTCGTCGAGGGGCAGGCCGAACCGTCCGGCCGTCGCCTTCCTGAGGCGGGTGCGGTCGCCCTGCGCCGCTCGATAGGGCGCGTGGTCGAGGAAGGGCGGCAGCGCGACCAGGCGCCCGGCGTCGTCGACCAGCGGCTCGAGGCAGGCGCGATCGTTCGGATTGATGCAGAAGACCGCCCGGGCCGCGCGGACCGCCGTTGCGACGCTGCGATGACCATCGTCCCACGGACCCCCGGCCCGCTTCGGCGCGAAGGACGCCTCGGCGACGAAATAGGGGATTTCGAGCCGCGCCGCGACCTCCGGCCCAAGATGGTCGGGGGCCTTGTAGTAGAGGTGGTAGGAGAACCACGCTTTCGGCCGTCGGGACGAGCGCGCCAGGCGCCGCGCCAGCGTGCGGGCGAGGCCGCCGCCGACCTGCGCGATCCGAGCCTGCCGCGCGCGCGCCTCCGGATCTGCGATCCGGCCGGGATGGCTGCGGTAGCGACAGGCGAGCTCCGGTTCGTACCCCGCCGTGGCGAGGGCCGCGATCAGCAGGCGCGCCATGCGCCGATCGCCCGACGGTACGGGATGGTCGGGCGGTTTCATCGGGGCATAGAAGGCGATCCCGCTCACGGGCCCGACGCGATCCGCGCCGGCTCCGCCGGGGCGGCGAGGCCGAGCTTTTGCCCGAGTCGCACGATACCGCCCTCGAAGGAGAACCGGCTGCGCACGATATCGCGTCCGGCGGCGCCGAGTGCGGCGCGCCGGTCGGGGGCGGCGATCAGTTCGGCGATCAGCCCGCCGAGTGCGGCCGCGTCGTCGGCGGGGGCGAGCAGGCCGTTGCGTCCGTGCTCGACCAGTTCCGGGACGGCGGAAACCCGCGTCGAGATCACCGGCAGCCCCATCGCCTGCGCCTCCATCAGCACGTTGGGCAGCCCGTCGCGGTCGCCGTTCTCGGCGACCCGGCAGTTCAGCACGAACAGGTCGGCCGCGGCGTAGCGCCGGATGACCTCGTCCTGCGGCTGCGCTCCCAGCCACTCGATCCGGTCGGCAATGCCCAATGCTTCGGCGCGCCGCTGAAGCTTCTTGAGCTTCGGCCCGGCGCCGATATGGACGAGGCGCCAGTGCAGCGTCGGGGGAAGGGCCGCCACCGCATCGAGCAGTTGCTCGAACCCCTTCTTCTCCACCGCCCGGCCGACCGTCAGCAGGCGGACGGGATCGTCCGGATCGGCGCCGTCGCGAGCCGGCCGCGGCGGAGGCGGCGGGAAACGCGACAGGTCGAGCCCGTGATACATCAGCTCGACCCGATCCTCGGGCAGGCCCCGGCGCCGGGCGATTTCGGCGAGATGCCCGGCGCCGGAAGCGGTGCAGGTAACCAGCCACTCGCAGGCCGCCAGCTTGTCGGCCTTTTCCCATTCGCCGATCGTCCAGATGTCCTTCGCATGCGCCGAGACGGTCCAGGGCAGGCCGCGCAGGATGCTCGCATAGAAGCCGACGGAAGCCGGCGTATGCAGGAAGTGCACGTGGAGGTGGTCGACGTCCGCGGAAAGCTCGGCCGCGAGCACCAGCGCCTGCCCGAAACGCCGACCACGGTTCGGCGTGGGATCGCGGCGCATTTCGCGCAGCCACGCCGCACGGGCGGCGCGATAGGTCGGCCAGCGCCGGACGGTGCGCCACGCGCGCAGCACGCGCAGGGGGCTCCGCCAGAGATATTCCGGCAGATAGTCGACCGGGGCGGCGATCGCCCTGTTGATCGCATGGATGTGCGCATCGGTGGGACGGCGCAGGGCGACGATGCGGAAGTCGAGGCCGGCCCGTTGCAGCGCCAGCAGTTCCTGCGCGATGAAGGTCTCGGAGAGCCTCGGATAGCCCTTCAGGATGACGGCGATGGTCAAATCACGGATCCGCTCGGCGAGGGGGTGTTGGGCGCGGGAATGGGGTCAGGCGCGCGCGTACCGCACGCCCGGCTGACGGTGCATCCAAGGAGCGACCAGCGCGTGGACCCGGTCAAGGCCGTCGAGCAGCCCGGGGACATGGACCTCCGACGGTCTCGGCTGTTCGGCGAGGGCGTGCAGGGCGCGGGCCATGCGGCGGGCGTCGCCGCGCCCGTTGTGGGCGAGCATGCGCACCAATCCCAGCGACTGGGCGCGGGCGGCGCGGATGTACTGTTCGCGCCGGGGTCGTGTCCGGGGCACGATGATGGCGCGCTTGTCGAAGGACAGGATCTCGCAGAACGTATTGTAGCCGCCCATCGCGACCACGCCCTCGGCGCGGTCGATCAGTCCCTCGACATGCGCGTCGAAGGTCAGCACCCGGACGCGCCGCTCGAGCCGCTCCGCCCGCTCGCGGAAGTCCTTCTGCCGTTCCGGCTGCATGAAGGGTCCGAACAGGATGAGCGCACGCGCCGGCAGCATCTCGTCCGCCTCGTAGGCACGCAAGACCCAGTCCACGATCTCCTCCCCGTCGCCGCCGCCGCCGGCGGTGACGAGGATATAGGGTTCGGCGAGGAAGGTCTCGAGGTCGGCCGCGGGCTGCGTCGCCGGCAGTTCGCGCCGGAGATAGCCGGTGAAGACGATCTTGCGGGTCACCGCGTCGGGCAGGGTGAGGCCGTCCAGGGGGTTGCAGATATCCGGCAGGCCGTAGACCCAGATCTCGTCGTACAGGTCCTGCAGGGCCGGCAGCACGTTCTTGCGCCGCCATTCAGGCGCCAGCCGGGCCGGTTCGTCCATCACGTCGCGCAGGCCGAGGATCAGCCGGCAGCCGCGCTGCTTCAGCATCGTCAACGTTTCGCCGACCTCGCCGCGCAGGCCCAACGGCTCCTTGTCGACGATGAAGATATCGGGCTCGAATATCTCCGCCGTGTGGCGGATGATCGAGGCTCGCATCGCCAGGGTCTGTTCCGGGCGGATATGGAGGTTAAGCGAGGTGTACTTCCCGTTGCGCAGCTTGATCATCCCGGGTACGCGGACGAAATCGACCCGCGTTCGGAAGTCGAAACTCCCGATAATCGGCGATCCGGACAGGATCAGAACCGAAAGGTCCCGTTCGGCTTCCACGAGCGCATGCGCGATCGCGCGGCACCGCCGCAGATGGCCGAGGCCGAAGCTGTCGTGGCTGTAAATCAGGACCCGGTTTAGACTGCCTGGGCCGGTCATGGGGTCCCGCCGGTGCTCAACCTACGTGCAGGCGGCACTATGGCACGCTGCCCGGCACCCGGCCAAGCCTCTCCGCGGATATCCCGATGGGTGCCACCCCCGCACCCCCGCGGCCGGACGATCGGCCGCGGGGGGAACCCCGCCGAAGTCGCCGCTCCGCGTCAGCGGAGGGGCAGCACGATGTTCAGTTGCGGCGGACCATAGTAATAAGCGCGCGGCGGCGGGGCGTAGATGACACGCGGCGGCGGAGCCGGGCGGTAGACGACGCGCGGCGGCGGCCGGTAATAGTGATGCCGGTGGACGTGCCGGCCCTTGCCGCGATAGTGCCCGCGAGTGTGATAGTCGCGATTGTGGTAGTAATGATGGTGGTGCGTGCCGCCGCGCCAGTCGCGGTCGTGGCC
>JBKBLL010000275.1:0-4602 GCA_046296375.1 Alphaproteobacteria bacterium | reverse complement strand
GAACTGTTCGCCGGCCTGGAGGTCGAGACGGGGCAGGCGACCGGCTTCAGGCAGAACGGCTCCATCGCCGTGGCACTCAACGAGGCGCGCTTCGAGGAGCTGAAGCGCGGCGCCTCGATGGGGCGCAGCTTCGGCCTGGAGGTCGAGGTGATCGGTGCCGCCGACATCGCCGCGCTCTATCCGATCCTGGAGACGAAGGACATCGTCGGCGGCCTGTTTCTGGTGAAGGACGGCCAGACCAACCCGATCGACACGACCCAGGCGCTGGCGAAGGGTGCGCGCATGCGCGGCGCGCGCATCGTCGAGAACATGAAGGTGGAGCGCATCCTGGTCGAGAACGGCCGCGCCGCCGGCGTGGTCACGGCCGAGGGCGTGGTGCGCGCCGACACGGTCGTGATGGCCGGCGGCATGTGGTCGCGCGAACTGGGGGCCGCGGTCGGCGTGAACGTGCCGCTGCACGCCTGCGAGCATTTCTACATCGTAACCGAGCCGGTTCCGAACCTGCCCGCCGACCTGCCGATCCTGCGCATCTCCGACGAGTGCGCCTACTACAAGGAGGATGCCGGCAAGATCCTGCTCGGCTGCTTCGAGCCTGTGGCCAAGCCCTGGGGCATGGACGGCATTCCGGAGGACTTTTCCTTCGACACCCTGCCGGAGGATTTCGCGCATTTCGAGCCGATCCTGGAGCAGGCGGTGCGCCGCATGCCGCTGCTGGCGGACGCCGGCATCCGCACCTTCTTCAACGGTCCCGAGAGCTTCACGCCCGACGATCGCTACCTGATCGGCGAGGCGCCGGAACTGCCGGACCTTTTCCTCGCCTGCGGCTTCAACTCCATCGGCATTCAGTCCTCGGGCGGTGTCGGCAAGGTGCTTGCCGACTGGATCCGCGACCGGCACCCGCCGATGGAACTCGCCGACGTCGACGCGCGGCGGATGATGCCGTTCCAGTCGAACCGCCGTTACCTGCGTGAGCGGGTCTCGGAGACGCTGGGCCTGCTCTTCGACATGCACTGGCCGTGGCGCCAGTACGCCACGGCGCGCGGTGCCCGACGGTCCGTTTTTCATGACAGGCTGGTTGCTGCCGGAGCGTGCATGGGCGAGACGGCGGGCTGGGAGCGCCCCAACTGGTACGCGCGCTCCGGCGAGGCGGCGGAATACGTCTATTCCTACGGCCGGCAAAACTGGTTCGGCGCCTGCGAGGAAGAGTGCCTGCGCACCCGCGACGCGGTATCGCTCTTCGATCAGTCCTGCTTCTCCAAGTATCTGGTGCAGGGCCGCGACGCCTGTGCGGTGCTGGAGCGCATCTCCGCCAACCGGGTCGACGTGCCGCCGGGACGTGCCGTCTATACCCAGTGGCTGAACGCGCGCGGCGGCATCGAGGCGGACCTGACCGTCACCCGCCTGTCGGAAACCGAGTTTCTGGTTGTCTCCACCGCGGCAGGGCAGGTCCGCGACCTGGCCTGGCTGCGCCGGCACATCCCGGAGGATGCGCACTGCACCGTCGCCGACGTGACCTCCGGCCTGCCGATGCTGGGGCTGATGGGGCCGGGGGTGCGCGACCTGCTGGCCGCCGTATCGCCCGACGACTTCTCCAACGAGGCCTTTCCGTTCGGCGCCAGCCGCGAGGTGGAGATCGGCTATGCCAGGGTTCGCGCCACGCGCCTCACCTATGTCGGCGAGCTGGGATGGGAGCTCTATGTCCCCGCCGAGTTCGCGCCGCACGTCTTCGACGTGCTGGTCGAGGCGGGCCGGCCCCTGGGACTCGGCCTTGCCGGCTATCATGCCATGAACGCCCTGCGCATGGAGAAGGGCTACCGGCACTGGGGCCACGACATCGGCGAGGAGGACGACCCCGTGCAGGCGGGCCTCGGCTTCGCCGTGGCCTGGGACAAGCCGCCGGGTTCGTGGGGACCGTTCCTGGGGCGCGAAGCCCTGCTGCGTCGGCGGGACGAGGGCACGCCGCGCCGCCGCCTGGTGCAGATCGCGCTCGAGGATGCGGGGGCGGCCGCCCCGCTCATGTACCATGACGAGCCGATCCGCCGCGACGGCGCGGTCGTGGGGGCCACGACCTCCGGCATGTGGGGGCATCGCGTCGGGCGGGCGCTGGGGATGGGCTATGTCGCGTGTCCCGAAGGGGTGACCCGCGACTGGCTGGAGGCGGGCCGTTGGGAGGTCGAGATCGCCTGGAAGACCTACCCGGTCCGAGTGCAGCTGGGTCCCTGGTACGATCCGAAGGGCGAACGCATCCGGGCGTGAGCCAGCGCGTCGGTCCCGGTCCGGTGCGGCGCCGTCAGGCGGCCGTGGCGCGGGCGGCGTGGAAATCCGACGCGAACGCGGCGAGCCGGCCGTCCGCGATCGCCGCGCGCAGGTCGTGCATCAGGTCCTGATAATAGGTCAGATTGTGCCAGGTGAGCAGCATGACCCCCAGGATCTCGCCCGCCTTGGTCAGGTGGTGCAGATAGGCGCGGCTGTAGCTGCGGCAGGCGGGACAGCGGCACTCCGGATCGAGCGGCGCCTCGTCCTCGGCATGGCGGGCGTTGCGGATGTTGAGCGGTCCGCGCCGCGTCCAGGCCTGCGCGGTGCGACCCGAGCGGGTCGGGATCACGCAGTCGAACATGTCGACGCCGCGCAGCACCGCGCCGACGATGTCCTCGGGCTTCCCGACCCCCATCAGATAGCGCGGCCGCTCCGGCGGCAGCAGCGGTGCCGTGACGTCGAGGGTGGCGAACATCGCCTCCTGGCCTTCGCCGACCGCGAGGCCGCCTATCGCGTAGCCGTCGAAGCCGATCACCTTCAGCGCCGCCGCCGATTCGGCCCGGAGGTCGCCGTGCACCCCGCCCTGGACGATGCCGAACAATCCGTAGCCGTCGCGCGGCTTGAACGCGGCCCTGGAGCGTTCGGCCCAGCGCATGGAGAGCCGCATCGACTCCGCCACCTGCGTCTCGGTGGCCGGGAAGGGAGTGCACTCGTCGAACGCCATGGTGACGTCGGCATCGAGCAGGTGCTGGATCTCGATCGAGCGCTCCGGCGTCAGGCGCTGGTAGCTGCCGTCGACATGCGAGCGGAACGTGACGCCGTCCGCGTCCAGCTTGCGCAGACCCGCGAGGGACATGACCTGGAAGCCGCCGGAATCGGTGAGGATCGGCCCCGGCCAGTTCATGAAGCGGTGCAGCCCGCCCAGCTTTCCGACCCGTTCCGCGCCCGGCCGCAGCATCAGGTGGTAGGTGTTGCCGAGGATGATCTGCGCGCCCGTCGCGGCGACGGACTCGGGCAGCATCGCCTTCACCGTGCCGGCGGTGCCGACCGGCATGAAGGCGGGCGTGTCGATGGCGCCGTGCGCCGTGACGAGGCGCCCGCGACGGGCCGTGCCGTCGGTGGCGAGGACCTCGAAGCCGAGTGTCATCGGGCGGCCTCCACTCCGTCGTCGACGCGATGCAGCAGGCTGGCGTCGCCGAAGGAGTAGAAGCGATAACCTGCGTCGACCGCATGCGCATAGGCGGCGCGCATGCGCTCCAGACCCGCGAAGGCCGCGACCAGCATGAACAGGGTCGAGCGCGGCAGGTGGAAATTGGTCATCAGCAGGTCCACGCAGCGGAAGCGGTAGCCGGGCAGGATGAAAATGTCGGTCTCGCCGGCGAAGGCGCCGATGCGACCGTCCGGGGCGGCGGCGGACTCCAGCAGGCGTAGGGCCGTGGTGCCGACCGCGACGAGACGGCCGCCGGCGGCGCGCGCGGCGTTCAGCCTTTCCGCCGTCGCCGCCTCGATCACGCCGTACTCGGCGTGCATGCGGTGTTCGCGCGCGTCCTCCGCCTTCACCGGCAGGAAGGTGCCGGCTCCCACATGGAGGGTGAGCGTCTCGCGCCGGACGCCGCGCGCGTCCAGGTCGGCGAGCAGGCCGGGCGTGAAGTGCAGCGCCGCCGTGGGCGCCGCGACGGCGCCCGGCCTGGCGGCGAAGATGGTCTGGTAGGTGTCCGCGTCGCCGGGTTCCGGCCCGTCCGGCCGGCGGATATAGGGCGGCAGCGGCATCTCTCCGTGGCGCTCCAGGGCGGCCAGGAGTTCGGCGCCGCCCCGGTCGAAGTCGAGCACCACCTCGCCGCCGTCGCGGCTGCGCACCGTCGCCGCGAAGCCGTCGCCGAATCGCACGGTCTCGCCCGGCCGCAGGCGCCGCGCCGGCCGCGCGAAGGCCCGCCACGCCGACGGCCCCGCCTGCATGTGCAGCGTGACCTCGACATGGGCCGCGCCGCGCACGCCGCGCAGCCGGGCGGGGATGACGCGCGTATCGTTGAACACCATCACGTCGCCGGCCCGCAGCAACGCCGGCAGATCGCGCACCACCCGGTCGGCGAGCGCGTCCGCCCGCACCTCGAGCAGCCGCGCCGCGTCGCGCGGCACGGCTGCGTGCTGGGCGATCAGGTCGGGCGGAAGGTGAAAGTCGAAGAGGTCGGTGCGCATGGGGCAGTGGCGAGGGGTGGGGAGGGGAAGATAGGGGGAGGACGCCGCCGCTGCGAGGCTTTGCCCCGCGCGTCACGGCACCGAGTCCAGGTTAACGTGGCTGCGTTGTGAGGAGGGTGTCGAGGAAGGCAGTGTCCCAGCCGGCGGCCT
>JBKBLL010000274.1:0-4637 GCA_046296375.1 Alphaproteobacteria bacterium | reverse complement strand
AAGGACATGGGCCTGCTCGCCGACCGCGGCGCCACCGTGGCGCACTGCCCGACCGTCTTCGTGCGCCGCGGCATCACCCTGCGCACCTTCGGCGACTATGTCCGCGGCGGCATCAACATGGGCATCGGCACCGACACCTATCCGCACAATTTCCTCGACGAGATGCGGGCGGTCGCCTACTACGCCCGCGCCGTGGGCGAGAGCGTCGATGACCTGCAGACGCTCGACGTCTTCAACGCCGCGACCATCGGCGGCGCCAGGGCGCTCTGCCGCGACGACATCGGTCGCCTGACACCGGGGGCCTGCGCCGACATCCTGCTCTGCGACACGAAAGAGCCGGCGATGCGCCCGCTGCGCGAGCCGCTGCGCAGCCTAATGTACGTCGCCGGTGACCGTGCCGTGCGCGAGGTCTTCGTGGCCGGTGAGATGGTCGTCAAGGACGGCAAGTGCCTGACCATCGACCTCGCCGCCGAGTCCGAGGCGCTGGAGGAGGCGCAGAAGCGCTCCATGGCCAGCATCCCGCAGCGCGACTGGGCCGGGCGCACGGCCGACCAGATCGCGCCCATGGCCATGCCGACCTTGGACTAGGAAGAAGGACCGGAACGGCGACCGCGGCCGCCTGACCGGCGGCCGTCCTATTCGGCCAGCCGCTTCTCCTGCTCCTCCCAGAAGCCGTAGCCGACGTCCGAAAGGCCGAAGCGCGGGCTGTCGTCCAGGAAGTCGTGGGTATGCACGACCACGCTCGCCTCGTCGATCAGGACGACGGCATAGGCGGGCGGCTCCTGGCTGCCGGCGGTGCCGCCCTCCGCGGCGAAGTCCAGCGCGACCTGGTGGCTGGTGCCGCGCAGCGTGCTGAACGGCACGCCGAGCCACGATCCGGAGACCGGCCGATGGACATGGCCGAAGAACAGATGGCGCACCCGCGGCAGCCAGGGGCGCATCCGCTCCAGGAACTCGAAGGCCTGGGTCAGCGCGACCCTGTCCATGGCCGGCAGGCCCAGGCGGAAGGGCGGATGGTGCATGAACAGGAAGACCGGCCGGTCGCCGCTCTCGCGGAACTGCGCCTCCAACCAGTCCAGCCGCTCCTCGTCGTACCAGCCGGCATGCGTGCCGGCGGCCGTGGTATCGGCAAAGATCAGGCGCCCGGCGTCGCAGTCCATCACGCTCTGCAGATTGCCGCGCGGATCGGTCGGCACCTCCGGGAAGACGGCGCGGAAGGTGCGCAGATGGTCGTGGTTCCCGGGCAGCACGTGCAGCGGCACGGACAGCCGCGACAGCGCCTCGCGGGCGTTCTCGTAGGAGGCGCGGTCGCCGAAATGAGTGATGTCGCCGGTAAGCACGGCGAGATCGGCGTCGCCGTGGTTGGCGTTGATGTCGGCGATGCACGCGTCCAGGCGCGCACGCGGATCGATGCCGTAGAGCTGCTCGCCGGGGGCGGCCAGATGCGTATCGGTCAGATGGATCAGTTTCATGGGTTCACTCGCCGTCGCAGCGGGGACGAAGGAGGGAGAAAGTCATTTAGTGGCCGCCGCCCCGCACGCCACCCTTCGCGACCTCTTCGGTTACCGCGTCGATCAGGACGACGGCGTAGGCCGGCGGCTCGTGGCTGCCGGGGATGCCGGCGACGGCCTGGAAGTCGAGCCAGACCTGATGGTTCGTCGCGCGCAGCGCGCTGAACGGCACGCCCTGCCACGATCCCGACACCGGCCGATGCACATGGTCGAAGAAGACGTGCCGGATACGCGGCAGATAGGGCCGCAGCCGTTCCGCGAAGGCGTCCGCCTGGGCAAGGCCGATCGCGTCCATCGCCGGGATGCCCAGCGGGAGCGGCGGATGATGCATGAACAGGAACACCGGCCGGTCGCCGCCTTCGCGGAACCGCGCCTCCAGCCAGTCCAGCCGCTCCTCGTCGTACCAGCCGCCATGGCTGCCGGCGCGCGTCGTATCCAGGAACATCAGGCGTCCGGCATTGGTGTCCATGACGTTCTGGATGTTGCCGTGCGGATCGACCGGCATGTCGGGGAAGGTTCGGCGGAAGGTCTCGGCGCGGTCGTGGTTGCCGACCAGCAGGCGCAGCGGTACGCGCAGCGCCGACAGCGCGTCGCGTACGTTCTCGAAGGCCGCGACATCGCCGAAATGCGTCAGGTCGCCGGTCAGCACGGCGAGGGCGGCGTCGGCGTGGTGGGTGTTGATGTCGGCGATGCAGGCGTCGAGCCGGGCGCGCGGGTCGAGCCCGTACAGCATCTCGCCGGGGCTGACGAGGTGCGTGTCGGTGAAGTGGATCAGCTTCATGCGAAACCTCGGCACGAAAGGAGGGGGGCCGGTGGACCGGCCCCCCGACGGGCGAGGGGCGGAGCCCCCGGCCGCCCCTCTCCTAGCCGTTCGCGCGCTGCCGCTCCGCCACCTCCGGCAGCAGCGCGTCCAGGGCGTCCAGGTTGGCGGAGCGGTAGCCCCGGCGCCGGGCGAGCATGGTGCGTATGGCCGCGTACTTTCCCGACAGGGGATAGCGCCGCACCGTGTCGCCGGAGCGCACGACGGCGAGCACCGACAGCGGCACCACCGCGTAGCCGGCACCCGCCGACACGCAGGCGATCATGGCGAGATAGCTGCCGACCGACAGGGTCCCGCGCGGCGCGATCCCCTGCTCCAGCAGCCATTCGTGCAGATGGCGCCGATAGGCGCAGCCCTCCTCGAACGCCACGATCGTCCGCCCGTCCAGGTCCGCCGGACGGCAGGCGGCGGGCGCGTTCCCCGGCCCGATCAGGACCAGGCTCTCGACGAAGACCGGTCGCTGTCCGAACGCCGCATCCGGCACCGGCTCGGCGATGAAGGCCGCGTCGATCTCCCCCCGGCGGAGCCCGTCCATCAGCCCGCCGGCGGTGTCGGTGTGCAGGTGGACTGCGACCTCCGGATACCGCGCGTGATAGGCGGCGAGCACAGTCGGCAGCCGCGCCGCCGCCGTGCTCTCCATGGTGCCCAGCCGCAGCGTGCCGCGCGGCCGGCCGTCCTGCAGCGCCTCCGCCGCCTCGCGCGACAGCGCCAGCAGCCGGTCCGCATAGTCCAGCAGGGTCCGTCCCGCCTCGGTCGGGATCAGCCCGCGCCGCGTGCGCAAGAAGAGGGGGGCGCCCAGCGCCTCCTCCAGCTGCTTCAGCCGCGTGCTGACGTTGGACTGGACCCGGCCGAGCCGCGCGGCGGCACCGGAGATGCTGCCGGCCTGCGCCACGCAGCGGAAGATCTCCAGCGCGCCGAGATCGAGGGACGCCATGTATTCTCCAAACGAGATATCGACAATCCGATTAATTCATTATTCGTGATGCTCACGGCGCCGTATACTCCGATCGTCCGAACCGCTTCGAAGCGGTCACGAAGGAGGGTGGCGATGGCGACGGCACCGTTCGACCGGGTGCGAACGTTCATGGATGCGTTCGGGCTGGGCATTCCGGTTCTGCTCGCGCCGATGGCGGGCGCCTGCCCGCCGGCGCTGTCGGTCGCCGTCGGCCGGGCGGGCGGGATGGGCGCCTGCGGCTGCCTGCTGATGCAGCCGGCAGAGATCGCGGCCTGGGCGGCGGAGGTCGCGGCCGGCACGGACGCGCCGTTCCAGATGAACCTGTGGATCCCGGACCCGCCGCCGCCGCGCGACCCGGAGGCGGAGGCCGCCGTGCGCGGCTTTCTCGGCACATGGGGGCCGGTCGTCCCCGCGGATGCCGGCGACGCCGCCCCGCCCGACTTCGCCGCCCAGTGCGCGGCGATCCTGGCCGTCCGGCCCGCGGCGGTTTCCTCGATCATGGGCCTCTATCCGCCCGATTTCGTCGCGGCGATGAAGGCGCGCGGCATCCGCTGGTTCGCCACCGCCACCACGGTCACGGAGGCGCGGGCGGCCGAGCGCGCCGGGGCCGACGTCGTCGTCGCCCAGGGAATGGAGGCGGGGGGCCATCGCGGCGCCTTCGACGCCGCCTCGGCGGAGGCGCGCATGGTCGGCCTGTTCGCCCTGCTGCCGGCGATCGTCGACGCGGTCTCCGTCCCGGTCGTCGCCACCGGCGGCATCGCCGACGCCCGCGGCGCGGCGGCGGCCCTGATCCTCGGCGCCTCGGCCGTGCAGATCGGCACCGGCTTCCTGCGCAGCCCGGAGGCCGCGCTGCCCTCCGCCTGGGCCGATGCGATCGGTGGCACCGCGCCGGAGCGGACCCTCGTCACCCGTGCCTTCTCCGGCCGCCCCGGGCGCAGCGTCGCCACCCGCTACGCGCTCGCCGCCGCGGCCCCCGACGCGCCGCCGCCCGCCCCCTATCCGGTTCAGCGCGGCCTGACCCAGGCCATGCGCGGCCTCGGCGCCCGCACCGACGACATCGACCGCATCCAGGCCTGGGCCGGCCAGTCCGCCGCCCTCGCCCGCGCCGCCCCGGCCGCGGAGATCGCGCGCGACGTGTGGGAGGAGGCGCGGGCGTTGCTGGGATGAGGGGCCGCCCCCCTGCCCGCAAACCGCGCCCCCGTGCGCCGGGCTGCGTCGATGATGTCCGCGGGAGGAGCGGGATCCGCGGTTTGCCGCGGAACGGAGATGGAGGCGGGAGCCGGACTATCGGCAGGCGCATGAGGCGCTGGAGCAGGAGTGCAGCTTCGCCGAAGCGCTGATCGACGCCCGC
>JBKBLL010000273.1:0-4665 GCA_046296375.1 Alphaproteobacteria bacterium | reverse complement strand
CTGGAACTGGGTGCGCTCTACATGCGCATCGGCGCCGACGAGATGGCGCGGGTCTACCTTCAGGACGCGCTGAAGGCGCCGGACATGCCGCCGGACGTCAAGGAACGGATCGAGGCGCTGCTGGCCCAGATCGACCAGAGGACGGCGAAGAACGTGTTCGCCGGCTCGGTGTTCGGCGGTTTCCGCTACCAGACCAACGCCAACGCCGGCCCCGCAGCGGGCCAGGTACAGGTGTTCGGTATCGATGCACGGCTCGACTCCGACTTCCGCCCCGACGACGATTTCAACGCCTTCCTCGCCGGCTCCCTGGTGCACCGCTACAATTTCGATTCGCCCTTCGGCGAGTGGTGGGAAACGCGGCTGGCCGGCTACACGGCCTGGCAGTTCCGTTTCACCGAACTGGACGTGGCCCTGGCCGAGGTGCAGACCGGCCCGCGCTTCGCCCTCATGCCGGGTGCCTGGGACGGCAGCTTCCTGCGCGTCTTCGCGCTCGGCAACGTCGTCGACCTCGGCCGGCGGCTGCTCTACGCCACTGCCGGTGCCGGTGCGGAGTTCACGCAGGTCGTCGGCGACCGCGCCATCGTCGATCTGGGCTACACGCTCCGCTACAAGGATTATCACAACTCCAGCCGCACCCCGACAGCCAAAGACCGGAGCGGGTTCGAGCACACGATCGGGCTGAGCGGACGGGTGGCGGTCGACGTCGACTGGACCGTGTTCGGCGGCGCGACGTTCGTCCGCCAGGAGGCGCGGCGCGACTATCAGGCGAACTACGAATACGGCCTGCTCGGCGGCGTGCGCTACAGCTACGCATCGCCGATCGAATCGATCGACGTGCCTTGGCAGATCGCTCTCGCCGTTTCGCTCGGCCAGCGCTGGTATGACGACCCCGACATCGTCGTGAACCCCAATCGGAGCCGGCGCGACAAGATCTGGCAGGTCAGCCTGAACCATTCGGCCCGCCTGAGTTCCGACCTCTCGGTCGAGGCGCAGGTGCGCTACGAGGACCAGGACTCCAACCTGCCGAACTACCGATACGACAACTGGTCGTTCACGCTGGGCGTGCTCGCCGTCTTCTGACGGCGAAGTTGGAAGGGGTGATGTGATGCGGTCTTCCCAATGGTTGCCGGTCGCCGCGCTGCTGGCCGGTGCAGCGGCCTTCGCGCCGCTCGCAGCCGACGCGGCGCGCGTCGGAACGACGGCCGCCGTCAATCCCCAGGCGACGGGAACGCCACCCGGCGGCGAGATGCGCACGCTGACGATCGGCTCCGACATCGTGTTCGAGGAGCGGATTGCGACGGCGCCGGGCGGGCAGACGCAGATCCTGTTCCTCGATCAGTCGACGCTCACGGTCGGGCCGAACGCCGAAGTCGTCATCGACCGGTTCGTCTTCGATCCCAACCGCTCGACCGGCGAACTGGCCGTCTCCGTCACGAAAGGCGTCTTCCGGTTCGTCGGCGGCAAGATCAGCGCGGCCAGCGGTGCCACGATCCGCACGCCGACCGCGACACTCGGCATCCGCGGCAGCGTCGTCCTGGGCGACGCCGAACCCTTCGACATCGTGTTCGTGGCCGGACAGGAACTGACGGTGACCGGCGAGGGCGGCAGCCTGCACATGGACGCGCGGTCGGTCGGCAGGCGCGTGACGCTCGAAAACGGGACGCCGCGCGACGTGGGACGGGCAACGTCCGAACGCCTGCGTTCCCTTCTCGCCAGTCTGAACACGCCGGGCTCGGGCGGCGCGCCGGACGTTCCGAACGACGCGCAGGCCGGGCTCGGCCTGGGCAGTCAGCTCCCCGGCGGCGGCATCCTGCAGTTCTCCGCCGGCAACCAGGCGAGCGAAGGCAGCACGCCGCTGCTGCAGCCGGGCACCGGCAATCTGGGGGACGAACTTCGCGAGGTCGTCCAGACCGGCGCCAGCGAGCAGATCCGCTCCGGTTCGTCGCCGATGGTCGACCTGTTCTCCTTCCTGCCCGGCCCGCCGTCCGGCCCGCGCGGACCCCGCACGACCGGAGAAGTCGAGGGCTACGGCACCACGCTGAGCTTCGCCTATGACGGCGTCAGCGACCCGCTCGCCCTGCTGTCCACGAGGACCGATCTCGAGGGCTTCATCGAGGCGGCCGGCGACCCGGAACCCACACTCCGGATCGAGCGCGACGTCACGGCCAACCATGTCGACGCGGAGATCCTGGGGATCCGCTTCGGCAGGGGCTATACGGCGAACAGCGTCTTCTACGACGACCGGTCGTTCGCGGCGATTCTGACCCAGGGCCCGCCCGGCGGCACACCCGACGGGCCCCGCACCATGATGGTCACCGCCAACCTGTTCCCGCCGGTGAACGGGGTCGACCAGTCGAAGATCTGTTCGTGCGACTTCCTGACGTGGGGATACTGGGCCGCCGACCTGCCCGGATACGGAGGGTCGTCGAATTCCGAACGCGAACTCTTCGCGCTCGGCACCTGGGTGGCCGGCGTGCTGCCCGGCCCATCCGACATCCCGACCACCGGCACCGCCTCCTATGCGGGACACGCCGTCGGCAGCGTCGTGGATGCAGGTACCTATCGCATGGCGAGCGGCACCATGACCGGCAATTTCGACTTCCGGACCCGCACCGGCGGCATCCAGATCGACGGCTTCGACGGCCGCAACTACGCGGGCACGACGAGCGGCGTGACGAATCGGATGGCGGTGGGCCTCTCCTCGAGCGACAGCCTGGTCGGCGGCCACATCGTGGGGTCGTTCGCCCGGAACGGCAGCGATCCCGTGAGCGGGATCATCGGCGACCTGATCCTGAGCGGCGACAACGGTTCCGGCGGGAGCTATGTCGGCGTCGGCACCATCGCGGGCAAACGGGTGGGACCCGGCGGCTGACCGGCCGTCAGTGGAGTTGGGCGAGATGCGGCGTGTGCCGTAGCTCGCTCGGTCGGACGATCTCGCGCTGGGCGACCCGGACCGAGTGGATCTTCGCCTCGATCTCGCGTTCCCAGAAATCCAGGAACTTCTGCAGCGCCGGATAGCGCGGCGCGGCGTCCAGCTTCTGCCAGACGAAGGTCTGCAGGAGGCTGGGATGGTCCGGCATGCGATAGACGATCTCGGCGGTCGTCAGCCGCCACCCGAGAAGCTGCTTTTCCAGGTCCGTCATGACTCCGTCTCCCCGATGAAGCCTACGCGGAATGTGCGCGTGACCTGGAAAGTTCCGCACAGCCGACATTAAAAATCAATGAATACAACGTATTAGCAGCAGACACCGGTGGCTGCTGCCGACAGCGGTATCATCGCTAGCACTCGGCCACGATGAGTGCTAAAAACCCCTTGAAAGGATTTGGCGGCCGGGCTAGATCGTGGCCCGAAGCGGTACAGGTCGTGCCGCCGCATTCCAGATCCTCAAAACCGAAATCTGCAAGGGAGCAGTCAGATGCGTTTCAGGCCTCTGCATGACCGTGTCGTCGTCAAGCGCGTCGAGGAGACGCAGAAGACGCCCGGCGGGATCATCATTCCCGACACGGCCAAGGAGAAGCCGCAGGAGGGCGAAGTCGTCGCGGTCGGCCCGGGCGCCCGCAACGAGAAGGGCGAGATCCAGGCGCTGGACGTGAAGGTCGGCGACCGCATCCTGTTCGGCAAGTGGTCCGGCACCGAGGTCAAGCTCGATGGTCAGGAATATCTGATCATGAAGGAGTCGGACATCATGGGCATCGTCGAGAGCAGCGCGGCGACCAAGGCGGCGGCCTGAGCGCGCCCGGCCCCGGCCGGATCCCTGCGGCCGGTATAGCGACAAAGCCCGAAGAAACCTGAGGAACGAAGACAATGGCTGCCAAAGAAGTCAAGTTCAGCACCGACGCGCGCGACCGCATGCTGCGCGGCGTCAACATCCTCGCCGACGCGGTCAAGGTTACGCTGGGGCCCAAGGGCCGCAACGTCGTCATCGACAAGGCGTTCGGCGCGCCGCGGATCACCAAGGACGGCGTCACCGTCGCCAAGGAGATCGAACTCAAGGACAAGTTCGAGAACATGGGCGCCCAGATGGTGCGCGAAGTGGCCTCGAAGACCAACGACGTGGCCGGTGACGGCACCACCACCGCGACCGTGCTCGCCCAGGCGATCGTGCGCGAGGGCTCGAAGTCGGTTGCGGCGGGCATGAACCCGATGGACCTGAAGCGCGGCATCGACCTGGCCGTCGAAGCCGTCGTCGCCGACCTCAAGAGCCGGTCGGTGAAGATCAAGACCAGCGAGGAAGTGGCGCAGGTCGGCACGATCTCGGCGAACGGCGACAAGTCGATCGGCGCGATGATCGCCGAAGCCATGCAGAAGGTCGGCAACGAGGGCGTGATCACGGTCGAGGAGGCGAAGAGCCTGGAGACCGAACTCGACGTGGTCGAGGGCATGCAGTTCGACCGCGGCTATCTCTCGCCCTACTTCATCACCAACGCCGAAAAGATGACGTGCGAACTGGAGAACCCCTACATCCTGCTGCACGAGAAGAAGCTCTCCGCTCTCCAGGCGATGCTCCCGGTCCTCGAGGCCGTGGTGCAGAGCGGCCGTCCGCTGCTGATCGTGGCCGAGGACATCGAGGGTGAGGCGCTCGCGACGCTGGTCGTCAACAAGCTGCGCGGCGGCCTGAAGGTCGCGGCGGTGAAGGCCCCCGGCTTCGGCGACCGCCGCAAGGC
>JBKBLL010000272.1:0-4701 GCA_046296375.1 Alphaproteobacteria bacterium | reverse complement strand
CCGCGTGGACGCGCCCGCCGACGTGCGGGCGAAGCTGTCGGACATCGCCGCGCAGATGGGCCGATGCGTCTGCGAGAACGAAGGGCCCGTGCTGAACCTGGCCGGGGCTCACGACCCGGAAACCGCCTGCCGCGCGTGGCTGTCGACGCTCACGTCCTGACCGGCGCGTCCCGCCCTCGCGTCTCTGTCAGCGCCCCTCGGCGGCCTTGCGGGCGACGACCGCTTCGAACGCCGCCTGGAGTTCGGCGAGGATGGACGGGCCCTTCGCGGGGGCGTCGAGATGGATGCTCCGCAACTCGTCCATGAAGGCCTCCCACATCGCTGCCCCGCCCTCCTCCAGCAGCTGCGCCCGGATCGAGAGTTCCTCCGACACCGGGGTATGACGGCGCCCCCAGGCGCCCATCTGAGCGAGCAGCGGCACCAGCTGGATGGCGGGTTCGGTCAGGCTGTAGATCGCCTTCTGCCGGTGGCTCGGATCGTCGCGCTTCGACAGCAGCCCCGCCTCGACCAGCCGCTTGAGCCGGTCGGCCAGGATATTGGACGCAATCCCCTCCTCCGACCGGGTCAGCAGCTCGCGGAAATGCCGTCGACAGCCGAACATGACGTCGCGAATGACGATCAGGCTCCAGCGGTCCCCCAGCACCTCCAGCGTCAGGTTGATGGGACAACCGGACCGCTGCGCCACCATTGCAATGACCTCCAGACAGACTGCTTGCAAACTAGGATCGGTGGCGCTAAACGACAACCGATTGCGATACGCAATCAGTCTACCTGATCGAAGCGCGGCCACTCGATCCCGGAGCGGCTGTCCCGCATTGCGCCGCAACCGCGACGCTGGAGGAGGACCGGATGTCCGTCGATCTGTATGCGCACCCCTTTTCGTCCTACTGCCAGAAAGTCCTGATCGCGCTCTACGAGAACGCCACCCCCTTCACCTTCCGCATGCTCACGCCCGGCGACGAGGCGGCATCGGCGGAACTGGCGGCGCTGTGGCCGTTCAAGCGGTTCCCCGTCCTGGTCGACGCGGGCGCCACGGTCGTCGAATCGAGCATCATCATCGAGCATCTGGACCAGCGGCATCCCGGTCCGGTTCGCCTGATCCCGCAAGATCCCCGCGAGGCGCTCGAAGTTCGCAAGGTGGACCGCATCTTCGACAATTACGTCATGACCCCGATGATGAGGATCGTGTTCGACGCCATCCGGGCACCGGAGGCGCGCGACAGCCAGGACGTCGCCGAGGCGCGCGCAACGCTCGACATCGCCTATGGCTGGCTCGATCACGCGATGGCGGAACGCGACTGGGCGGCAGGCTGCGGCTTCAGCCTCGCCGATTGCGCGGCCGCACCGGCGCTCTTCTACGCCGACTGGGTGCACCCGATCGACGGAG
This sequence comes from Alphaproteobacteria bacterium, assembly GCA_046296375.1. Taxonomy (GTDB): domain Bacteria; phylum Pseudomonadota; class Alphaproteobacteria; order JAJUGE01; family JAJUGE01; genus Constrictibacter. Next base: position 3,314 of record JBKBLL010000272.1, on the reverse strand, counting down.
CCTTCACGAAACTGCTCGCCTATCGCCGCCGCCTTCTCGCCCGCCCCTCCTTCGCGCGAGCAGTCGACGAGGCGCGGCCATATCGGCCGCTCTTCCCGCTCGGCGCGCCCGACCGCGACTGACGACGTCGGCTGTCTGCAGGTCTCGAAGGGTTCGGGGACCGGCGTGCCCCGACGCGCCAGCACCTCTGTCGGCGGCCCGGCATCGGTATAGATGTTGCGTCTGACAAGTGCCCCGGCCATTTCGGCCGGGCGCCCCCGCCCCCCGCAAGGATCGTCCCCGGCATGGACACGGTTACCCAGATGCTGTTCGGCGCGACCGTCGCCCAGGCGGGGTTTCGCCACCGGCTCGGCCGCAAGGCGATCGTCGCCGGCGCGGTGCTGGGTCTGGTACCGGACCTGGACGTGGCGGTGGGATGGGTCGCCGGGCCGTTCGCCGCCTGGGAGCATCACAGGGGCCTCACCCACTCGCTGTTCTTCGGACCGGTGGTGGGACCGCTGATCGGATGGGGGCTGTGGCGTTTCCACCGCCACCGCACGGTGGACCGGTCCGACGTCGTATCGCGCGATACGCTGCGCGCCTGGACCTGGCTCGCGATCCTAGTCCTGATGACACATCCGCTGATCGACCTGTTCACCAGCTACGGTACGCAGCTGCTCTGGCCCTTCACCGACACGCGCTTCGCCATCGACGCGTTGCCGATCATCGATCCGGTCTACTCGGCGATACTGCTCGCCGTGGTGATCATCGGATCGCTGGCACGGACACGGCCACGATTCGCCCAGGACATGGCAGCGACGGCGCTGATCCTGATCGGCGCCTATTCGCTCGGCGGCTGGGCGATCAACGATCATGTGAAGCGGGTCGCGGCGGCTGATTTCGGCGAGGCGGCCGCCATCGATGCCTATCCGATGCTGTTCCAGCCCTATTATCGCCGTGTCCTCGCGCGCACGCCCGAGGCGGCGCATGTCGGCTACTATTCCGTCCTCAACCCCCGCCCGATCGACTGGCGTGCCTATCCCGTGGAAACCGATCCCGCCATCGAACCGGTGCGGGCCACCTCCGAAGCGGCGCTGTTCGAGTGGTTCTCGATGGACCGCGTGCTGTGGCGGGCCGCACCCGATCCTGCGGGCGGAACACGGGTGGAGGCGACCGACCTGCGCTACGGCCTGCCGGGCGACACTGACCACGGGTTCTGGGGCATCACCGCCAACGTCGGCGCCGACAACGCGATCTCGGGAGAGGTCGGGATGCTTCGCATTCACCGGGACGCGTCGGGCGACGCATTCCGCCGGTTCTGGTCGGACATGACCGGACGCTGACGAGCCGTTGGGGCAGGCTCCCCACGAAGGACCGGATCAGAGCGGCTCGCCGCGCGCCAGCCGGGGCAGCGTGCCGACCATTCCCATCGCATGACGCATGAAGAAGCGCCGCAGCGGTGGGATGCGGTTGACCGCGGCCAGGCCCAGGTCGCGGGCCAGCCGTACCGGCCCGACATCGTTGGAGAACAGGCGGTTCAGCCCGTCGGTGACCGCCACGAGCATCAGCGCGTCGAAACGCCGCCAGCGCTCGTAGCGCTCCAGCACCGCGCCGCCGCCGATGTCCAGGCCGAGCCGGTGGGCGTCGGCCAGTACCTCGGCCAGCGCCGCCACGTCGCGAATGCCGAGATTGAGGCCCTGGCCGGCGATGGGGTGGATCGCATGCGCCGCGTCGCCCACCAGCGCCAGCCGGTGCGCCACGTAGCGCTGTGCGTTGAGCGCCGACAGGGGATAGGTCCAGCGCGGCCCGACCGCGTGCACATGGCCATAGAAATCGCCGAAGCGCCGGCGCAGCTCGGCGTCGAAGCCGGCATCGTCGAGCGCCATCAGGCGCGGCACCAGGTCGGCGCGCTCGGTCCAGACGATCGACGAGCGGTGCGGCCCGGAGTCCAACCCCCGATCGCCCGCTTTCGGCTCGGCCATCCCGGGCTCATCGGGCCGTGCGTCACGCATCGGCAGGATCGCGAACGGCCCCGCGGGCAGGAAGCGCTCGTGCGCCACGCCGCGATGCGGCCGCTCGTGCCGGGCGACGCAGACGATGGCGTGCTGCGGATAGGTCCAGGTGGCGACCGCGATACCCGCCTCGCGCCGCAGCCGCGAGCCCTTGCCGTCGGCGGCCACGACCAGCGGTGCGGATAGCCGGCGGCCGTCGGCGAGTTCGACGCGCGTGCCGCCCGCCGCCCTGTGGGCCGTCGCCACCGTGGCCGGCGCGAAGAGGTCGACCCCGGAGGCCTGGGCGAGATGCGCGAAGACGGCCCGGCGCAGCGCCCGGTTCTCGACGATGTAGCCGAGGGGCGCGTCGCCGACCTCCGCATGGTCATAGTGCAGGAAGAGCGGCGAACCGCCGTCGGACACGCGGATGTCGCGGATCGGTTCCGCCTCCTCCGCCAGGGCCGGCCACAGGCCGGCACCTTCCAGGATGCGTTTGGAGCCGTGCGCGATGGCCGAGGTCCGGCCGTCGAAGGCGGTCGCGGTCAGCGTCTCCGGCGCCTCCCGGTCGACCACCGCGATGCGCAGGCCCACCCGTCCGAGCGCCGCCGCGAGGCTGCCACCCACCATGCCGGCGCCGACCACCAGCACATCGAAGGCCAGATCGGTATCGCGGTCCCCGTCCGTCCCGCCGTCCGCCATCACGGCCTCCCCACAAACCCGCCCGCCGCGGCGAAGCGGGTATGGTGGGCCCGCCAGGATTCGAACCTGGGACAACACCGTTATGAGCGGTGCGTTCTAACCGCTGAACTACAGGCCCTCGGGCGGATGACGTAGCGCCGGCGGCGCCGGGGCGCAAGTTTCGCGTGACCGTACCCGGCTCCCGTCGGCACATCGCCGGCGGCCACCCGACGAGACCCTGCATACGCGGCGCTACCGACGGGTTTGCGTCGGGCGAGCGGCGAGGCTATTGTCCGCGGTCCCGGGGGACGGCCGCACCCGAGTCACGAGTTCTGCGAACATGCCCTTCAGCCTGACGGCTTTCTTCCGTTGTGCCGCCCTCGCGATCGCTGCCGCGATGGCCGCGGCGCCCGTTGCCGCCCAGCAGGGATTCGCCGCCCTGGTGGGGCGGCCCATCGCCGCGGTGGTGAACGACCAGATCATCTCCACCTACGACCTCGACGCGCGCCTGCGCCTCGGCCTGTTCAGCGCCAATCTGCCGGCCACGCCGGAGAACCCGCAGCGCCTCCTGCCGCAGGCGCTACGCCAGCTCGTCGACGCGCGCCGGCAGATGCAGGAGGCGCAGCGCCTCAACGTCACCGTCTCCGACGACGAGATGGCGGAGGC
>JBKBLL010000271.1:0-4702 GCA_046296375.1 Alphaproteobacteria bacterium | reverse complement strand
ATGCGCGGCCAGCGCCAGGGTCGCGCGGTAGAGCCACGGCATGCGCTCGGCACTCCACACCGCGGGCGCGAGCAGGATGGCGCCGTCCACGTCCGGCGCCTCCGGCCCGGTCAGCGCGACGAGGAGCACGGTGGCGCCCATGCTCTCGCCCATGGCGAAGAGCGGCGTGTCCGGATAGCGGGCACGCAGCAGCGCGATCGCGTCGCGCGCGTCGGCGACGAGGCGCTCCATGCCCGGCCAGCGGCCATGATTCGGCGCCGCGCCGAAGCCCCGCTGGTCATAGGCGTAAAGGGCGACGCCGCCGGCGGTGAAGCGCGGTGCGGGCATGAGGACGGAATTGCCCGTGTCGCCGAACCCGTGCAGCGACAGGATCACAGCACGCGGCGGCCCCTCCGGCAGCCAGCGGCGCATCGGCAGGACGGTGCCGTCCGTCGCTTCGAAGCGCAGCACGCCGCCGCCGCCGGCGAGGCGCTCCCGACCGGTCGGGCCGGGCCCGGCCGGTTGCACCGTGGGCGCGCAGGCGGCGAGCGCGAGGCCGAGGGCTGCGGCGCAGAGAACCGCGCGGAGCCCTTTGTGGGAACGCGGGCGGGGCATGGTCCGGTCAGCCGTCCCCCGCGGTGGACGCATCCGGTACCGTGGGCATCCAGGCCGGCAGGCCGGCGATGCCGCGCCGGCGCCGGGCGATGTCCTCGCGGCAGGCGAACCACGCGCCGCCCTTGCCGCGGACGTGGTTCAGGAACGTCTCCAGCCCGCCGATGCGTCCGGGCCGGCCGACGATGCGCAGGTGCAGGCCGACCGCCATCATGCGCGGCCGCCCGGCCGCCTCGCGCCACAGCCAGTCCAAGGCGTCGACGCAGCAGTCGGCGAAGCCGCGGGCGTGGACGATCCGCCCTGTGCGGTGAAGCGCATGTCGTTCGTGTCGAAGCTGTAGGGCAGCACCACGTGCGCGCGGCCGAGCACCGGCACGATGTAGGGCAGGTCGCCGCCATAGCCGAGGAAGTCGCGGGCCATGCCGTCCGCGGCAGCGTGTTCCACCGGCCTATTCCAGCGTCTCGAACAGACGATAGAGCAGGCGGGTGCGTGGTGCGATGTGCGAGAACAGGATGTGCTCGTGCTCGGTGTGCGGGCCGCTGCCGACCATGCCGAGCCCGTCCAGGGTGGGCACGCCGAGCGCACCGGTGAAGTTGCCGTCGCTGCCGCCGCCGGCGGTGAAATGGTCGGGATCGAAGCCGATCTCGCGCGCCAGCTTCACTGCGTGATCGTAGAGCTTGCGGCCCTCGGCGGACATCTCGAAGGAAGGGCGGAACAGGAAGCGCTCGACCTCGACCTTCACGTCGGGGTTCACCGGCTTCAGGCCGAGCAGGCGGTCGAGCACCTCCTTCTCGTCGGCCGGACCGGGGACGAGCGCCAGGATCTGCGCCTCGCAATGCACCGGCACCACGTTGACGTGCTTGCCACCGGCGATGTTGCCGACGTTCAGCGTGATGTTGCGCTCATAGTCTGTCATGCCCTCGATGGCGAGGATCTGGTGCGCCATCTCGCGGATGGCGCTGCGGCCGTCGGCATGGCGCGCGCCGGCATGGGCGGGCACGCCTTCGGTACGGATGCGATAGCGGGCGATGCCGTAGCGGCCGGTCTTGAGCGCGCCGTCGTCGCGCGCCGGCTCGACCACCAGGGTCAGCTTGTGCTTCTTCGCCTCGGCCTCGATCTCGTCGCGCGAGGTCGGGCTGCCGACCTCCTCGTCGGGAATCAGCATGAAGGTGACCGGCAGCTTCGGCCGGCTGCCGGTCCCATAGAGTTGGCGCAGCGCCCAGTAGGCGATGTAGTTGCCGCCTTTCATGTCCAGGATGCCGGGGCCGTAGACCCTGTCGCCCTCGCGCCGGAAGCGCAGGGGCCCGGCCAGCGCGCCGATCTCGTGGACGGTGTCGAGATGGCCGAGGACAAGGATGCCCGGGCCGTTCTTCTCGCCGGGCAGGCGGACCTTCACGATGTCGCCGATGCCGTCGCGGCCCGGAATGCGCTCGGACGAGCCGCCGATGCCTTCGAGGGCCGCCTGGGCGGCGTCCATGCAGCGGTTGACCGCCGCCGGGTCGTAGGTCGGGCTCTCGATCTCGACCCATTCGCGCAGTCCGGCGAGGATCGCATCCGGGTCGAAGTTCGGGTCGGACATGCTTCCTCCTGGGCGGGCTTCGGCCGCGTGGCCTTCGGTCGGGTGGACCGGCGCCGATAGAAGCAGCCGGACGGGCGGGGGTAAAGCCGTTCCGGCGCCCCGCCCGCAGCCGGGCGGGCGACCTCCTGCACGGCCGCGATCTGCTGCTCCACCGCGGCGGCGATGCCGGTGGCGAAGCTGCGCATGTCGACGACCGCGCCGGCGATTCCGCCCACGACCTCGCCGGCCTGGGAATGGATGGCGGCGATGCCGTTGATCAGTTCGACGATTTCGCCGATCCCCGCCGCCGCATCGAAGGCCACTGATGGATGGTATCGGCACTGTCGAAGGCGGCGGACGTCGCGGCCCCAGCTGCTTGCTTCGGGGATGTACCCTGCGCCCCCTTGGTGAAGTCGGACTTAAACGCGAGAATCGCGGCGAATTGCCGCGCCCCGGTGCTCACGACGATCCGTCCGCGGGTGCCGGCTTCTCCAGCCCCTCGCGGTAGGTCTTCAGCTGTGCCCTCAGGTCGTCGACGCCAGCCAACGTCGCCGCGATCCGGTCGATGCCCAGTTCACCCTGCGAGCCGGTGGTTACGAGCGCGAAGGCGGCGGCCTGGCCGGTGGCCGCCATCGTCCGGCCGTAGCGACCGCCCAGGCTGCGTGCGGCGTCCAGATCGCCCGCCAGCGTCTGCGCCACCGCCAGCCGGAGCACCATGCGGGCGTCTTCCTCGGATAGCGGTCCGGCGTCGTCGATGCCGGCGACGATGCGCTGGTAGGTGGCGGTCGCGCCGCTCCAGTCGGCAGTGCGCCACTGCAGGTCGGCGGTCAGCGTCTCCCCGTCGCGGCTGCGATCGCCGGCGAGAAGGCGGAGCGCTTCGGCCGTTCGGCCGAGCGCGGCGAGCGCCCGGGCGCGCAGATGCCGCCGACGCGTCGTGGCGCCGGCCTCGTCCGGGCCCGCAAGATCCAGTGCCTTCAGCGCGGCATCCGGCTTGTCGTCGAGCAGATGCACCAGGGCGAGGTCGGCGATCGAGCGCGCCCGCGGCGATCCAGACAGGCGGTTGCGGACCAGGTCGTCCAGGATCGCCGCCGCCGGTTCGAACAGGTCGAGCGCCACCAGCCGGCCGGCGAGATGGCGCAGAATGCCATCGCCGTCGGCGCCGGCCGGCGTCAGCTCGCGGAACTCCGCATGGAGGGCCATTGCCCTGAGGGGCGACAGGTCGCTCGCCTTGCCTTCCGTGAACAGCGCACGGAAGGCGGCCGTCATCCGTTCCGTCAGCAGCGCGCTGCGATCGCCCTCGGGAAACACGGTCAGGGCGTCACGCATGACCGTGAGCCCTTCCCAGTACTCGCCCGCGTCGAGATAGGCCTTCCCCAGCCGTGCCAGCACCTCGTATTCGAGGGCGTCGCCACGCCAGGCGAAGCGCAGCCGCTCCAACTCCTCGATCGCATCGCGCGGCGCGAGGCTGCCGTCCGCGAGGCCCAGGTCGACCAGGGCGAGGCCTGCGCGCGCGCGGGTCAGGCGGTCCCGGCCGGCGGCCGCCCGCTCCAGCGTCTGACGTCCGGCGGCGAGGGAGCCGTCGGCGACGAGCAGCCGGCCGCGCAGATAGGCGACCCGCGACCGCAGCGGTTCGTCCAGGTCGCCCGGGCCCAGCAGGGAGAGCCAGCCGTCGGCCATCCGCGGGTCGCCGATCTCCAACCCCGCTTCTGCGCCCGCCAGCGCGAAGTCGGCGCGCAGCCAGTCGGGATAGGTCTCGACGAAGTGCTGGCCGGCTCGCAGCAGCGGTGCCGCGGCGGTCCAGCGTCGGGCCCGGGCGAGCTCCAGGCCACGCCAGAGCGCCGCCTCGGGCTCGCCCGCCAGGACGGGGTCCTCCAGGTCGGCTCGCGCTTCCTCCTGCTGGGCGGCGAGCAGCCGAGCGGCGCCGCGCATGGCGAGAAACTGCGGCCTCGACGTCATCGCCGGCGCCTCGTCTTCGACGAGGCGCAGTACGCCGAGCGTCTCGGCCGCCATCCCGCGGGAGAACAGGAACTGCGCCAGCTCCAGTCGCGCCGGGTTACGGTCGGTATCCGGCGCTTCTGCCGCGGCGCGCTGAAGGGCGTTGCGCGTCTCGACGAAGGGCTGGCCGGCGCGCATCCAGGCGTGCATTGCGAAGAGCGGCGTTCCGGTTTCGGCCTGGCGGACGGGAGCCGGGGCGGGAGGGGCGACCGCGTCGCTCCGGATCAGCAGGCCGCGCGCCGTCGTGATCTCCACGCCCTCCGGGATCAGGCCGACCTGAAGCCTCTCTGTCCGGGCGGCGACGGCGAGGCCCTGCGGCGCCGGCAGCAGGGCGAACTCCGGGTACTGCCGGGCCGCCGCCAGCCCCAGCAGTACCGGCCGCAGCGGCACGACGAAGAGGCGATCGCCGGCATCGGGATCGGTCAGTTCGACCACGGGGCCGGGCGTCTCGACCTCGACCAGGACCCGCGGACCGGGGTTGCCCGTCTCTGTCCGGACCTCCAGAGATCGCTCGGGCCGAGCGCCCTGCGGCTGCAGGTCGAGGATCCAGCCGGCCCC
>JBKBLL010000270.1:0-4720 GCA_046296375.1 Alphaproteobacteria bacterium | reverse complement strand
TCTCGGCACGCAGCGCGTCAGCCCCGCCCAGTTCGGGCAGGTCGATGACGAACGCCGCCTGCGTCACCACCGCCCCCACCTTGCGCAACAGCCGCGCCGCGGCGCGCGCCGGCGGCAGCGCCTGCTGCACCGCGTCAAGGAACAGCGTCATGCCGACGGCGGGCTCGGTCTCGGCGCCGCCGCCGGCGAGATAGCGGCCGCCGCGGCCGAGTTCGCCGCGCAGGCCGCGGCCGAAGATCGTGTAGCTCGTGCCGCTGTGATACTCGAAGCCCCGATGCTCGACGGCGTCGACGGTCAGGGTGAGATCGGGCAGCTCGGCGCGCACGCGCGGCACTATGGCCGCCAGTTCGGCACGCGCCGCGGCCGCGTCGGGCGGCAGGTCGACGGTCGCCAGCCGTGCCAGCGCCTCCTCGGCCGGGGCGGCGGCGGCGAGCAGCGCCAGCAGCGTGTCGCGCCCCCGATCCGCCAGCTGGCCGACCGCGGCCGCGTCCTTGCGGTCGAGGGCCCCCTTCAGACGCGCCAGCCGCAGCCCGGAATAGCCGAGATCGGCGCAGAGCGACGGGATCAGGGTCGGCAGATTGAGATCGACGGTGATGTCGGCGAGGCCGAGCGCCGACAGTGCCGTCACCGCCAGCACGATCGCCTCCGCATCCGCCTCGGGCGCGGTGGCGCCGATCAGTTCGATGCCGGCCTGCCGGAACTGGCGCTGCGGCCGCAGCTGCCGGCCGCGGGCCAGCAGGACCTGGCCGAGATAGGCGAGGCGCAGCGGCCGCGGCGCGCCGGCGAGGCGCGTCGTCGCGATCCGCGCGACCTGCGGCGTGAGGTCGGAGCGGACGACCATCATCCGCTGCGAGACGGGATCCATCAGGCGGAACGTGTCGCGCGCCATCGCGGCGCCGGTGCCGCTGAGGAAGGACTCCTCGAATTCCACCAGCGGCGGCGCGACCTGCTCGTAGCCGAACCGGGCGAAGATCTCGAGCAGGCGGCGGCCGACCTCCGTCTCGAATCCCGCGTCGGGCGGCAATACGTCTCTCAAGCCCGCGGGCAGCAGCGCCAGACCCGCGCCGTCCAGATCGTCGTCCATGCGGCCTCCTCGGCAGGTAACTAACCGCGCCGTCGGCGCGGTCGCAACCGCAATCGGGGCGTCCGCGCGTATTGTCGCGGCGGCCGTGCCGGCCGTTTCGGAATCAGTGAAAAGGGCCCTGGTAGACCCAGACCTGCACGATGTCGCGCACCTGGAACGGCGGGACCTCGGGGTGGTGGTAGCGATAGACCCGGCAGGCGACGTCCATGGCGATCCGCTCGCACGATCCGGACGTCAGCATCTCCGAGAACGCACGGCGCACGGCCGGCCTGCACCGGCAGTCGCCGAGCAGAGCGTCCGTGCCGCAGGACGCGGCATCGGCGGGATCAGGACTTCTTCTTGCGACCATAGAGTTCCAGCCGGTGGTCGACGAGATCATACCCCAGTTCCTCGGCGATCTTCGCCTTGAGCAGTTCGAGCGGCTCGTTCTGGAACTCGATCACCTCTCCCGTCGCCACGTCGATGAGGTGGTGATGGTGGGCGATGTTCACCTCGAAGCGGGCGAAGGTCTCGTTGAAGTCGTGCCGCTGGACGATGTTCATCTCGTCGAACAGGCTCAGCGTCCGATAGACCGTGGCGATGCTGATGGAGGAATCGATGTCCTTCGCACGGCGATAGACCTCGTCGACCGACGGGTGGTCGTCCGCGGCCTCCAGGACCTGCAGGATCGTACGCCTCTGGGCGGTCATCTTGACCCCCGCGTCCAAGCAGCGCCGTTCGAGATCGCTCAAGGTCACAGCCATCGTTACGCGCTCCGTCGCAGAGACGCAGTTTGGACTATCGCACGTTCGCCTGCGGGCTTCCAGGGCCGACCCGGCCTCGGCTCTCCGAGCGCCCGCTCCGACCGGCAATGCCGGTTATAAGGACGCGGCCGAAAGCCTGTCAACGATTGGAATGCTTCTAATCCGCATCGGGACAGGCCGCGCTGCGAACCCGCACGATCACGTCGATCCGCTCGATCACCGTGCCGTCCGGCGCCTCCGGCAGCGTCGTCAGTCCCAGGGCGGGCCCCGGTATGTCGCGCAGTTCCCCCCGGTCGGCATGGTAGAAGTGATGGTGTCCGGCCGTGTTCGTGTCGAACCAGGACCGGCCCGGCTCGACCGTGATCTCGCGCAGCAGGCCGGCCGCTACGAACTGGTGCAGCGTGTTGTAGACGGTGGCGAGCGACACGCGGGCACCCGCAGCACCGGCGTCGCCATGCAGCTGCTCCGCGGTAAAATGCCTGTCGCCGCCGTCGAACAGCAGCTGGGCCAGCACGATGCGCTGGCGCGTCGGCCGCAGTCCGGCCGCCTGCAGACGCGCCGCTGCCCGTCGGCCCGGCATGGTCGCGATCGTCGGCATCACCGTCCTCGACACCCGCTCCGAAACCGAACGGACCGGAAGGATACAGACACGCCGCGCCGAACGCAGCCCTTCCTGCCCACCATGCCCCCGGCCCGGTTCAAGCCGGCACCCCTACTGGCCGTCGCGCTACTGGCCCGTCGCACTACTGGCCCGTCGCGATCCGGTCGACGAGCTGGCGGACGGTGGGGATGAAGCCGTTGCGATAAAACGGGTCGCTGGCGAAGCGGTAGGCGTTGTGGCCGGCGAACATCAGCTGGTGTTCGACGTCCGCGCCGTGGACGATCGACTGGAGCGTCTTCTGGATGCAGTAGGAGCGCGGATCGGCCCGACGGCCGTTCGTCCCCGACTCGGTCTGCGCCCAGTTGCTGAACTGGCAGGCCGAAAGGCAGCCCATGCAGTTGATCTGATCCTCAAGGATCTCGTTGCGCTTTTCCGGGCCGACGAACACCAGGGTCGAATCCGGCGTCTTGAGCGATTCGGTATAGCCCTGCCCGATCCAGTTCCGCGCCCGCGCATGATCCTCGGCGGTGACGTAGACCGGCCGGCCGCGCGGCCCCAGCGGCAATGCGGTATCGTGCTCGCCGATTCGCTCGGGCGAGTACGGCACCTGCCGCTCTGAGCGCTGCCGCAGTTCCTCCAGAAAGGCGTTGTGGACGGCGGAGGAATAGAACCCGGTCGGGCTGAACCGGTTGAGGTAGACGTCCCCCTCGTTCAGCGTCAGCAACCGGCGCTTCCACTCGTCGTGGATGGGGCTCTCCTGGGTCAGGAGCGGGCGCGTGCCGAACTGGAAGGCGATCGGCCCCAGTTCCGGATTGTCGAGCCAGTCGGACCATTCCGACAGCCACCAGACGCCGCCGGCCATGACGATGGGCGTCTCGTTCAGCCCGGCCTCGCGCATCACGTTGCGCAGTTCGCGCACCCGCGGATAGGGATTCTCCGGCTTGTCCGGGTCCTCGCTGTTCGACAGTCCGTTATGACCGCCGGCCAGCCAGGGGTCCTCGTAGACCACGCCGCCCAGCCATTCGGCATGCTTGTTGTAGGCGCGCTTCCAGAGTGCGCGGAACGCACGTGCCGAAGACACGATCGGATAGTAGTAGACGCCGTAGCTCGCCGCGATCTCGGCCACCTTGTAGGGCATACCGGCGCCGCAGGTGACGCCGTGCACCAGCCCCTGCGCGCCCTGCAGCACGCCGTGGAGGATGCGCTCGGCTCCGCCCATCTCCCACAGCACGTTCATGTGCATCCGGCCCTGGCCGTTCGAGCGCTCCCACGCGACCCGAGCCTGGTGGATGGCGCCGCGGATCGCATGCGCGATCAGTTCCTCGTGCCGCTCTCGCCGGGTCCGTCCGAAATAGAGCTGCGGGATCAGCACGCCGTTGTCGTCGAACGAATCGGCGTTGACGCCCGAGAAGGTGCCGACGCCTCCGGCCTCGGCCCAGGCTCCGGAACTCTCACCGTTGGAGACCGAGATACCTTTGCCGCCCTCGATGAGGGGCAGGACGTCGCGGCCTGAAATCTTCAGTGTCTTCAACTGCATTCCGGTCGTCGCTTCCCCGTCGTCATGATCCTCGTCGGCTGCGCGCCGATCGGCGAACGATGTCTAGATATAAGAACGCGGCCCGAAAACGACCACCCGGCGGGATCGATCAGCCCAGGTCGCGCATCGCCTCCGGATCGTCGGTGATGATGGTATCGACGCCCCAGGCGAAGAGCCGTTCCGCCTCCGCGCGGTCGTTGACCGTCCAGACGGCCAGCGCATAGCCGGCGGCGCGCACCGCCGACACCTGCGCCGCCGTCAGGTCCCGACAGCCCAGGTGCAGCGACACGCAGCCCAGTTCGCGCGCCGTCGTCTCCCAGCCGGCCGGGAGGCGCCCGGCGATCAGGCCACGCGGATAGTCCGGCGCCGCATCGCGCACCGCGGCCACCGCAGCAGGCGAAAAACTCGAATAGAGCAGCCGGTCCGGGCCGCCGCGCCAGACCCGGCGTACGCAGGCCACGATCGCATCGACGAGGTCGCGCGGCGTCTCGTCGTCGGTCTTGATCTCGACGTTCATCGACAGCCCCAGTCGCTGCACGGCCTCGACCGCGTCCTCGAAGACCGGGATTGGCTCGCCGGAAAACCCCCGTCCGTACCGGCTGCCGGCATCGAGGGATCCGAGGTGCTCGAGCGTTGCCGAACGCAGCGGCCCGCTCCCGTCCGTCGTCCGGTCCAGGGTGTCGTCGTGGAAGACCACCAGGCCGTGGGGGGGGGGGGGGGCGGGGGGGTCGACCCAAGAGACCCCCGCCGCGCCC
>JBKBLL010000269.1:0-4729 GCA_046296375.1 Alphaproteobacteria bacterium | reverse complement strand
AACGGTAGCCGGCGGAGGCGAACAGCCGCTGGGAGGCCGCATTGCCGGGCAGGATTTCCGCCCAGAGGTCGAGGCGCGGCGCCGCGCGGCGTAGCAGGGCGAGGGCGGCCGTGGCCACGCCGCGTCCGCGCCATGCGGCGCCGACCATCACCGCCACCTCGCGCCCGTGCGGGTGGATATCGAGCCGAACGGTGCCGGCGCCGGCGCGGTCCACCGTGACGACGGCAGTCAGGCCCGCCGCATCGGCCAGCCGATGGGCGAACCAGCGCGCGTGTGCTTCCGCGTCCGGGACCGTCGGGTCGCGGGCGAAGCGGCGTGCGCCGGGCTCCGCCTGCCAGGACAGGAGCATCTCCGTGTCGGCTTCGCCCGCGGGGCGGAGCGCCACGATGCCCCCGTCTGCCAGGGCGATCTCGCCGGCCAGGGCCAGCGCGGCGCGCAGCGCCCCGGCTCCGTCGGTCAGGACGGCGGCGGCGGCGGACATGCTTCGGAGGCGTGTGGCGTCGCCCGCGAGCGCGGCGATACGCGCAGCAAGTCCGTCCGCGTTCCACGCCTCGGGGGTGCCCAGGACCTCCGCCGCGCCTGTCGCGGCAAGGGCGGCCGCGTTCGCCTTCTGGTTGGCGGCGGCGGAGAAGACCAGCGCGGGGAGGCCGAGCGCGCAGCGCTCCCAGGCGGAGACCCCGGCCGCGCCGACGGCGAGGTCGGCCGCGGCGATCAGTTCGGCCATGCGCGGCGTGTCGACGTGCAGCCGGCACCGTGGCCCGATCGTGGCGACGGCGTCCCGAATACCGGCCAGGGACGGGGCGCCGCCGCCTGCCACGACGTCGATAGCGGCATCGGGCAGGGCGCTCGCGGCTGCCCTCGCGGCGCTGGCCGTCGCCGCGGTCCCGTCGGCGCCGCCGACGGCGACCAGAACCCGCCGGACCTCGGTCGAGCGTCGCGCCAGGGTGGGGCCGCGCAGGCGCCGGAAGTCGGCATGCAGCGGCGCGAAGGCGGGGCCGAGCATCGCGCGGCAATCCGGCGGCAGGAGTCCGGCATAGTCGCTCGGGACACGGCCCGGCGTGGCGTCGAGCAGGATGTCGCAGTCCTGCGCGCGGGCGGGCGCGTCGTCGAGCGCCAGGACCCGCATGCCGCCGCGACGCCAGGGCCCCGAAAAGGCCGCATCGCGGCCGTAATGGTCGAGCACCAGGAGGTCGGCCCCCGCCGCGAACAGGGCAGCATGTTCGGCGGCCGCGTCGGCGACGGCGGTGACCGGGTGCGCATCGGCCGCCAGGGCCGGGACGGCAGACGGCGTATCGGGCCCGACCACGAACCGGCACCGCCAGCCCAGCCGGGCGAGGGCAGCGGCGATCGCCAGGCAGCGATGGACATGGCCGGCGCCGATCCCGGGGCCGGCATCGCACCGGAACACCGCCGTGCCGGCGTGCCGGCGGGCGCGGTCCGTGGAGGCCGGCGGAAGGATTGGGGCCACGCGCATCTCCGTTCCTGAAGCGAGCCCGAAACTGAGGTGGCCGACCCGCTGCGGGTAGCCTACTCTCCGGGCTCGGAGTTTCCATGAGCGGCGGCATCGCGGCAAGCGTGCGACCGCGTCGAGGGGGGTCGTTGTCCCGTTCTGCGTCGACGTTCGGCCGGCTGATTCCGGCGCTGCTGATGCTCGCGGCGTGCGGGGGCGAAGGCCCTGGGGCACTGCTGCCGCAGATCGCGGCGGGCAGCCCCCGCACAGCCGTTCCGGAAGCCTCGGCGGTGTGGCGCGACGACGTGCGACTTCGCCTCGCCGGCGTCCTGGCGGAGCCGGAACCGGCGCGCGACACGGCCCCGCAATGCCCGGTCCTGGTGCTCGACGACGGGCGCGTCTATGCGCTGATCGGCGATTTGCGGCGCTTCGGGCCGGGCGACCAGATCGAGGTGACGGGGCCGCCGGCCGTCTGGTCGACCTGCCAGACCTATCGGGTCCTGCGTGCGGACACGGTCGCCCTCATCCGGCGCTGGGCGCCGGGCTGACGGTTTCGGCCGGCGCGAGCCAAGCTGGTCGCGAGACGGCGAGCGGCAGATCGCCGGCCATCAGCACGCCGTTGCCGCGCAAGGCGGCCTCGGCCGCCTCGATCCGCAGGAGGGCGAGCCCCGTGCCGTCCCGACTGGATCGCGTCTCGCCCGCATCCTTGCCGTCCAGCACGACCTGCGTTCCCGGCGGCGGCGCGTCGCCACGGAACGAAACGGGCATCAGCCGCCGCTTGAGCAGGCCGCGATACTTGGTGCGCGCAGTCAGTTCCTGGCCGATATAGCAGCCCTTCTTCCAGTCGACGCCGTTCAGTTCGTCGAAATTGCTCTCCAGCAGCAGCGCCTTCTCCGGCGGCATGTCGCGGCTGCCGTCCGGAACGCCGAGGCCGAGCCGCAGCCGGTCGTAGTCGTCCGGCGTGCCGAGCGGCAGGCCGGTCTCGGCGAGGGAAGCCTCGGCCGTGTCGCGCGGCAGGACGGCCCGTACCCCCAGAGCGGCGAGGCGCGGATCGACGAACGCGTGGCCGCCGCCAAAGCCCGTCGCAACGCCGGTTGCCGGTCCGAGCTGCAGGCGCGCTGCCGCGTCGCCGGTCAGCACGCCGACCGCCAGCATGTCCGTCCGGTCTTCGATCGCGACCTTGGCACGCAGGCGATAGCGCGTGAGGCGCGTCCGCAGGTCGTCGCGTCGTTCCGCCTCGCAGTCGACCAGCAGCGCGTCGCCCGCGTCCAGCACGAAGAAGTCGTGCAGGAACCGGCCCTGGGCCGTCAGCAGTGCCGCGTAGACGGCGCGGCCCTTGTCGACCCTGATCATGTCGTTCGACACGAGCCCCTGGAGGAAGTCGCGGCGATCGTCGCCCGCCACGGCGAGCACGCCGCGGCCGGGAAGAATCGTGCGGAATGCCGTCTGCATCTCGTCCGGACTCCTCGGTTCCATCGGATGGCGTCGCCACGCCTGGTTGGATGGGCGTGCGCCCGATGTTAGATGGGCGCGCGCCTCCTGGCTGAAAGGTGCCGCCGCCATCGGGGCTCAATCCACGGCGAGCGGCACGACGCGCTGCACGATCCAGCGCACGACCGGGATCCGGCGCCGGCGTCCGAGGCGGCGGTCGGCGAGGCGGTAGAGATCGCGGCGGCCGATCCGCTCGCGGACGGCGAGTCCCGGTTGGGCTGCCAGATGCCGGCGCACCTCCGCCTCCGGCAGCCCGGTGGTCCTGGCGATCCCCGCCGCCGAGCGGAGTTGCCAGCGCGGATCGGCGAGGGCCGCGATCACGCGCCGCGCCTCGGGATCGGCGATCCGCCAGGCCGTACCGCCCAGCAGGTCGCGCAGGATCAGGTCCTTCAGCACCGCATAGCGGACGTGGCCGAGCAGTTTCTCGCGCAGGATGCGCCCCCACAGCACGCGCAGGGCGACGCGCATCAGCCGGTTCGGCACCACCTCGGCGATCAGCAGCGGCACCAGCCTGTCGGCCCGCTGCCCCACGCGCCGGTCGAGTTCGTCGAGTCGTTCCGGCGCCATCTTCGGCCAGGTGGGCGCCGGAACCTCGTCGCGGGCGGTCCCGACCAGCGGGATGACCGGCAACGCACCGTCCCCGCCGGCAAGTGCCCGGCGCGCCGCCGGCTCGAGATGGCGGTAGCCGTGGGCCAGGACGCGGTTGCGTTCGTCCGGAAAGGCGAGGCTGTCGCGCAGGAACTTCTGGCAGTTGCGGCGGCCGAGCTGGAAGTCGTGGTCGCGGAAGGCTTCGTCGAGGAATCCGCCGAAGCCGCCCAGCGCGCCGCAGGCGATCGCGTAGGGCGCGGCCGTGCCGGCGGCGTCGGCGCGGCGCGGCGCGATCATGTAGCGGCTGAAGACGTCCTCCGCGACCGCGGCGACGAGCTCGCCCGGCTTGAACCGGACCTGGTTCTTGAGCGCCGGGAAGAGGGCGAGGGCGATGGCCCGCAGCCGGTCGTCGGCGGGATAGTCCTCGTCGAAGGCCGGCCCGTCGGGGAAGGGGTCGACCATGACGACTGCCGTGTCCGCGTCCTCGGCGCCCCGCGGGTTCTGCGGCCGGCCGTCGCGCCGGATCGCGAAGCGCGTCATCTCGAACGGCTCGTTGTTGATCAGGCCGCCGTCGACCGAGACGTAGCGGTAGGGCGCGTCCGGCTTCGGCCAGCCCGCCGGCCAGTCCGGCTCGAGGTTGACGCCCGGCGGCACGTCCATCGGCCAGGAGCGCTGCTCGTAGAGCGAACCCGGCAGCCCGCGCGCCGCGAGGCCGAGCGGGAAGGCGCCGGTCGCCCGGGCGGCGAGCGTGTAGGCCTCCCACGCGGCCGACGGCCCGCCCGGCGCGAACAGGTCGTCGACCGCGACGTCGGTGCCGTCGCGGTCGCCGTCGGTCCAGTCGTTTCGCCACGACGCGGCGCCGAGGCCGTGCACGCGGAAGTGCACGCGGTCGCCGTGGCTCATCATCGCGTGGCCGGTGAGCAGCTTGTCCCGGGCCCCGTCGCGGAAGCGGATGCGGTAGGGCACGCCGCGCAGGTTCGCGGTCGTCACGTAGAGGTGCACCGGGTCGGCCAGCCAGGCCGGCCGGTAGGGCTGCGCCGGCGCGCGGCGCGGCAGGGCGTCGCGCGCGATGTCGTCGAGCAGGCGCGCGTTGAGGATCGAGCGCACGCCCGGCTCGGCGCCGTCCGCCGAACCGGCGTCCAGGTCCTCGGTGCTGAGCAGGTCCGGCTCGCGGCCGTCGCCCAGCAGCTTCGGCCGCAC
>JBKBLL010000268.1:0-4820 GCA_046296375.1 Alphaproteobacteria bacterium | reverse complement strand
CGTCGCACCCTGCCGCTCCAGCATCGCGCAGAACAGGTCGAGCGCCCGGTTCTCCGGAACGACGATGCGGCGACCGTGCAGCATCACGGTCGGGCCAGACGCAGCGCGGGCGTCAGAAACGGGACACCGGCAGGATGGTCCGCAAACGATGCGGCCATGCCCGCCCCGTGGAAGACCCGTCCGATCCCGACCACTACCGGCCCGTCTCCGCTGCGCCCGGCCGCGGATCCCGCCAGTTCGTCCAGCCGCCCCCGCCAGAGCGCCTGCTCCGGCCGGCCGAGACTGGTGGCGACGACCGCCGGCGTGTCGGACGCCAGCCCTTCCCGTGCCAGTCGGGCAGCGATCGCGCCGGCGGTCCGGCCGGCCATGTAGAAGACGGACGTCGTGCGCGGATCGGCCAGTCCGCGCCAGTCGAGATCGTCGGGCAGTTCGCCGGTTCGCGCGCAGCCCGTGACCAGCCGCACCGACTGCGCCAGGTCGCGGTGGGTGAGCGAAACGCCGAGGGCGGCGGCCAGCGACAGGCCGGCCGTCACGCCGGGAACCACGTCGACGGGAATGCCGGTGGCGCGCAGTCGGGCGATCTCCTCCCCGGCTCGGCCGAAGATCATCGGATCGCCCGACTTCAGGCGCACGACGTGCCAGCCCTGGCGGGCCAGGCGGACCATCAGGTCGTTGATGTCGGCCTGGGCGCAGGACGCCCGGCCGCCGCGCTTGCCGACCAACATCCGCCTCGCCTCGCGGCGGGCCAGTTCGAGCACTTCGGGCGAAACCAGGTCGTCGTGCAGGATCACGTCGGCCGCCTGCAGCGCCCGCATCGCCCGGACGGTCAGCAGGTCGGCGTCGCCGGGACCGGCGCCCACCAGCGTGACGCGTCCGCCAGCCGGCACGGCCACCGTCTCCTCCAGCAGCGCGGCGCCGGCCGTCTCGTCGGGCGGGTCGCCCGCGAGCGCCCGTGCGGCGAATCGTTCCCAGAAGGCGCGACGCGGTGCGCCCGGCGCAAGCCGCTGCGCGACGCGTCCCCGCAATGCCTTCGCGAGGTTCGCCCATTGCGCCAGGGACGGGTGCAGCGCCGTCTCCAGCCGGCGACGCAGGGCTTGGCCGAGAATGGGGGCCGCGCCGTCGGTCGAGATCCCGATCACCACCGGCGAACGGTTGACGATGGCGCCGAACTGGAAGTCGCAGAGGGCAGGCTCGTCGACGATGTTGACGGGCACGCCCGCGGCGCGCGCCGCGGCTGCGAAGGCTGCGGCTTCGGTCGGGTCGGACATCTCGGCGACTGCGAGCGCGGCTCCGGCGAGCGCAGCCGGCGTCCACGGCGACCGGTGCAGGACGATGGCACCCGCCGCGGCGCCGCGCGCGGCGAGCGCCTCCATCTCCGGTTCCGGATCGCAGGCATGCACGCGGACCGCGGCTCCGGCCGCGGCCAGCAGTTCCGCCTTCCAGGTGGCTGCCGCGCCGCCACCCACGACGACGGCCGGCCGGCCGGCGAGATCGAAGAAGACGGGCAGCTTGGCCAGCGCTCCCAGCCGGCCGGGCTGCTCCTCAGATGGCTTCCTGGAGACCACGTGCACGGATCATCCTCCTGATTTCGGTACGGCAGGAGCCGCAGTTCGCACCCGCGCCGGTGCTGCGGCCGACGGCAGCGACGCTGACCGCGCCGGCGTCGAGCGCGGCCTCTATCCGCTTCGCCCCGACGGCGAGACAGGCGCAGACGACCGGCCCCTCGTCGGAACGTTCGCCCTCCGGCCGGCCGCTCAGCACACGCAGGCGCCGGGCCGGCTCGTCGAAGGCGCCGCCGAGGAGGCCAGCGAGCCAGTCCCGCGCGGCGGCGACGGGGCGTCGATCGACCAGAAGTACGCCGGCCAGCCCGTCGCCGTCGAACCGGGCGAAGCGTCGCCGCCCTGCGCCCTCGTCGCGGAAGGAAAGCGTCTCGCCGTCCGCGCCGAGCATGGCGGCGGCGAACGCGTCCCAGTCGTGCGGATCGGCCACGCCGGCCAGTTCGAGCCGCCAGCCGCCCTCCGCCGGCGCCAGCGCCCAGTAGTCTGTCGACGGCGATCGCGGCCGATCGCGCAGCACGGCAAAGCCGTACCAGGCCGCCGGAAAGGGTCGAGCAGCCACCGCGGAGCACTTCAGTCCGGGCTGTCCCGACACCGGATCCGTGTGGGACGCGACGACGGCGCCGATCCGGCCGCGCGCGGACAACCCGGCGGTCCAGTGCATCGGTACGAAGATCGCGCCGCGTCGCTGCCGCGCCGTCACCAGAGCGCGGGCGATCACCGCGCCACGCGCGCTTTCGACCCGCACGAGGCTGGCCGGCGCGATGCCCGCGGCAGCCGCGTCGTCGGGGTGGATTTCGCAGAAGGGCTCGGCGAACTGGCGCATCAGGCGGACGCTCTTCGCCGTCCGCGTCATCGTGTGCCACTGGTCGCGGATGCGCCCGGTATTGAGGATGGTCGGCCGGACGGCGTCCGGCCGCTCCGCCGGATCCCGGAGGGGCGTCGGCACGAAGCGGGCGTGCCCGTCGGGCGTATAGAACCGTCCGTCGCCGAAAAAGCGCCGCTCGCCCGCCGCTTGACCGGCGCGCAACGGCCACTGGAACGGGGCGAGGTCGCCGTAGGCCCGATCCCCCAGCCCGGTACAGGCGCCAATGTCGAAATCGCGCCCACCGCCATTGCCCGCGGCGGACAGTGCCGCATGCTCGCGGAAGACGGCCGCCGGTCCGTCGTAGGCGAAGGCGTCGCCCCATCCCATGCGCGCGGCGACGTCGCAGACGATGCGCCAGTCCGGCCGCACCGCGCCCGGGGGCGGCAGGAACGGGCGCTGGCGCGAGATGCGCCGCTCGGAATTGGTAACGGTACCGTCCTTCTCCGCCCAGGCGGCGGCGGGCAGCAGCACGTCGGCGAGGCGCGTCGTGTCGGTACGGGCCACGTCCGAGACGACGACGAAGGGACAGACCGCGAGCGCGGTCGCCACCGCATCGGCGTCGGGCATCGAGACCACCGGGTTGGTCGCCATGATCCAGAGCGCCTTGATCCGGCCGTCGCCGACCGCACGGAACAGATCGACCGCCTTCAGGCCCGGACGATCGGCGAGGACGGGGCTGCGCCAGAAATCCCGGACGATCGCGCGATGCGACGGCTCGTCGAGGCGCATGTGGGCGGCCAGCGCCGTGGCGAGCCCGCCCACCTCGCGCCCCCCCATCGCGTTGGGTTGGCCCGTGACGGAAAAGGGCCCCATGCCGGGCTTGCCGATCCGGCCGGTCAGCAGGTGGCAGTTGATGATCGCGTTGACCTTGTCGGTGCCCGACACCGACTGGTTGACGCCCTGGGAATAGACGGTCAGGACCCGCTCGGCGCCGGCCCACAGGGCGAAGAATCGGCTGAGGTCGGCGGCGGGGAGACCGGTCGCGCGCGCGGCACCCTCCAGGCCGGAGGCGGCCGCGACGGCGACCGCCTCGCCCAGGCCGACCGTGTGCGCGTCCACGAAGCCGCGGTCGGCGAAACCGCCGGCCGCCAGATGGTCGAGCAGGCCGAGGAACAGCGCCACGTCCGAATCCGGCGCGAGCGCCAGGTGCAGGTCCGCCTCCTCGGCGGTGTTGGTGACCCGCGGATCCAGAACGACGATGCGCGTGCCGCGCCGCTCGCGCGCGGCGAGCAGGCGCTGGAACAGGACCGGGTGGCACCAGGCCAGATTGGAGCCGACCAGCACGACCAGGTCGGCCTCGTCCAGGTCGGCATAGGTGCCGGGCACGGTGTCCGAGCCGAAGGCGCGCAGGTGGCCCGCCACCGAGGAGGCCATGCAGAGGCGGGAGTTCGTGTCGATGTTGGCCGAGCCGATGAAGCCCTTCATCAGCTTGTTGGCGACGTAGTAGTCCTCGGTCAGCAGCTGTCCGGAGACGTAGAAGGCGACCGAGTCCGGCCCGTGCTCGGCCACCGCCGCCGAGAAGCGGTCCGCGACGCGGTCGAGTGCGGCGTCCCAGGTCGCCGCCCGGCCGTCGATTTCCGGCACCGTCAGACGGTCGTCGAGGGAGAGCGTCTCGCCGAGGGCGGCACCCTTGGAGCAGAGCCGGCCGCGGTTGGCCGGATGATCCGGGTCGCCGGCGATGTCGACGCCGCCGTCAGCCCGAGGCGTGGCCAGCACGCCGCAGCCCACGCCGCAATAGGGGCAGGTCGTCCGCACCGTGCTGCCCACATCCCGGGCGGGCGGCCGCGCCTTCACGCCGCCGCTCCGCGCAGCAGTGCGGCGGGCAGCAGGATGCGGCCGGCTTCCACGCGCAGCGGGATATGGCCGGCGCAGCCTTCGTCGGCGCCCGTCGCATTGCCGCTGGTCAGATCGATGATCCAGTTGTGCAGCGGACAGGTGACGGACGTGCCGTGCACGATGCCCTGCGACAGCGGCCCGCCGGCATGGGGGCAGCGGTCGCGCAGGGCGAACAGCCGTCCGTCCGTCGCCTTGAACACCGCGATGTCGCCGCCGGGCGCCCGCACCACGCGCGCGCCCTGCGCCGGCACGTCCTCCGCCGCGCCGACCTCGATCCAGTCGCTCATGGGGATACCCAACTCCGCCGCCTGCGCCAGGGTGAAATCCGCCAACGGTGCGAACTCGTGCGCGTCCAACCCGCGCACCCGCTCGGCCCAGGGATCGCTCTGCGCCCGGCGCTGCGACACCACGAAGCGGTCGTAGAGGGCGCGGCGCCGCTCGGGATCGTCGACGACCAGGGCGCGGATGGCGTCGATGCCGACGCGCGCCGACCATTTGTACAGGCGCTCCAGATAGCGGCCCTGCTCACGGTAGATCTGGGTCAGGGCGGCGATCGTCTC
>JBKBLL010000267.1:0-4826 GCA_046296375.1 Alphaproteobacteria bacterium | reverse complement strand
CGACCAGCAACAGGGCCGCCGAAACCAAGGTGGCCACGACACCGGCGCCGTTCCGAGCCCTCGTTCGCATGCAGGTCCAGCCATCCCACGCGGAAAACGCCTCCCGCCCTTCTGCCACAGGCGGGAATCGGCGGCAACACGGTTGAAGCCCGGTCGGCCTCACTCTCCCTTGAAGACCGGCGCCCGCTTCTCCGCGAAAGCGAGCATCGCCTCACGCGAGTCCGGATGACCGCTGAGTTCGACGGTCATGTTCTGCTCGTAACGATAGCCGTCGCGTAGGCTCAGTTCCTCGATGGTGTTGAGGGCCTGCTTCGCGAGCCGGATCGCCGCCGGGCTTTTCGAGGCGATCTCGCGCGCGAAGCCCAGGGCCGTCTCCATCAGACGGTCGCCCGGCACGCAGGCCTCCACCACGCCCAGGCGATAGAGTTCGGGGCCGGGCACGCGATAGCCGGTCAGCATCATGCGCCGGACCCGGGAGTGACCGAACAGGCGCATGGCGTGCCGCCCCCCGCCGAGCAGGCCGACGTCGATCTCCGGCAGGCCGACCACGGCCGTGTCCGCCGCGACGAGGATGTCGCAGGACGCAGCCACCGCCAGGCCCGCGCCCAGTGCCGGACCGTTGATCGCGGCGACGACCGGCTTGCGGCATTCGCGGATCGCATGGAAGCACTCCCGCGCCCGGCGGTTGTGGCCCCAGCTCTCGCCGGCCTCCATGGTCCGCCCGGCCCTGCCCTTGATGTCGGCTCCGGCGGAGAAGCACTTGCCCGCTCCGGTCAGCACGGCGGCGCGGATGTCCTTGCGGTCGCTGATTTCGTCGAACACCGCCATCATGTCCTCGTGGAACTGGCGGTTCTGCGCATTGACCGGCGGATGGTTCATGGTGACGAGGGCGATATGGTCGTTCACCTCGCACAGCACGGTTTGTCGGTTCATCGTCGTCTCCGCGTTCCGGTTCCGGGGGGCGGATCATGCGCGGCGCCACCCGGCCCCGCAACAGCCGGCCCCGCGACGGCCGCCGGGCGCGGAGCCGCACCCGGCGGTCGGCCGCGACCACCGTCCCGTCCGGTGCGGTCAACGCGATGTGCAGGCGAGCACCCGTCCGGACGCCGGCGCCGATCGCCGCCTCGTCGCGAAGCGCCACGTCCGTGCCGTGGTGCCCGTCATAGGCGCGGGCGCCGCAGGCATAGTCGCGGGCGCCGGGACCGGGATCGTGGTCGAATACTGGAAGAGCCAGCAGTCCCGGCCGGGCGTGCAGGCGGCCGGAAACGCGAGGGCAGGACCCACCCCCGCCGATCCTCCCGCCGATCCTCCCGCCCTCCCGTCGGCCGGCGCGGCGGCGAGTCCGACGGCGACGCACCCCACCAGCAGCGCCAGCGTCCGGAACAAGGCCCGCGGCCGCACCCGGCGCATCGGCTCAGTCCTCGCGCATCGCCCGGCCGAAGCTGGTGGTCAGCGGCCTGACGAGATAGGACAGGGCTGTCCTCTGGCCGGCGACGATCATGACTTCGGCCGGCATGCCCGGATAGAGTTCGAGGCCGCGCAGGCGGGCCCGCTCCTCCTCGCTGAAGACGATCCGCGCCGAATAGAAGCTGATCCCCGTGCGGTCGTCGACGAGGGCGTCGGCGGAGACCCGCTCCACCCGCCCTTCGATCGTCTCGACGTTGCGGGCAGAGAACGCTGTGAAGCGCACGTTGGCGCGCAGGCCCGCATGGACCATGTCGATGTTGGACGGGTCCACCCGCGCCTCGACGATCAGTTCGTCGTCGGCCGGCACGATCTCCATGAGCGGCTCGCGCGGGGCGATGACGCCGCCGGCGGTGAAGACCTTCAGGTTCACCACGGTCCCGGCGACCGGCGCGCGGATCACGGTGCGCGTCATCACGTCCTCGGCGGCGCGGTGGCGCTCCCACAGGTCGGCGACCTCCGCCTGCACTTCGCGCAGCTCCTCGTTGATCTCACGGTTGAGACTGGTCGTCAGGTCCAGGATGCGCAGCTCGGTCTCGCCGATGCTCTGCTCGGCGCGGGCGACGAGCGCCCGGTTGCGCGCCCGGCTGCCCTCGATGGCGGAGGCCTGCCGCCGCAGCTGGAGGAGGCGCGAGCGCCGCTCCAGCCCGCGGCCGACCAGATATTCCACGTCCTTGACCTCGTCGGCGATGAGGCCGAGTTGTGTCGTCTCCGATCGGATCTCAGCCCGCAGGCCGGCGATCTCCTCCCGGTATTGGGCGACGCGCTGGCGCAGGATCGAGGTCTGGCTGTCGATGGAGTTGCGCCGGCTGGCGAATATCCGCGTCTGCGCGTCGACGATCTCGCCGATCTCCGGCTGGCGCCCGGCATCCGCGCGGAGCCAGTCGGGAAAGCTCAGCGTATCGAGCCCGTCGCGCTCCGCCATGAGCCGCGCCTCGCGCGCGGCGGCGTGGCGCAGCCGCACCCTGACCATCTCCAGCGTGGTTTCGGGCTGGGCCTCCTGCAGCTCGACCAGCGGAGCGCCCGCCTCGACCCGCGCGCCCTCGTGCACCCGGATCTGGCGCACGATGCCGCCTTCCAGGTGCTGCACCACCTTTCGGTTGCTTCCCACCATCACTTGTCCGGAGGCGATGGCGGCCGTCTCCAGGTCGGCCCAGGCGGCCCAGATGCCGAAGATGCCGAAGAACATGCCGATGAGGACGAAGCCGAACGTCACCGTCCCCTTCAGTCCCATCGTGGCGAGCGGCACCGAAACGGCCTCGTCCCGGCCTTCGTGGGGCGCCGTCCGGCGGACGCGCGATTTCAGGCTTCCGATCATGCCGGCCGTCCTCCCGGCTCGTTCACGGTGGCGACGAGGCTCGGCCGCGGGCCGACGCGCACGCCGGGCGCGACCTTCGCCATGATCTCGTCGCGCGGTCCGAACGCTTCGACCATTCCCTGGCGCAGCACCAGCAACTTGTCGACATGGGACAGGATCGAGGGCCGGTGCGCGATGATGACGATGGTCGTGCCGCTCGCCTGCAGGCGGCGGATGGCGTGGGTCAGCGCGAGCTCTCCTTCATTGTCCAGGTTCGAGTTCGGCTCGTCGAGCACGATCAGCCGCGGCGTCCCGAAGACGGCGCGGGCCAGCGCGATGCGCTGCCGCTGACCGCCCGACAGGCGCAGCCCGCCCTCGCCGATCTGCGTGTCGTAGCCCTGGGGCAGGCGCAGGATCATCTCGTGCACGCCAGCCAGTTCGGCGGCGGCCACCACGGCCTCGTCCGACGCCTCGCCGAGCCGGGCGATGTTCTCCCGGATCGTCCCTTCGAACAGTTCGACGTCCTGCGGCAGATAGCCGACGTGCCGGCCGCGGTCGACGGCCTCCCAGCCGGCCACGTCCGCCCCGTCGAGCCGGACATGTCCCGCGGTCGGCTCCCAGCTGCCGACCAGGAGCCGGGCCAGCGTCGTCTTGCCGGCGGCGGATGCGCCGATCAGTCCCAGCACCTCCGCCGGCTGGAGCTGGAAGCCGACGTTGCGGAGCAGGGGTTCGCGGCTTCCGGGCGGAACGAAGGTGAGCGCCTCGACCGAGAGCCGGCCGGTCGGGACCGGGAGCTTCATCCCCTCGCCCACCGCCGGGGTCCGTTCCAGCAGCTCGCAGATGTTGCGGAAGGACGAGCGCGCGGCCACCAGCCCCCGCCACGCGCCGATCGACTGCTCCAGCGGCGCCATCGCGCGGCCCAGGATGATCGAGGCGGCGATCATCCCGCCGCCGGTCAACTCGTGCAGGGTCACCAGCCAGGCGCCGTAGCCGAGCATGCCGATCTGCACCAGCATGCGCGCCAGCTTGGCGGAGGAGGTGATGATGTTGGCACGGTCGCTGGCCTCGATCTGCTTGGAGAGACCGCCCTCGTTGTCGCGGCCCCAGCGCCGTACCAGGTCCGTCATCATGCCCATGGCGGCGACGACGTCCGCGTTGCGCACCACCGCGTCGGCCCGATACAGCGAGCGCGCCCCCGCGGCATTCGCTTCCTTCAGCGGCTCGCGCGTCGTCACGTCGTTCAGCATCGCGCAGGCGAAGACGATGACGCCGCCGACCACGGCGATGATGCCGAGGTGCCAGTGCAGCAGGAAAATCACCACGATGAAGATCGGCACCCACGGAGCGTCGAACAGCGGGAAGAGACCGCCGCCGGTCAGGGTGGCGCGCACCTGCGCGAGGTCGCGCAGTGGCTGTGCGCCGCGCGCGCCGCCGGTTCGCAGGGAGTCGTTGAAGGCCCCGGCCAGCAGCGGGCCGCTCAGCTCGCGGTCGAACCAGTTGGCGAGCCGCACCATCAGGCGCCCGCGCACCCCTTCCAGGGCCGCCATGACGCCGAGCGCGACGACGGCGATCAGCGACAGCCAGAGCAGGGTGTCGACGTTGCGGGACGGCACCACGCGGTCGAACATCTGCATCATGTAGACGGGCACGGTCAGCATGAGCAGGTTCACGCCGAGGCTGAAAACGCCGACGATCCAGAACGCGCGCCGGCTGCCGGCAACCGCCCGCGCCAGTGCCTGCCTAGGCTGCATCCGACCGCCCCTCCACCCGGCCCGCCCATCAGGCTCGCCGCACCGTGATGGCCGTAACGCAACGGCCGCGCGCACGAGCGTTCGCGACCGCCGCGACGGCGAGCCCGCCCCTGCCACGGCAACCGGAGCTATACCAGCCGGCGAGTGTGCGGGACAGGAGCTTAATACGCAGTGACCGCCGTCGCGACAGGCCCCGTCACGACGGGCCCCGTCGCGCCCGCCCGGCCGCCAGGGCGATCAGCAGACCCGCGAAGATTCCCCCGACGATGCCGGCGGCGATCCACACGGCGAGCCCCTCGCCGGCCGGCGCGTCC
>JBKBLL010000266.1:4579-4834 GCA_046296375.1 Alphaproteobacteria bacterium | reverse complement strand
TTCCTGGTGCCGGTCATCATCAGCGTCGGCGCCTTCTCCTGGGCCGTCGGCAGCCCGCAGATCACGGCCGACGGGCGCGCGCTCTGGCTGCAGAACGCGGGTTTCGTCTGGGTGCCGTTCATCATCGCCGCCACGGCCGCTGCCTGGCTCGGCATGAACGACATCGCCGCGGCGCGCGCCAGTTTCCGCGAGCAGGCGGTCATCTTCACGCGCCGCCACAACTGGCTGATGTGCATCCTCTACATCGGCACGTTC
>JBKBLL010000266.1:0-4569 GCA_046296375.1 Alphaproteobacteria bacterium | reverse complement strand
CTCGCTGCTGTTCTTGTCCGGGGCCCCCGGGGGGGGCGCGCGGCCGCGCCCCGCGACCGGCTGGGTTTCCGACCGGTACGGCGGCGGCCGCGTCACCCTCTGCGTCTTCGCGGGGATGATCGTGGCGGTGCTGGGCGTCATCTGGTTCCTCGGGATGGAGGGGTCGCCGGCCGCCTTCTGGGGCTTCTTCGCGATGTTCATGCTGCTGTTCTTCTTCACCGGCGTGGGCAACGCATCGACCTTCCAGATGATCCCCGTGATCATGCGCACGGAGATCGCCCGGCTGATGCCCGACCTCAACGAGGACCGTGCGCGGCGTCAGGCCGATCTGGAGGCGGCAGCGATCATCGCCTTCACCTCGGCGATCGGCGCCTATGGCGGCTTCTTCATCCCCATGGCCTACGGCGTGTCGATCTCGGCGACCGGCACCGTGGTCGCCGCCCTCTGGGGCTTCCTCGCCTTCTACGTGCTCTGCCTGCTCGTCACCTGGGCCTTCTACACCCGCCCGGGCGGCCTGCTGCACGACATCGAACGCCGTGGCGCGCGCCCTGTCGCCGCCGCGCAGACCGCATGAACCGGATACGGAGACAGCCATGAGCCATCTGCTCGATCGCCTCAACTTCCTGTCGAGCGTGCGCAAGGACACGTTCGCCGGCGGGCACGGCCAGACGACGATCGAAAGCCGCGACTGGGAGGACACGTACCGGAACCGCTGGCGGCATGACAAGGTGGTGCGCTCGACCCACGGGGTGAACTGCACCGGCTCGTGCTCGTGGAAGATCTACGTCAAGTCCGGCATCGTCACCTGGGAGACGCAGCAAACGGACTATCCGCGCACGCGTCCCGGCCTGCCCAACCACGAGCCGCGCGGCTGCGCGCGCGGTGCGTCCTACAGCTGGTACCTCTACTCGGCGAATCGGGTGAAGACGCCGCTGGTGCGGGGGCGGCTGATGAAGCTGTGGCGCGAGAAGCGGCGCACGCTTTCGCCGGTGCAGGCCTGGGCCGCCATCCAGGGCGACCCCGCGGCACGGGCGAGCTACACGCGCATCCGGGGTAAGGGCGGCTTCGTGCGCGCCACCTGGGACGAGGTGACCGAGATGACCGCCGCCGCGAACGCGTGGACGGCACGAACCTACGGGCCCGACCGGGTGTTCGGCTTCTCCCCGATCCCGGCGATGTCGATGGTCAGCTATGCCGCGGGCTCGCGCTACCTGTCGCTGCTCGGCGGCACCTGCATGAGTTTCTACGACTGGTATTGCGACCTGCCGCCGTCGAGCCCGCAGACCTGGGGCGAGCAGACGGACGTGCCGGAATCGGCGGACTGGTACAATGCGAGCTACCTGCTGCTCTGGGGCTCCAACGTTCCGCAGACGCGCACCCCCGACGCGCACTTCTATACCGAGGCGCGCTATCGCGGCGCCAAGTCGGCCGTCATCTGCCCGGACTATTCCGAGGCGTCCAAGTTCGGCGACATCTGGCTCAACGTTAAGCAGGGTACGGACGCGGCGCTCGGGCTCGCCTTCGGCCA
This sequence comes from Alphaproteobacteria bacterium, assembly GCA_046296375.1. Classification (GTDB taxonomy): domain Bacteria; phylum Pseudomonadota; class Alphaproteobacteria; order JAJUGE01; family JAJUGE01; genus Constrictibacter. The sequence goes on along the minus strand of JBKBLL010000266.1, from coordinate 3,041 downwards.
CGTCATCCTGCGCGAGTTCCACCTCGACCGGCGCACCCCCTATTTCGAGGATTATTGCCGCCGCTACACGGACATGCCGATGCTGGTGCGCCTCGACCGGCGCGGCGACCGCCATATACCGGGCCGGCAGCTGCGCGCCGCGGACCTGAAGGACGGCCTGGGCGAGGCGAACAACCCCGCATGGAAGACGGTCGGGATCGCCGAAGCGACCGGCCGGCCGGTCGTCCCCAACGGCTCGATCGGGTTCCGCTGGGGCGAGCAGGGGAAGTGGAACCTGGCCCAACAAGCCGCCGGCGAGAACGTGCGGCTGAAGCTGAGCCTGGTCGCGCCCGGCGATCACGACACCGTGCTGGCCGTCGACTTCCCCTATTTCGGCGGTGAGGCGACGAACGGCTGGGCGGTGGACGACCGCGGCGCGGTGCTGACCCGCAACGTTCCGGTGAAGACCGTCCGGCTGCGCGACGGCGAAGAAGCGACAGTCGCCACGGTCTTCGACCTGCTCTGCGCCAATTACAGCCTCGACCGGGGGCTCGGCGGCGCGAACGTCGCGGCCGGCTTCGACGACGACGTGCCCTTCACCCCGGCCTGGGCCGAACGCATCACGGGCGTGCGGCGCGACAAGATCGTCCAGGTGGCACGGGAGTTCGCCGCCAACGCCGAGAAGACCGAAGGACGGTCGATGGTGATCATCGGCGCGGCGATGAACCACTGGTACCACATGGACATGAACTACCGCGCGGTCATCAACATGCTCGTCATGTGCGGCTGCGTGGGCAAGTCGGGCGGCGGCTGGGCGCACTATGTCGGGCAGGAGAAGCTGCGCCCGCAGACGGGCTGGACGGCACTCGCCTTCGCGCTCGACTGGGGCCGCCCGCCCCGGCACATGAACTCGACCAGCGCCTGGTACGCCCATACCGATCAGTGGCGCTACGAGACGGTGACGGCAAAGGAGATCCTGTCGCCGACCGCGCCGGAGGGCGACTGGGAGCGGCTGTCGCTGATCGACTACAACATCCGTGCGGAACGGATGGGATGGCTGCCGTCCGCGCCGCAGCTTCGCACCAATCCGCTGGAGGTCGGGCGCGCCGCCAAGGCGTCGGGGCGCAAGGCGGACGAGTATGTGGCCGAAGAACTGCAATCGGGGCGGCTGGAAATGTCCTGCCAGGATCCCGATGCGCCGGAGAACTGGCCGCGCAACCTGTTCGTCTGGCGCTCCAACCTGCTCGGCTCCTCCGGCAAGGGGCACGAATATTTTCTGAAGCACCTGCTCGGCACCGATCACGGCGTGCTCGGCAAGGATCTGGGCGAAGAGGGGCGCAGCAAGCCGGTCGAGGCGCGCTGGCACGAGGAGGCGCCCGAGGGCAAGCTCGACCTCCTGGTGTGCATCGACTTCCGCATGTCCACGACCGCCGTCTATGCCGACATCGTCCTGCCGACGGCCAGCTGGTACGAGAAGGACGACCTCAACACTTCGGACATGCACCCCTTCATCCATCCGCTGCAGGCGGCGGTCGACCCGGCCTATGAGAGCCGGACCGACTGGGACATCTTCAAGTCGATCGCCGAGAAATTCTCCGAAGTCGCGCCGGAAATCCTGGGCGTAGAGACCGACGTGGTGCAGCTGCCCCTGCAGCACGACAGCGCGATGGAGATCGCGCAGCCTCAGGTGCGGGACTGGAAGAAGGGCGAATGCCCGCTGATCCCGGGCAAGACCGCCCCCGCCTACGTCGCGGTCGAGCGGGACTATCCGAACCTTTACCGCCGCTTCACGGCGCTCGGTCCGCTGATGGAGACGATCGGCAACGGCGGCAAGGGTATCGCCTGGGACACCAAGACCGAGGTGCACCACCTCAAGGCGCTGAACGGGACCGTGACGGACGCCGGCGCCACCAAGGGGATGGCGCGGATCGAGACGGCGATCGATGCCGCCGAGGTGATCCTGATGCTGGCGCCCGAGACCAACGGCGAGGTCGCGGTCAAGGCATGGGCCGCCCTCGGCAAGGCGACGGGCCTGGATCACCGTCACCTCGCCCAGGTCAAGGAGGACGAGAAGCTCCGCTTCCGCGACATCGCGGCGCAGCCCCGCAAGATCATCTCGTCGCCGACCTGGTCCGGCATCGAGAGCGAGGAGGTCTGCTACACCGCCGGCTGGACGAACGTGCACGAACTGATCCCGTGGCGGACGCTGTCGGGACGTCAGCAGCTCTATCAGGACCATGAGTGGATGCGGGCGTTCGGCGAGTTCTTCGTCACCTGGCGTCCGCCCGTGGACCTGAAGACCGTGTCCGCGGCGATCAACCGCTCGGCGCGCGACGGCGAGAAGCACGTCGTCCTGAACTTCATCACGCCGCATCAGAAGTGGGGCATCCACTCCACCTACAGCGACAATCTGCTGATGCTGACCCTCAACCGCGGCGGTCCGGTCGTGTGGATCTCGGAGAACGACGCGCGGACCGCGGGCATCGCCGACAACGACTGGATCGAAGTCTACAACGCCAACGGCGTCCTCACCGCCCGGGCGGTCGTCAGTCAGCGGGTAAAAGACGGTATGTGCATGATGTATCATGCACAGGAAAAGATCATAAACACGCCCGGCAGTCAGATCACAGGAAAGCGTGGCGGCATCCACAACTCCGTCACCCGCGCCGTTCTCAAGCCAACTCACATGATCGGCGGCTACGCTCAACTGTCCTACGGTTTCAATTATTACGGAACGGTCGGCAGCAACCGCGACGAACTCGTCGTCGTGCGCAAGATGGAAAAGGTCGACTGGCTCGACCGCCCCGCAGCGACCCCGCAGGAGGCAGCAGAATGAAGGTTCGCGCGCAGATCGGCATGGTACTCAACCTCGACAAATGCATCGGGTGTCACACCTGCTCGGTCACCTGCAAGAACGTCTGGACCAGCCGCGAAGGCGTCGAATACGCCTGGTTCAACAATGTCGAGACGAAGCCCGGGATCGGCTATCCCAAGGACTGGGAGAACCAGAAGCGCTGGAACGGCGGCTGGAGCCGGACCCCCAACGGCGGCCTCGTGCCGAA
>JBKBLL010000265.1:0-4840 GCA_046296375.1 Alphaproteobacteria bacterium | reverse complement strand
CTCCAGCCGCGCGAGTTCCGCCTTCTCGAATATCTGATGCGTCATGCGGGGCAGGCGGTAACCCGGACGATGCTCCTGGAGAATGTGTGGGAGTATCATTTCGATCCCCAGACGAATGTCATCGACGTGCATGTGAGCCGGCTTCGCGCCAAGATCGACAAGGGCTTCGACGTCCAACTGCTGCACACGGTGCGCGGCGCCGGGTACATGCTGCGTGACCCAGCCACGACCCCCTAGTGCCGCCGCACTGTTCCGGACCTCGACCTTCCGGATCGCGGTCCTCTATCTCGTCCTGTTCGCAGGATCGGCCCTCACGCTCCTCGCTTTCGTCTATGCGACGACGGCAGGCTTCATGGCCCGCCAGACGGACGAGACGATCCAGGCGGAGATCACGGGGCTGGACGAGCAGTATCGCCGCTGGGGCCTGATCGGGCTCACGCGGCTCGTCATCGAACGCAGCCGCAACCAGCGCCACAGCCTCTACCTCCTGGCCGACCCGGCGGGCAAGCCGATGGCAGGCAATCTCGATTCCTGGCCGTCCGCCGCGGCGAGCGAGGGAGGTTGGATCGATTTCACCTACGATCGGCCGATGGGCGAGGGGGTGGAGGACCGGGCCGCGCGCGCGCGTACGTTCGTCCTGCGCGGCGGGTTTCAGCTTCTGGTCGGCCGGGACGTGGCGGAGCGGCACGAACTCGATGCGCTGCTGCGGTCGTCCCTCGCCTGGGCGGGGGCGATCACGATCGGGCTGGGCCTGCTCGGCGGCATCCTGATGAGCCGCAACGCGCTGAAGCGCATCGAGGCGATCAACCGTGCGGCCCGGGACATCATGGCGGGCGATCTGGCCCGCCGGATTCCGCTCTCCGGCAGCGGTGACGAGATGGATCGGCTGGCGGAGAACCTCAACGCCATGCTGGACCAGATCGAGGAACTGATGACCGCCATGCGGGAGGTCACGGACAATATCGCGCACGACCTGCGCAGCCCGCTGTCGAGACTGCGCAGCCGGCTCGAGGTGACGCTCATGCAACCCGCATCGGTCGATGCCTACGGCGAGGCGCTGCAGGCGACGATCGAGGAGGCCGAGCGGCTGCTCGCCACCTTCAACGCCCTTCTGGATATCGCCCGCGCCGAGGCGGGGGCGGAGCGCCAGGCGATGTCTTCCCTCGACCTGGCGCCCCTGGCCCGGGGGGGCGGGGGCCGCTGAGGCCCCCCGGCCGGCGGGGGCGGGGGGCCGCGGGCCCGATCGAGGTCCGCGGCAACCGGCACCTGCTGTCCCAGGCACTGGCCAATCTCGTCGACAACGCGGTCAAGTACACGCCGGCCGGCGGGACGGTGACGATCGCGGTGCATCCCCCTACGGAAGGTTCGGAAGCGGATGGCGCGGAGGTGGTGGTCGCGGACAGCGGCCCCGGCATCCCGGAGGTCGACAGGGAGCGTGTCTTCGATCGGTTCGTTCGCCTCGAGGCGAGCCGTCATACCCCCGGATCGGGCCTCGGCCTGTCGCTGGTGCGTGCGGTGGCCCGGCTGCATCGCGCCGGCTTGACGCTGGAGGACGCGTCACCGGGGCTGCGGGTGCGACTGCGCTTTCCGCACGAGACCTGACGCCACGCTTGATCGGGCGCTGACGGGGTCCGATCTTCGCTGTGCCGACGCCGACGGCGGGTCCCGCGCATGGAAGCGACGTGAAGCCAGCAGGAAAACTCAGACTGGATCAGTTGCTGGTCGATCGCGGGCTGGCCGAGAGCCGGACGCGCGCGCAGGCGCTCGTGCTGGCCGGCTGCGTCTTCAGCGGCGGGCGCCGTCTCGACAAGCCGGGGGTGCCGGTGGCTGCGGACGCACCGGTCGAGGTGCGGGGACAGGATCACCCCTGGGTTTCGCGCGGCGGACTCAAGCTCGCCCACGGCCTCGACAGCTTCGGCATCGACCCGGCCGGCTGCACGTGCATCGACGTCGGGGCCTCGACCGGCGGCTTCACCGACGTGCTGCTGGCGCGCGGGGCAGCGCGTGTCCATGCGGTCGATGTGGGGCATGGGCAACTCGCCTGGAGGCTGCGCCAGGACCCGCGCGTCGTCGTGCTCGAGCGCACCAACGCGCGGCATCTGACCGCCGACCAGATTCCCATGGCGGCCGACCTCGTCGTCTGCGACGCGAGCTTCATCGGCCTGGAGACGGTACTGCCCGCGGCGCTGGCCCTCACGGCAGAGCGGGCCGGCCTCGTCGCCCTGATCAAGCCGCAGTTCGAGGTCGGCCGGGACAGGGTCGGGAAGGGGGGCGTCGTGCGCGACCCGGCCCTGCACGAGGAGGTGTGCGGCCGGATCGCGGCATGGCTGGCAGCACTCCCCGGATGGAGCGTGCTTGGCCTGACGGAGAGCCCGATCCGCGGTCCCGAGGGCAATGTGGAGTTCCTGATCGGGGCCGTGCGGCGTGGAGGCTGACGTCCGGATCGAGGCGGTCGGGGCGCTCGGCGACGGTATCGGGCGGCTCGGCGACCGGCGAATCCTCGTTCCGGGTGCCGCACCCGGCGACACGGTGCGCGTGCGCGTGTCGGTGCACCAGACCGGACCTCTGACCGGCCGCCTGCTGGCGCTCCTCCGGCATGGCGGGGCACGGCGCGAGCCCCCTTGCGCCCATTTCGACGCCTGTGGCGGCTGCACCGCACAGCACCTCGACGACGCAGCCTATGCGGACTGGAAGCGGGGCCTCCTGGCGACGGCCCTGGGTCGCCAGGGTATCGAGGCCGAGCGCGTCGATCCCTTGCTGCAGGTCATGCCGGGGAGCCGGCGCCGAGCCCGGCTCGCCTGTCTCGGAACCGCGCGCGGCGCCCTGCTCGGCTTTGCCGAGCGAGGGAGCCGCCGTCTCATCGACGTGGCCTCGTGCCCCGTCCTGACGCCGCGGTTGGTCGGGCTGCTGCGACCCTTGCGTCAGCTCGTATCCGGCCTGCTGCAGCCGGGCATGCGGCTGGGCGTGGAACTGCTCGATCTGAACGGCGTGGTGGATGTCGGCCTGATCGGCGGGCGGGAGCCCGGGCCTGCCGCCGGCGCGGCGTCCGCCGGCTTCGCGCATGCCCAGGGGGTAGGGCGCATCGGCTGGCGGCCCTCCGACCATGCGGAACCCGTACCACTCGCGGAACTGGCCGTGGTGGAGGCGACGTTCGGCGGCGTCCGGGTCAGGGTTCCGCCCGGCGCGTTCCTGCAGGCGACCGAGGCGGGTGAGGCGGCCCTGCGCGCCTTCGTCCTGGCGGAGGCGGAGGGACGCGTCGCCGAGCTCTTCTGCGGCCTCGGCACTTTCACCCTGCCGCTCGCCGTCGCAGGTCGGCGCGTCGATGCATGGGAGGGTGCCGCCGCGGCCACCGGCGCCCTGTCGGCGGCCGCGCGTGCGGCCGGCCTGCCCGTGACGGTCGAGCGGCGGGACCTGGCGAAGCGACCGCTCGCCCCCGCCGATCTCTCGCGGGCCGACACCGTGCTCCTCGATCCGCCGCGCGGCGGCGCCCGCGAGCAGATGCCCGCCATTGCCGGATCGCATGCAGCGTGCGTGATCTACGTCTCCTGCAACCCCGTATCGTTCGCACGTGACGCGCGGACACTGGTCGATGCCGGCTTCCGCCTTGAGCGGCTGCTGCCGGTCGACCAGTTCCTCTGGTCCCCGCATCTGGAACTGGCGGCGCTGTTCCGACGCTGATGCTACGCCGGTCGCCGGCATCGGCCCTGCGCCGTTCGACAGGCGCGATCGGGGAATGTCCCGGCGATCCGGCCGACGCGCCGATGCGTTGGCGTCCGAAACGATACTGGAGGGCTTGCAGTGAGCGCGACCTTGCGCGAGTGGACCGCGCTTCTCGTCCTCGTGACGATCGCCCTGGTCCTGCCATGGGCGGTGCAGACCGTCGGCGTTCCGGACTGGAACACCTGGTACCAGAGCCTGGAGCGTCCCGCCTGGACGCCGCCGCGCTGGGCGTTCCCGGTCGTCTGGCCGATCCTCTACGTCATGATGTCGGTTGCGGCGTGGCTGGTCTGGCGCCGCGCCGGCTGGGATCGAGGCGGCTTCGCGCTGGGCCTGTTCGGGGTTCAGTTCGTCGTCAACGCCGCCTGGACCTGGGTCTTCGGCGGCCTGAAGAGCCTTTCAGGGGCGTTCTGGTGGATCCTCCTGCTGTGGATCCTGATCGCGGCGACGATCATGGCGTTTCGCCGCCACAGCGGCGTCGCGGCTGCCCTGCTGCTGCCCTACCTCGCCTGGGTGACGTTCGCCGCGGCCCTGAGCTATGCGATCTGGCAGCTGAACGCCGGCCGGCCCGGGTTCTGAGCCGGCCCGTAATGGACCGTTGGGTTGAACGCGATAGCTCGACGGAGGTGCATCGCGCGCCGTCATTCCTGCCGGTTGGATCCACCTGTCGATGCCGCTTTCGATCGCTTCCTGCTCCATGCCGCCCTTGCCGCTCGAGGCCATTCCGGAGAGGGTAGCCGACGCCTTACTGGTGGTGTCGGCCGACGCCGCGGCGGAGGTCGCTTGGGCGAACCCGGCGGTTGCCGCCGGCAGCGGCTATGGGGCAGCCCAGCTTCAGGGACGCTCCTCGCGGTGCTGCACGGTCCGCCGCCGCTTCGAACAGGGGCTGGTGCGCGGCGATCTGAATGCGGTGTTCGCCTATACCTTCGCGTTTCCGCGGCGCCGCATGCGATGCGTCTTGCACCTCCGCAGTGCCCGGGAACCGGACGAGGCCTGGATCTTCGTCAAGTGGATCTGAGCCGCCGGCAGGCGGCCACGCCCGGACGTCAGCGCTGCGGCGGCGACAGGGGCCCCGGATCGGGAACGGGCAACGGCAGCGCGGAGCCGGCGGCACTGCGGTCGG
>JBKBLL010000264.1:0-4902 GCA_046296375.1 Alphaproteobacteria bacterium | reverse complement strand
AGCAGGCCGCGCAACGGATCGGCCGTGCCGCCGGTGGCACCCCCCGTGGCACCCGTACCCGCCCCGCCGCCCAATGCTCCGCCAACGCCCGGGAGCGCGCGCAGGACATCCCCGACGGCGCCGCCGGTGCCGCTGCCCGTCCCCGTCCCCGTCCCCGGAATGGGCAGGTTGATGCCGCTGCCCTTGGCGAGGTCGCGCAGGGAGGCGGGCAGGTTCTTCAGGCGTTCGGGATCCTTCGCGATGTTCTGCAGCATGCGGTTCCATTGCACGTCATAGCGCGGGCTCGTCCAGGGGCCCGATATGCGCAGTGGGATCGGGATGCCGGCGAGATCGTCCCGCCCCCCCTGCCCGTGCAGCGTCGCGACGAGGGTGGCATCGACGGTGTAGTCCATCGTCTGGCGCGGCAGGTCGACCGTGCCCCCGCCCGCCAGCCGGACCAGCGGTGCGAGCATCCTGAGGTCGCGGTTCTCCACGATCCCCTTGCGGATCACGTAGCTGCCCGAAAGCTCTGCGAAGTCGGTCTTCTGATCCGCCTCGGCCGACGAACTGAGCCCTGCCGCGCCGACCTGCCGAAGGAGCGCGGCGATGTTCACGCCATGGATCGCGCCGTCGACGAACTTGAACGAACCGTCGCCGTCGAGGCTCGCCATGAGGTCCCTCTGGCTGCGTCCGCTGCCGGTACCCTTGGCAGCGAAGCCCGCCGTGCCGCTCAGCCGGTCCGTCCCGGCGAAGGCCGTCAGCAGCGGGCGGGCGGCGAGGCCCGACGCCTTGGCGTCGTAGGCGAGCTTCGCCCCCCGGCCCGTGTCCGCCAGTGTCGCCCGTCCGCCGATCGTGCCGCCGGCCGTCCGGATCTCGCTCAGCGACGCGGTCAGTGCGCCGTCCTTGACCGAAGCGGTCAGCCGCCCCTGCTCGATCGCCAGCCCCCGATAGCGGACGGCGTTCAACGTTACGTCGACCTCGCCGACGTTTTCACGCAGCGCGGCGAGGTCGATCGGCTCGTCGCTCCAGCCGGCGTCGGCCGCAGCCTGGCCCTGCCGGATCTGCGTCCCGGTCGTCGGCGGCGGCAGGTAGGCGTCGAGATCCGCCTCCTGAACGACCACCTTCGCGCCGAACCGACGCGGCGATGCGGTCGTGTCGAGCGAACCCTCCGCCGTCGCCTTCAGGGCCCTGCCGTCGATGCTGGCCTGCCTGACGGCGATGCGCGGACCGTCGGCCGTCAGGGTCGCGGCGATCTTGAGCGGCCCGGGGTCGGGCTGCTTCGGGTCGATGGGTTGGCCCAGCCAGGACGCGAGGCGGCCGACCGAGGCGATGTCGACATTCACGCGCCCGTCGAGGCGGGGCAGCGGCGCCTGCTGGACGGTGCCTTCGAACGCTGCCGAGAGCGGCGCCGAAGCGAGTGTGAAGGACGCCGGAAAGCGCGCGCCCGACAGCGCCGCCGTCTGATCGGCGACAGTTCCTGTCGCCGTCACCGATTCCCCGTTGTAGACGGCACCGAGGCGCAGCGACGCGGGCTTGCCCGGACCGGCGAGGGCGAGGGCGAGGTCGAGGGCGGAGACCGGCAGCTGGGCTCCCTCCGCGCCGCCGCCCGAGAGCTTCACGCCGAGCTTGGCGGCGAGATTGTCCGCGAGCGCCCGTGCCGAGGCCCCCTGGCTCCGCGCCGACAGGTCGGCGGCGACGGTCCCGGTAAGCGCCGGCGGACCCCCGGCAGCCTGCAGCACGTCGCCGATCCGGATACCGGACGCCTGAAGCGCAGCATCGACGGCAAGCGCGCGGCCCGAGGCATCGGCCCGGATCGTGCCTCCCACGCGGCCGCCGTGCAGGGCGACTTCGTCGAGCTTGACGCTCACCACGCCGCGTTCGATCCGGGCGGCGAGAACCACCCGGCCGAGGCTCTGGCCGGCTCCGCGGATGCCCGCGAGGTCCAGCTTCACGTCCGCATCGAGCGTCCGCAGTGCCGACGAGTCGATCGGATCGTTCGGCAGGGCGGCCAGCGGGTTCGGATCGCCCCGTCCGGCCGTGGCCCGGGGTGCCTGACGGGGCGGTGCGGCGGGACCGACGAAGCGGTCGAGGTCCAGGACGCCGCCTTTGACGTCCAGGGTCAGATGCGTCACGTCCCCCTTCATCTCCCAGGAACCGCGGGCCGTGGCGTCGAGCCCGGCCGAAGCGAGGGTCGCCTCGCGCAGGACGACGCGGCCGCCGTCGCCGGCGAAGACGGCCCGCGCCTTGATCGGCCCCGGATCGGGCTGGCCCTCCAGGGGCCGGCCGAGCCATGCGGCGATCTTGGCCGCCGACGGGGCGTCCAGGTTGAAGGATCCGTCGAGACCGGCGACGGGCGCCTTGATCACCGCCCCGGTGTAGCTGGCGGTCAGCAGCGATGCGCGTACCGACGCGTCGAGGTCGAAGCGATCGCCTGAAACGACCCGCGGCAGCGGCGACGTCTGGGCCTGGACCGACACTTTTTCGCGATTGTAGACGAAGTCGGCCGTGAGCCGTGGCGGCGCGCCGACGCCCGGCAGGACGAGATCCAGCTTCAACCCGGACAGCGCCGCGGCGGCGGCGTCGCGCACGTTCATGCCACCGAGATCGGCGGTCAGCCGCCCCTTCAGGCTCTCGGCCAGCCTGCGGGGGCTCTCTCCCGTGCCGGATGCCTCGAGGGTAGCGGAAACGACGCCCGCGACCGGAGCCTGCTCCGTGGGAGCGGCCGCCTTCGCCAGAGCGCCCATGTCGACCTTGTCGACCGACGCGCGCGTATCCAGCGTCAGCGCCGCGCCGGTCGCATCGAGGCGGGTCGCAGCCTTGACGACGCCGCCATAGAGTTCCAGGCGCGAAAGGTCGGCCTCGAATCGTCCGTCGCGCAGACGTGCGCCGAACTCGGTCGGGCCGATCGCAAAGCCCATGGCGCGGATCCCCTCGATCCGCACGTCGATGTCCACCTCGCCCCGCCTCAGCATGTCGAGGTCGAGCGCCTCGTCGGAGAGCGCGGCGAGCGGATTCGCGTGCGGCGCATCGGCCGGGCCGGTTGCCGGCCGCGGCGGCAGCGTGCGAATCGGCTCGGCGGCCGGCGGCGGCAGGTAGCGGTCGACGTTCAGCACGCCGCTCTCGACCTTCAGGACGACCTTCGGTGCCGGGCCCGACAGGTCGATGCTGCCCGACGCCTCCGCCTTCAGGTCCTCGCCGAACAGAATCGCCTCGGTCAGGGCAATGCGCGGGCCGTCGGCATCGAACACCGCACGGGCCCTCACCGGCCCGGGATCGGGCTGGTCCGACGGCAACGGGCGGCCCAGCCAGGCGACCAGCGTGCCGACCGATGGGATGTCGAGTTCGAATGTCCCGTCCAGGCCCGGCACAGGCCGGTTCTGGACGCCGCCCTGATAGTTCGCCCGCGCCTTCGGCGCATCGAACGCGAACTCGGCGGTGGCCTTCTCGCCGGCCAGCAGGCGGCGCGGCGTGTCGAGGGTGAAGCGCGCCCGAACGGGATCGTCGTTGACGGCCATGCGCGCGTCGAAAACGGCCACGTCGGCCAGCCCCGGGACCGACAGGCCGATCTCGATGTCACGCATGTCGACCTTCTGACCGGTGCGGGCATCGGCAAAGGTGACGCGGCCGCCGACGATGCGGGCGTTCTCGATTCGGACGTCGCCGCCGAATTCGCCGTCGTCCGCGGCGCGGCCGTCACGTCCTCGATGCATGCCGTCCCGATCGGGCGCAGCGAAGGCCCAGTTGGGATTGCCCCGCTCGTCGATCTGGAGATCGGCCTGCGGCCGTTCCACCACCAACCGCTCGACGACGATGGTGCGACCGACCAACGGGAGCAGCGCCACCTCGCCTTCGACCCGATCCACCGTCGCCATATAGGCCGGCTCGGCGCCGGGCGCGTTGGCGAACTTGACGCGGTCCGCACTGAAGCGGACGCGCGGCAGGATCGTCACCGAGAGGTCGCCTTCGATGACGAGGTCGCGCCCGGTCGCGTCCTTCACCGCCGCGGCGACCCTCGGCTTGTAGCCGTTCCAGTCGATCAGCGCAGGTACGGCGAACAGCGCCACGACGATCAATGCGACGAAAACGCCGAAGCCGATGGCGATCTTCTTCAACATGGGCGTCACGTCTCCGGACGGGGCAATCGCGCTCCGCCGGATGATGGCGCCAAACGCTCGCCCGGACCACCCCGGCGTCCCAGAAAGTCATCGTCGGCGGCGATGGACGGGGTAGGCGACGGACGGCGATGACCGGGGCGTCGCGACACCCCATATCGTGCGGTATGAGCGTCACCGACGACAGGCCCGAACCGGCCGGAGCGGGTTCCGATGCGCGGCGGGACGGGTCGCGCGCGGCGGTCACCCGCGCCGTCGACGCGGCCATCGCGCGCTATGTGGCAACGCGCCGCGAACGGGTCGGACCCTTCGCGCGCCGCACCTTCGGCTGGCGGGGCGCCGCGGCGCTGCATCGCAACGCGGTCGGCTGGGACCTCCTGCGCATGCCCGCCAACATGGCGCTCGCAGTGCCCGCCGCCCTGCGGCTCGCCGCGGCCCATGGCGCCCGGGCGGCGGGCCATGCGCGAGCGGCGGAACGGCTGGGCGCGGCGCGACTGTCGATCGTCACCGACGTCGCGCGGGAGGTCGAGTGGCGCCTGATGACCGATCTTCTCGAACTTCCCTTCGAGCAGGCGGCAGCGCGACCGCCGCGGCGTGCCGCCCGCGACGCCCTCGCCGAGGAGATTTTGGCCGACCCGGCCGTCGGGCCCGTACTGCTCGCCGCACTGGCGGAAATCGGCCGACGCGCCGACGATGCGGCCTATCGGCACTGGCTCGCCGAGACGATGCAGACCTATGCCGCGACGCGCGCCGCCGCGGCCGACATGGCCGGCACGCTCCTGCATGTCGGCATCGGCGCGCTCGCTTTTCG
>JBKBLL010000263.1:0-4952 GCA_046296375.1 Alphaproteobacteria bacterium | reverse complement strand
GGATGACGATCTGAGAGCCCGGCGGGCCGGCGCTCCAGACGACACGGTAGAACTGTGCGAGGTCGTCGACGTTCTGGCCCTGGACCGACAGCAGGATGTCCCCTTCGCGCAAGCCCGCGCCGTGTGCCGGTCCGCCGGCCGTGACGCCGGCCACGGCGAGGCGGTCGTCCGCCTCGGCGGTCAGCATGCCGAGCCATGGGCGCACCGGCCGGCCCGAACGTCCGGTCGCCGCGAGGCTCTCCAGGATCGGCGGCAGCAGGTCGATCGGAACGAACATGTTGCCGGCTACCGGCCGCGCGCCGTCCTCGGCGTCGGGCACGAGGAGGGAGCCCACACCGAGCAGGCGACCGTCCAGGCCGATCATCGCCGCACCGCTCCAGCGGCCGTGCGGGGGCGCGCTGAAGATCGCCCGGTCGAGCAGATATTCCCAGTAACCGGCGAAGGCCCGGCGCGACACGACGAGCGCGCTCATGGCCTGCCGGGGACCGCCCGATGCGGCGACGATGACCGGCCGGCCGGTCGCGAGCGTCGTCGAATCGCCGAAGGCCAGGGGCGGGGCCTCGACCGGATCCAGAGCGCGGATCAGGCCGAATCCGGTCTCCTGGTCGAACCCGATCGCCCGGCCGCGGACCTGGCGTCCGTTGGCGTCGGTCAGGTCGACCATGTCCGCTTCCGTTACCAGGTAGCCGATCGTGAGGAAGAGCCCGTCCTCGCCGATCAGGACCGCGTTGCCCTCGCGCTCGGTTCCGAGCGTGCGCGCCGTGAACGCGTCGCCCGGGATCGAGGCGTGGAGGCCGTAGACGGCGCCCAGTGCCTGTTCGAGTGGGAAGCGCAGATCCTCCGGCCGCGGCCGCTGCGCGGACGGAACCTCCGGCGGTCCCCCGTGGAGCAGTCGCTCGAAGCGGTGCCCGTTCATGCCTTTGCCATCGCCCATGACCACAGCCTAGCGTGGCGCGAAGGTCCCGCAAAGCGGCGCGGTACAACCCGCGCGCGGCGCGTAACGCGGACTTAACGCTGGCGTGGTTCGCTGCGGACTGTAGTTTCGCGGCGTCGCCCGGTTTCGGGGGCGAACGGTACCGAAGACGAGCGGACGCGATGATCGATGTTCGCCTTCGCCGGGTCCCGGGGATCGGGGTTCTGGCGCTGATCCTTGTGCTTGCCGGGCTCTGCGGCCTCGGCGCGGGCGCTCGCGCGGACGTGGCGGCCGCCGGAGAGCGCGACTGGGCGACCTTCAAGGCGCGTTTCCTGCAGCCCGACGGCCGCGTCATCGACGACTACCATGGCGGCGTCTCGCATACGGAGAGCCAGGGGTTCGGCATGCTCTTCGCAGTCGCCTTCGCCGACCGCGAAGCGTTCGAGCGCATCTGGGCGTGGACCGACGCGAACCTGCGCTGGGACGGGACCTGGCTGCACGCCTGGCGGTACGAGCCCGGATCGGGAACGCCGGTCCCGGACCCGAACAACGCGACCGACGGCGACTTCTTCATCGCCTGGGCGCTGGAGCGTGCGGCCAGGCGATGGCATGAGCCGCTCTATGCCGAGGCGGCAAGGCGCATCGCGCGCGACATCCGCAGCCTCCTGGTCGCAGAGGTAGCCGGGCGGACGGTACTGCTGCCCGGATTCAGCGGCTTTCGCGACGGCGAGCGCATCACGGTCAACCTGTCCTACTACGTATTTCCCGCGATCGAGGCCCTGATTCGCCTCGACCCCGCTCCGGTCTGGGACCTCCTGCGCCAGGACGGCCTCGAACTCCTGGAAGATGCCCGTTTCGGTCACTGGGGCCTGCCGCCGGACTGGCTGCAGATCGCGCCGAACGGCGAGATCCGGCCGGCCGCCGACCGCCCGGCGCGGTTCGGATACGATGCCGTGCGCATCCCTCTCTATGTCGTCTGGGCCGGGCTCGGTACCGTGGAGCGCCTGCGGCTCTACCGCAGTTTCTGGCAGGCGCACTGGCGCGACCGGCGCCACCCCGGCTGGGCGAGCCTGGACGATCGGTCGGTCGCACCCTACGACGCGGCGAACGGCTTGAAGGCGGTCGGGATGCTGGTCGAGGCTGCGGAAGGGGCGGACTGGCAGGCAGCGGCGTTGCCCGCCATCGAGGCCGCCGACGATTATTATTCGGCCGCCCTGATCCTGCTCACGCGGGTCGCCGCGGCCGATCTGTTGCAGCGAAGTGCCACTCGTGACCTTTGAGCACCGGAATGCATATCAACCGCATTGCTCTAAGGGAGCCGTTCTTGCTACTGCTGTGACCGGCCGTCGATGGCCCGCCCCGTCCGGGTGGGCCGCGCTTCCGGGCAAGGGGGCAAAATGGTGCAGACGCCGACCGACGGGATAACCGGCCGGCGTCGTGACCTTATCCGGAAGCGTCTGTGATATCCGCCCGGCGGATGTCGGGACGAGGGCGATGAGGGGCGGTGGATGAACAGGGCTTCCGACATTGAGCGAATGCTGGCGCATATCGGCGATCCCGAGATGCGCTATCAGGAATTCGAGGCGCCGCGCTCCGAAGCGCGGGCCCGTGCCGACTGGTCCCTCCTCGATTCGGCTGCGGGCGGCAAGGGTGGTCAGCCCGTCGTACCCGAAGCGGCACCGATGACCCCTACCATCGTCCCGCCGGCCGACCCGGCCCGGCCGTCTTATGTCGAACGCGAACTGGTCGTGCCGGATGCGACCGCGCCGGACGCCGGGAAGGACGGTCTGCCGCCCGCCGGCGCGCCGCCCGGCGAAGCGCGAGGACAGCTGCAGAGGGTATTCGCGCGCCTGCGGGGCGAGCCGCCGCCCCCGGCCGCTCCGGTACCCCCGTCGCCGAAGCGTGACACACCGCTGTCCCAGATCTTCCGGCGCCTGTCCTGACATGCCGCTGATCAGCGTTGCGTCGCCGAAGGGCGGGGTGGGAAAGACGACTCTCACCGCGAACCTCGGGTATGAACTGCAGCGGATCGGTTGGCAGGTTCTGGTCGTCGATTTCGATTCGCAGAACGGGCTGCGCCTGCACTATGCGATGCCGCTCGGGGATCATCGGGGCCTGGCGGTGGAGAGCGTCCGCAACCGCCCGTGGGAAGATCTGATCTTCGAAACGGCGTCGGGAGTCCTGCTTCTGCCGTTCGGGGGCATAGACAACCATGCCGCGCAGCGCCTCCACACCTTCGTTCGGGGCGACCCCGACTGGATGCGGTCGCGGCTGGAGCCGTTTCTGGCCGCCCCCGACGTCCTGGTGCTGGTCGACCTGCCGCCCGGGCGGTCGGTCTTTCTCGAACAGGTTTCCCCGCTTGCGGAGATAAATCTGGCCGTTATGCTCGCCGACGCCACGTCGGTTGCAATTCTCCCCAAATTGGAGACAGGGGAGTTTTTCGAAGACGCGGGGGGCGGATGGGATACCGATCGGGTCCACTACGTCCTTAACCAGGTGGATATACGCCGAAGGTTGAGGCGCGACGTGCTCACCGTGCTGAGGGGGCGGCTGGGAGAGCGGCTGGCGGGCGTGATCTACCGCGACGAAGCGGTCCAGGAGGCGATCGGCAAGCAGAGGCTGGTCGCCGATTTCGCACCCGACAGCAAGGCCGCGTACGACATCGCCGCGCTGGCGCGGCGACTCGACGACATCCTGGGGGATGGCGTCGCCGCGGGAGGGGAATTGAAAGTGGCGATGCGATGACCGAAGACGACAAGGGGGGGCGTGGCGGCGCAGGGGGCAACAAGCTCCTCGCCACGGTCGGCATCATTCTCGGGATCATCCCGCTGGTGCTCGTCGTGATCGCCGACCTCGATCTCGAATCGCAGGCGATCTTCGCCGGCGTCTGTCTCCTGCTCCTCTTCATCCTCAGCCGGTTCGAGGGGCGCGGCATTACCCTCGTCCTGGTCATCCTGTCGATCGTCGTGTCCAGCCGCTATATCTGGTGGCGGCTCACCGAGACGCTCGTGTTCGACACCTGGGTGGAGGTGGTTCTCGGCGCCGGCCTGCTGGCGGCGGAGATCTACGCCTGGATCGTCCTGCTGCTCGGCTATCTGCAGACTGCCTGGCCGCTGGAGCGCAAGCCCGAACCGCTGCCCGAGGACACGTCGCTGTGGCCGACGGTCGACCTTTACGTCCCGACCTACAACGAGCCGCTGGCGCTCGTCCGGATCACCGTGCTCGGCGCGATGAGCATCGACTATCCGCGCGACAAGCTGAAGGTCTGGCTGCTCGACGACGGCCGGCGCGAGGAGTTCCGGCAGTTCGCCGAGGAGGCGGGCTGCGGCTACATCACCCGCGACAACAACGCTCACGCCAAGGCCGGCAACCTCAACAACGCGCTGAAGCATACCGACGGCGAACTGATCGCCATCTTCGACTCCGACCATGTGCCGACACGCGCCTTCCTGCAGATGACCGTCGGGTGGTTCCTGCGCGACCGGAAGCTCGCCGTGGTGCAGACGCCGCATCACTTCTACTCGCCCGATCCCTTCGAGCGGAACCTCGCCAGCGGCTATTCGATCCCGAACGAGGGGCAGCTCTTCTACGGTCTCATCCAGGAGGGTAACGACTTCTGGAACGCCGCCTTCTTCTGCGGCTCCTGCGCGGTGATCAAGCGCGAGGCGCTGGAGAAGATCGGCGGATTCGCGGTCGAGACGGTGACCGAGGACGCGCACACGGCGCTCAAGCTGCACCGGGCGGGCTACACCTCGGCCTATCTGCGCCTGCCGATGGCTGCCGGCCTCGCGACCGAGCGCCTGGCCTTGCATATGGGCCAGCGCATGCGCTGGGCGCGCGGCATGACGCAGATCTTCCGCCTGGACAATCCGCTGCTCGGGCGGGGACTGAAACTGCCGCAGCGGCTCTGTTACCTCAACGCGATGTTCCATTTCTTCTTCGCGTTGCCGCGCTTCGTGTTCCTGACCGCGCCCCTCGCCTATCTGCTCTTCAAGCAGAACATCATCGGCGCGTCGGCACTCGGCGTGCTCGCCTATGC
>JBKBLL010000262.1:0-4959 GCA_046296375.1 Alphaproteobacteria bacterium | reverse complement strand
CTGTGACCCAGGAGGGCACGGCACGCCGCATCGCCGTCGAAGGCCAGCCCGAACTGGCCGGCGCGGCGATCGACGTGCCGGGCGACGTCTCGTCCGCGGCGTTCCCGATCGTCGCTGCCCTGCTGCGGCCGGGTTCGGAGATCGAGATCGCGAACGTCGGCATGAACCCCGGCAGGACGGGCCTGCTGGCGACCCTGCTGGAGATGGGCGCCGACATCGCGGTGCGGAACGAGCGCGAGCAGGGCGGCGAGCCCGTCGCCGACCTGCTCGTGCGCGGCAGCCGCCTGGCCGGCGTGGAGGTGCCGGCCGAGCGCGCGCCCAGCATGATCGACGAATACCCGGTCCTGGCCGTCGCCGCGGCCTTCGCGGCGGGGCCCACCGTCATGCGCGGCATCGCCGAACTGCGGGTGAAGGAGAGCGATCGGCTGGGCGTCATGGCCGACGGCCTCGCCGCGTGCGGCGTGCGCGCCGAGGCGGGTGCGGACAGCCTGACCGTCCATGGCGGGGCGGTGCCGGGCGGCGCCACCATCGCGGCCCAGCTCGACCATCGCATCGCTATGGCCTTCCTGGTGCTCGGCACGGCCGCTGCGGCACCGGTCACGATCGACGACGCCGCGCCGATCGCGACGAGCGTCCCCGGCTTCGCGGCGCTGATGAACGGGCTGGGGGCCCGCATCGGGGCGGCGGGTTGAACGGCGGGCTACAGCCGCTGGTCATCGCCGTCGACGGGCCCGCCGCCGCCGGCAAGGGGACGCTGGCCCGCGGGCTGGCCGCCGCCCTGGGGCTCGCCTATCTCGACACCGGCCTGCTCTATCGCGCCGTCGGGCGCCGGGTGCTCGCAGCCGGCGCCGACCCCGGCGATGCGGCGGCCGCGCGGGCGGCGGCGCAGGCCATCGGTCCGGACGACCTGGCGGGGCCGGGGCTGCGCGACGAGGCGGTGACCGATGCGGCCTCGAAGGTCGCGGCGATCCCCGCCGTGCGCGCGGCACTTCTGGACTTCCAGCGCCGCTTCGCCGCCGAACCGCCGCCGGGCACGGCCGGCGTCGTGATGGACGGTCGCGACATCGGCACGGTCGTCTGTCCGGATGCGCCGGTGAAGCTCTTCGTGACCGCAAGTCCGGAGGAACGCGCACGCCGGCGCCATAAGGAGTTGCTGGATCGCGGCGCGCCGAGTATATATTCGCGCGTTTTGGCAGACGTGATCACACGCGACCGTAGAGACAGCGAGCGCGCGGCTGCACCGCTGAAGCGGGCGGCAGACGCATTCGTCCTCGATACGACCGACCTCGACGCCGAGGAGACCTTCGGCGTCGCGATCAGGCATATCGAGGCGGTAACGAAGGGAAGCCGGTGAAGCCGGCCCCCGGAACGAGGTCGCGGCGGACGGGCTGCCCGACGAATCACACGGGATTTCCCGCGGAGCGCTCGAAAGGCGGGCGTAGCCGCGGGTTGTCTATTGGAGAAACCGACCGGATCCATGGCTGAAACCTTCGCTGCAACCCCAACCGGAGCCGCGCCCGCCTCGGGCGAGGACTTCGCCGCTCTTCTCGCCGAGTCCCTGGGCGAAACCGCCGCCTTCGAGGGCACGGTGGTCAAGGGAACCGTCGTCGCCGTCGAAAACGACATGGCCCTCATCGACGTGGGCCTGAAGTCCGAAGGGCGGGTCGCGCTCAAGGAGTTCGCGGCGCCGGGACAGCCGTCGGACCTCAAGGTCGGCGACGTCGTCGACGTCTATGTCGAGCGCCTCGAGGACAAGAACGGCGAGGCCATGCTCTCGCGCGAGAAGGCGCGCCGCGAGGAAGCCTGGACCCTGCTCGAGAAGTCGTTCCAGGACAACCAGAAGGTCCAGGGCGTCATCTTCGGCCGGGTCAAGGGTGGCTTCACCGTCGACCTGTCGGGTGCCGTGGCCTTCCTGCCGGGCAGCCAGGTCGACATCCGGCCGGTGCGCGACATCGGGCCGCTGATGGGCACGCCGCAGCCGTTCCAGATCCTGAAAATGGACCGCTCGCGCGGCAACATCGTCGTCTCGCGCCGCTCCGTGCTCGAGGAGTCGCGGGCCGAGGCGCGGAACGAACTGGTCGCCACCCTGAAGGAAGGCCAGATTTTGCCGGGCGTGGTGAAGAACATCACCGACTACGGCGCCTTCATCGACCTGGGCGGCGTGGACGGCCTGCTGCACGTGACCGACATCGCCTGGCGCCGGGTGAACCACCCGAGCGAGGTGCTGCAGATCGGCCAGAACGTCGAGGTGCAGGTGATCCGCTTCAACGCGGAGACCGGCCGCATTTCGCTCGGCATGAAGCAGTTGCAGGCGGACCCCTGGGAGGGCGTGCAGGCCAAGTACCCGGTCGGCGCCCGCTTCAAGGGCCGCGTCACCAACATCACCGACTACGGCGCCTTCGTGGAGCTGGAGCCGGGGGTGGAGGGTCTGGTGCACGTCTCCGAGATGAGCTGGACCAAGAAGAACGTCCATCCGGGCAAGATCGTTTCGACCAGTCAGGAGGTCGAGGTCCAGGTACTGGACGTCGATCCGGAGAAGCGGCGCATCAGCCTCGGCGTCAAGCAGACGATGCCGAACCCGTGGGACGACTTCCTGGCCAAGAACCCGGTCGGGGCCGAGCTGGAAGGCGAGGTCAAGAACATCACCGAGTTCGGCCTGTTCGTCGGGCTGACGCCGGAGATCGACGGCATGGTGCACCTGTCCGACCTGGACTGGGAGCGCCCGGGCGAGGACGCGATCCGCGACTACGACAAGGGCGCGCAGGTTCGCGTCAAGGTCCTCGACGTCGACGTCGAGAAAGAGCGCATCAGCCTCGGCATCAAGCAGCTCGCCGAGGATCCGTTCGAGACAGCGGTCGGCGGCATCCGCAAGGGCCAGGTCGTGACCGGCACGGTCACGGGGGTCCATGACGGGGGCCTGGAACTGGCCCTGCCGGGCGACGCCACCGGCGTCATCCGCCGTGCCGAACTCTCCCGCGACCGCGGCGACCAGCGCCCGGACCGTTTCGCCGTCGGCGAGAAGGTCGACGCCAAGGTCACCTCGATCGACCGCAGCGCCCGGCGCATCACGCTGTCGATCAAGGCCCTGGAGTCCGAGGAAGAGAAGAAGGCCATGGCCCAGTTCGGCGCCACCGACAGCGGTGCCAGCCTGGGCGACATCCTGGGTGCCGCGCTGCGCGGTCGCCAGTCCAAGGACGACCAGAAGTAGGTCGGGCCGCCGTCGTGCCCTCGCATTCCCGTGGTTCCAAGCCGGGCTCCTGAGGGCCGATGAACCTCGAAGCGGACATGATCGTACACAGCCGGCGCCTCAGGCGCCGGCTGATTTTCTGGCGGACGCTGGCGGTCGTGGTGCTGATCGCCATGGCGGTGGGGATCGCGCAGCAGATCCGGTCGCCCGATCTCGGCGCGGTCGGCCGCCCCTACGTCGCGCGCATCAGCGTGTCGGGCCTCATCGTCGAGGACCGCGATCTCCTCGACCGGATCGAGGCCATCCGCAAGGACGGCCGGGTCCGCGCCCTCATGGTGCATATCGACAGTCCCGGCGGCACCGTCGTCGGGGGTGAATCCCTCTACGAAGCCCTGCGCGCCGTCGCCGCGGACAAGCCGGTGGTCGCCGTGATGGGCACCACGGCGGCGTCGGCGGGCTACATGGTTGCCATCGGCGCCGACCGGATCGTCGCGCGCGCCGGCACGGTCACGGGATCGATCGGCGTCCTGCTGCAGACGGCGCAGGTCACGGACATGCTGGAATCGATCGGCGTCAGGCCGATCTCGATCAAGAGTTCGCCGCTGAAGGCAGCGCCCTCGCCCCTGGAGGAGTTGACGCCGGCCGGGCGCGATGCGGCGCAGGAAGTCGTCGACGCCATGTACCGGCTGTTCGTCGACATGGTGGCGGAGCGCCGCGGCCTGTCCGGCGAGCGTCTCGATGCGGTCACCGACGGGCGCATCTTCACCGGCCGGCAGGCGCAGGGACTGGGCCTGGTCGACGACGTGGGCGGCGAGGAACAGGCCCGGACCTGGCTGGACGCGGAGAAGGGTGTGGCGGACTCCCTTCCGGTTATCGACATGGATCCGCGCCGCGATTTTTCGCTCCTCGGCCGCCTGACGTCGATGGTATTCGGAAAAAGCCTTTTCACAGAGAGGCTTATCCTTGACGGTCTGATTTCGGTCTGGCACCCTGACCTGCGATCCTGAGGTTCGCGGCGCCGAGCGGCGCGGGGCCGGTGGTTCCGGGGAGATCGCGCCGATGACCAAGTCCGAACTCATCGCCCGTCTCACGGAGCGCAACCCGCATCTCTACCAGCGCGACGTCGAGCGCATCGTCTCGACCATCTTCGAGGAGATCGCCTCCGCCCTCGGGCGCGGCGATCGCGTCGAACTGCGCGGCTTCGGCGCATTTTCCGTTCGCCGCCGCGAGGCGCGCGCCGGCCGCAACCCCCGCACGGGCGACGCCGTGCAGGTCGAGGCGAAGCAGGCGCCGTTCTTCAAGGCCGGCAAGGAACTGCGCGAGCGGCTGAACACCGCCGCCGACTGAACAGCCGACCGCGCGGCGGTGCCGCCGGTCCGGCCGATGCTCACGGAAGCCGCGGGTGCGGCCGGTATGGCCGCAGCGCGGCGGCCGGTGCTAGAGTGATCCGAACGCGACGGCGCGACGCGGGCGCCGTCCGCCTCCCTGTCCGTCCAGCAGAGCACAGGCATGCGCATCATATCCTGGATCGTCGCGCTGCTCGTCGGCGTCGTCCTCGTCCTCTTCGCGATCTCCAACCGGCAACTGGTCGAAGTCGGCCTGTGGCCGCTCGACGCGACCCTGACGGTCCGTCTGTTCCTGCCCGTCCTGGTCTTCGGCTTCGTCGCCTTCCTGGCGGGCGGCGTCGTCGCATGGGTTTCGGCCGCTCCGGCGCGGCGCCTGTCGCGCCAGCGCAAGCGGCGCGTCGCCGAACTGGAACAACGCATCGCCCG
>JBKBLL010000261.1:0-4966 GCA_046296375.1 Alphaproteobacteria bacterium | reverse complement strand
GAATGGGGACACAACCCCCTGCCCCCTGCCCGCACCCCGCCGTCCGGCGGCGGCCCGGTCCCGGCCGAGTGGCCGGGTCCGCCCTGCTGGTGCGGCCGTAGCGGCTGCATCGAGACGCTTCTCTCCGGCCCGGGCATGGCCCGCGACCATGCGCGCCATACGGGCCGGGACCTGACCGCTGCGGCGATCGCGACCGTCGTCAACCTGTTCGATCCCGACGCCGTCGTCCTCGGCGGCGGACTGTCGCAGGTCGCGAGCCTCTATGTCCGCGTGCCGGCCCTGTGGGGCGCCCATATCTTCTCCGACCGGGTCGACACGCGGCTCGTGCCGCCGCGGCACGGCGACTCCAGCGGCGTACGGGGTGCCGCGCGCCTCTGGGCGACGGAGGGGGACGCACGGTGAGTGCGCGCATCTGCCGCGACTGCGACTTCGCCGCCCACGGCGATGCCGACAGGGAGGCCGACGATTCGGGCGCGGGCGGTGCGAGCTGCCCCGCCTGCGGCTCGGCCCGTCTCGTCCACCATGCCGAACTGGCGATGCTCACCCTCGCCCACCTCGACTGCGACGCCTTCTATGCCAGCGTGGAGCAGCGCGACGACCCGTCGCTGCGCGGCCTGCCACTGATCGTGGGCGGTCGCCGGCGCGGCGTGGTGCTCGCCGCCTCCTACGAGGCACGGCGCTTCGGGGTGCGCTCCGCCATGCCGATGTTCAAGGCGCTCGCCGCCTGTCCGCAGGCCGTGGTCGTTCGGCCGGATATGGACAAGTACCGCCGCGCCGGAACGCTCGTCCGCCGCCTGATGCGCGACGTGACGCCGCTGGTCGAACCGCTGTCCATCGACGAGGCTTTTCTGGACCTCGCAGGGGTGCCCGGGATGCCGGCCGCGGCGGCCGCCGCGCTTGCCCGCCGGATCGAAGCCGAAGCCGGCATAACGGTCTCGATCGGTCTCAGCTGCAACAAGTTCCTCGCCAAGATCGCGTCCGACCTGGACAAGCCGCGCGGCTTCGCCGTTATCGGCCGGACCGAAGCCGCAGCCTTCCTGGCGTCACGGCCCGTCGGCCTCGTCTGGGGCGTCGGGCCGGCCATGTGCAGGCGCCTCGCCGACGACGGTATCCTGACCATCGGGGACCTGCAGCGCCGTAGCGCCGTCGACCTGGTCGCCGGTTACGGCCGTTTCGGCGAGCGTCTGGCCCGGTTGGCGCGCGGAGAGGACGACCGCCGCGTCGTGCCCGAGCGTCCGGTGAAGAGCATCTCTGCCGAGACCACGTTCGACGCCGACCTCGACGGGCTCGATCCGCTCAAGCGCGCGCTCTGGCGGCTCTGCAAGCGGGTCGCCGGCCGCCTCGGCGAGCGGGGCGCCTCAGCCTCGACCGTAACGGTCAAGCTCAAGCGCACCGATTTCCGACTGGCGACGCGCAGCCGGACGGTGGAGGGCGCCCTTCAGGGGGCGGTGGACATCTACGCGGTGGCCCTCCGGCTGCTGGAGCCGGCGGTGGACGGCACGCGCTACCGGCTGATCGGCGTGGGCGTGTCCGGCATCGCCACGGGCACGGCACCGGCGGCGGACCTGTTCTCCGCGGCGCGGTCGGCCGGTGCGCGGACGAACGGGGCGGGCATCGCGACCGCCTCCCCTCAGCAGCGCGGCTCGGGCAGCGCCTCGAGCTGCTCCAGCCGGTAGGCCAGAGAGAATTCGTCGTAGATGACCTGAGCGTCGCCGACGACGCCGCTGGCGTAGAGGGTTTCGCGAATCTCGAAGGCCGGCAGCATGTCGTCGTCCCGGCCGTAAAAGGCGAGCGCCATGTTCCAGGAAGGTGGCGCCAGCAGCGGGTTGTCGGCAAGCGCCTCCCGCCCGGCCGTCGGCGTCCGCATCCTGGCGTCCGCGCGGCGCTCGGCGATCTCGGCGTTGACCGTCATCGGCTCGTCCTCGCGCTGGCCGAGCAGCACCGGCCGCAGCGCCCGGTTCTTGCCCGCCATCGCCTCGCGGATCAGCAGCCTCGTATGGCCGGCGGGAAACAGCGTACCGGGCGGCAACGCGGTCTGGCCGGGCTCCGGACGGGTGTAGGTCACCGTCCCTCCCTCGCCCTCGCCGTCGAGCCGCGCCTCGCCGCGCAGATCCTCCACGACGTTGCCGTCCTGGAGCGTACGCAGGTTGAAGCCGTAGCGGTCGCCGGTCTTGTGTTCCCAGCTGGAGAAGCTGACCTCGGTGCGTACGGCATTGCCCTCCGGTCCGAACATGTCGAACCGGGCGCGCTGGCGCACGATCCAGCTGTCGCAGCTCTCCGCCCATTCGAAGACCATCGCCCCGGACGCGTCGACCACGCCGCTCCCGACCTCGGCGCCGGTAAGGCGCAAGCTGTAGACGGCGCGGTGGGGCCGCAATTCGATCGCGGAGGCGGTACCGGCGGTCGTGACGGCGAAAAGGCAGAGCAACCAGAGCGGACGATACATCAAGGACCCGTGGCGAGACGCGCGGATGCCGGGGCGGCCGGCGGCGGCAAGGGGCCGACCGCGAAGAGTATTGCATGTCCGCCAGCCGCCGGACAGGCAATCCTCCGGCGGCACCCGGAAGGAGCGGCGGAGGCCCCAAAGCCGGGTGCCGCGGTACAAATCGCCTCGGACTCGGCCCGAATCGTGGTATCTGGAAACATCGGCTCGATCAATGAAGCCGAACAAAAGTTTCAATCGGGAGGTCTAATCATGTACGGGAAATTATTCTCCATTGTGGGTGCAGCCGCGCTTGTCATGGGCGCGACGGCCGCTTCGGCAAACGATGTCAAGCTGCCCAGCCGGATGACCTGGACCGCCTACGATACCACCGCGTCGGGCTATGCAATGGCGATCGCCATGGGCAACATGATGCGCCAGCATTACGGTACCGAACTGCGCGTCATACCGGGCCGCAACGACGTTTCGCGCATGCTGCCGCTCGTGCAGGGCCAGGCCGACATCTGCGCCTGCGGCATCGCCTCCTACTACGGTCAGGAGGCCACCTTCATCTTCAACAAGAGCGACTGGGGACCGATCCGCATCCGCGGCCTGTTCAACAATATCGGCGCGAACGGCAATGTGGCGGTCGTCGCGAAGAATGCCGGCATCCGCGAGTGGAAGGACCTCAAGGGCAAGCGCGTCGCCTGGGTGCGCGGCGCGCCGGCGCTCAACATCATCACGGAAGGCACGGTCCGTTTCGCCGGCCTGACCATGGACGATGTCAAAACCGTCGAATTCGCGGGCTGGGGCGCGTCGGTCGACGGCGTCATCAACGACCAAGCCGACCTCGCCGTGGTCTCCACCGCCTCGACCCATGTGCAGCGCCTGGCCGCTTCGCCGCGCGGCGCCTTCTGGCCGCTCTATCCGCACGACGATGCCGAGGCGTGGGAGCGGATGCTGGAAGTCATCCCCTACCAGGGCAAGCGGATGATCTCCGTCGGCATCGCGCTCGAGGAGAACCCGACCGGCAAGGTTCCGTGGGAGGGCACCGGCTTCCCCTATCCGCACGTGGTCTCGCTCGACACCCTGGCCGACGACACGGCCTATGGCGTGACCAAGGCCGCGATGACCCACTGGGACGACTACAAGGACTCGCCGGCGTCCGAAGGCTGGAAGATCGAGAACCAGGAGATGGTCTACATCATGCCCTACCATCCGGGCGCGGTCCGGTACTGGCAGGAGGCGGGCGTCTGGACGGCCGAGGCCCAGGCCAACCAGGAGCAGCTGCTGAAGCGTCAGGACCTGCTGGTCCAGGCGTGGACCGAGTTCATGGCCGGCAAGCCTTCGCAGGACGGCTTCGAGGAGGCCTGGCTCGCCGTGCGGGCCGAGCGGCTCGAGGCGGCCGGCATGCCCGTCCCCTTCCGCGAGCATCGCTGACCCGAGGCGCGTCAGGCTGTGGGGGGGGCCCGCGGCCCCGCCACAGCCTGCGTACCTTCGTAATCCGGCGACGGAGAGGGCTTGATGGCCGAGCATGTGACGCGCGGCCGCGGTGATACGCGGCCGTGACTCACGGACGGGCAGGCGACGGCACGGGCGGCGAAGCTGGAGGCGCAGGTGGAGGCGACACGCTTTCGCCGCCTGCCGCCCATCTGGTGGGGCATCCTGCTGGCGGCGACCTTCGGGGCGATCCTGCTGTCGATCTACATGATCTTCAATCTGGGCATCTATTTCGGCTACGTGCCGCTGGAGGCCGAGTATTTCTACGCGCTGCTGGGCCTGCTGCTGCCGCTGGCCTTCCTGCTCTATCCGCCCTGGAAGGGGGTCGGACCGATGGACCGGGTACCGTGGTACGATGCCCTCCTCGCCCTCGCGACCGTCGCCATCGCCGGCTACTTCATCCACCACAGCATCGAGATCATCGAATCCGGCTGGGAGTATTTCGCGCCGCCCACGGCCACCTGGCTGTCCTACGCCATGTGGCTGCTGGTACTGGAAGCGACGCGCCGCGCCGGCGGCATGGCGATCTTCTCCATCTGCGTGATCGTCTCGATCTATCCGGTCTACGCCGACATTGCCCCCGGCTTCCTGTCGGGTCAGTCCAGCAGCTGGGCGATGACCGGCAACTTCCACCTGTTCGGCGGCGAGAGCGTGCTCGGCATCCCGATGCGGGCCTTCGCCTGGCTCGTCGTCGGCTTCCTCGTCTTCGGCGTCGCCCTGCAGCATACGGGCGGCGGCGCCTTCTTCCTGAATCTCGCCTTCGCCCTGCTCGGCAAGTGGCGGGGCGGTCCGGCCAAGGTCGCGATCTTCTCCTCGGGGCTGATGGGCTCGATGAGCGGCAGCGTGATCACGAACGTGCTGACCACCGGCGTCATGACCATCCCCGCGATGAAGCGCGTCGGCTTCCGGCCCGCCTTCGCCGGCGGCGTCGAGGCCTGCGCGTCGACCGGCGGCGTCCTGATGCCCCCGATCATGGGGGCCACCGCCTTCGTCATGGCCACCTTTCTGGAGATCCCCTACGCCACAATCGTGGTCGCGGCGATC
>JBKBLL010000260.1:0-4981 GCA_046296375.1 Alphaproteobacteria bacterium | reverse complement strand
CGTTGAACTGCTTGAGCAGATCGGCGAACTGCCCCGGATTGGCCGCCGCCGTGTGCATCGCCTGCAGCGCGTTCAGCGAATCGTACCCCCAGATTGTGCGGTAGTTGCCGGTCCGCTTCTCCGTCGTGGAGAATACGGCGTAGGTGCCGCGATAGTTGACGCCCTTCGGCGCGGTCGCACCGAGTTGGGCCTCGTTGCGCGACAGCCATGTCGCGAAGTCGTTCGCCCGCTCCAGCGGCACGTCGTAGCCCCAGACCATGGTGATCGCGCCGATCAGCGTCTTGCTCTTCAGCAGCGCCTTGACCGCCGCGCTGGTCTGGGTCGATCCGGCCATGCCGGGCGTCAGCAGGAAGGTCTCGCCGGTGCGTACGTCCGGGTCGATGGCGACGGTCGCCGGGGCGTCCAGCCTGTCGCGGCTGCGGATCAGGTTCTTGAGATGGTCCAGGTCGCTGCTGCTCACGTCCGACTCCTGTCCTTTTCGTTGCTGCGTTCGACGATGCCCGCGTCGATCAGGCTCGTCAGCCCCTCCCGCAGACGCGCGCGCGCGTCCGACGCCGCCGGCACCGCCTCCAGATAGGCCCTGGTCAGGGCCGGCCGCGTGCGGCCCTGGCAGAGTTCGAGGATCAGCCAGGCGTTCAGGTTCAGCCGGTAGAGCTTCGGATTGGCGGGCGTGAAAACCACGCAGGTCTCGAGCTCAGGAACCGGCCGGACCCGGACGCCGGGCACCAGTCTGTAACAGCCAGTCGGGGAGGACACGCAGGTCGACTCCGTGGTTCAGCGTGGCGTCGAAGGGATCTGGCGCCCCCCAGCGACGGTGGAAGGCGTAGGCCGTCGACCGGCAGCCGCCGTGCGAGCCCTGCGAAGCGGCGCAGGTCGCACAGGATTCCTCCACCGCGCCGGCACGCAGTTCGCGATAGAGCGGATGGTCCCAGCTCGGCAGGATGCCCGCCTCGCGCACGTCGCCATAGTCGACGAACTCGCGCAGATAGGAGCAGCCGATGGAGCGCCCGAACGGGTCGACGGCCGCCATCTGCCAGCAGCAATTGCCGTCGTTCGGATGCCAGGACTGCATCAGGCGGATGCCGGCCGGCGGCTTCAGCGCCCCGATCGCCGCCGTCATCTCGTGGAGCGACAGGGCGAGATCGCCCCAGTGGCGCTTCGCCCGCCCGATCGGGTAGAGGCGCAGGATGCCGACCTTGCGCACGCCCAGGCGCTGCGCCAGCGTCATGTAGGCGTCGAGTTCGGCCACGTTCCGCCGGTTCAGGATCAGCAGCATCTCGGTCGGGATGCCCGCGTCGAGCAGCGCCGTAACGCCGGCGCAGGCGCGCTCGAAACTCCCCGGCACGCCGGTCATGCCGTCGTGTGTCGCCGCGGTGGCCCCCATCACGTCGACCAGCGCCCCTCCCAGGCCGCCGGCCTTCAGCGTCCGCGCCAGGTCCGGCGTCACCAGCGTGCCGTTGGTGCGCACCCGTGTCATCATCCGCCGGGCGCAGTGGCGCAGCAGCGCCAGCAGGTCGTCGGCGCGGCAGAACGGCTCGCCGCCTTCGACGAACAGCGACATGACGCCGTCCTCGATCAGCCGGTCGGCGAGATGGCGCCACTCTTCGGCGCGCATCTCGTCCCTCGCATGCCGGGCATCGCAATCGGCATAGCAGTGCAGGCAGTTCAGATTGCAGGTCTGCGTGCAGGAGAGCGTCGCCTTCAGCGGCCGCTCCAGATGGTGGGGGTTGCGCGGCGCCTCGGTCACGGCGCGTTCCCGATCCGGTCGAGTGCCGCCGCGACGTCCAGCCAGCCATGGCCGTGGCCGATGTCCCACGCAGCCGACGGCGGGGGTGCGGCGGATTCCGCCAAGACACGGCGCAGCGTGGCCGCCGTCGCCTGCGGTTGCGCCTGCAGCAGGAGGGCGACCGCGCCCGTCACGTGCGGCGCAGCCATGCTGGTGCCCGACAGGCCCGTGCGCGGCGCCGGCTGCGGCAGGCGCCCGCGCTTCGACGGCCGGTCGCCCTTCGAGACGGCGGCGAAGACGTTGCCGCCGGGTGCCGTCAGATGCGGGTTCTGCCGCCCGTCGCGGGTCTTCCCGCGGGCGCTGAAATGGGCCACGTCGCGGCCGACGGTGCCCGCATAGTGCGCGCCGACGACGATCGTCCCGCGGCCGCAGGCGAGCGAGGCGAGGGTCGAGGCGGGATCGGCGTCGGCCGGCGCGAAGACCGACTGGCCCGGATCGTCCCGGTCGATCCAAGCGTCGAAGCGGACCGCCCGGTCGGGCGGCGCGATCAGGTCCACGGTCCAGGTCTCGGCGCGGCCGGACGGGCGCACGACGGTGGTCAGCACCTCCAGGTCGTCGTCGATATGGCGACTGCCGATCACGGCCCCCGCATAGCCGCCGCGATCGTCCAAGGCACCGTTGCCCTGATCGCCTCCAGGCCCCTTCGGGACCTCGCCGCCGGCGCGGAAGAGTGCGCCGGTGGCGCCGGGCTCGACCTCGCCGAGATGGACGCCGGCGGGGTCCGTCAGGGCGATGCCGAGCGGGCCGTCGGCCCACACCTCCAGCTGGTTGGGGCCGTCGTCATGCGCCGGGAAGCGCCAGCCCAGGCTGCGGCGCTCGCCGGGTTCGATCCTTCCGGCGGCATGCAGGGCGGCGCTGCCGGCATTGCCGGCCGCGACCACGATCGCGCGTCTCGGAACCTTCAGGAAGATGTCCATGGTCCGCTCGACGACGCTCGTGCCGTCATGGCTGCCGCCGTTGGTGCCGAGGCTGAGATTCACCACCGCCGGCCGGTCGCCGGCCCGGGCGAAGACGTAGGCGACGGCGTCGAGCACCGCGGCCGTGCGATTGAGGTCGGGATCGCCGTCCCAGTCGTAGCGGCGCAGCTGTACGAAGACGATGTCGGCCGCCGGCGCCATGCCGGCGCAGCCGGTACCGAGACCGTTGCCCGCGGCGATGTCGAGGACGTGCGTCCCATGCGCCGCCTCCACCTTGCCGGCCCGGTAGTAGTTCGCGTGCGGATCGTAGCCGAGAGCGACGTAGGGGTGGGGAGCGGCCAGCGCGCGGTCGATCGCCGCCGCGTCGAACTCGCGGCCATAGTCCGCCTCGGGAATGCCGCCCTCGCCGTTCTGGTCCCAGAGCCAGCCGATGCGCGTGCGGCCGTCCGCATGGCGGAAGTTCCGGTGCGCGAAGTCGCAGCCATAGTCGACCACTCCGATCACCACGCCGCGCCCGTCATGGCGCGGGTCGGCCGGCATCTTCACGAAGCTCGGACCGCACGCGTCGCGCACCGAGAGTTCCAGCTGGGGGCGCAGCCGCGGGCCCAGGTAGAGCGCCTCCACGCTCCCCTCCCGGACCAGACGCGCCGCGGTCTCCAGCGCGGCGCGGCCGTGGCCGGCACCGACCGCCACGCCCGCCTGGAAGTGGTAGAGCCGCTCGCCCCGGTCGTCGTCCTCGTCCGGAGGCAGCGTCCGGCGCGAGAAAATGTTCCCGTCGTCGCGCAGCACGAACCCCGGCTTCAACTCGGGAATGGCGGAACGCACCGCGCCGTCTTTCGTGACGAAGGGGAACCGCCGCGTGGTGGCGAACACGTCGCTCGCCGCGACCACCCGGCCGCCCTTCACCTGGTCGAGCACGGCGATCTCGATCAGCGGGTCGAGCCGTTCCATCGGAAGCTGGAGGCGGCCGCGCGTGTCGAACGGCTCCAGGCGATAACGGGTCCGACCGGTTGCGGGCATGGTCCGGCTGTGCAGTCCGACGGTTTGGGTGCAGGCCCGGCCAGGGTTGCAGGGGGATGGGCGACGTG
This sequence comes from Alphaproteobacteria bacterium, assembly GCA_046296375.1. GTDB lineage: Bacteria > Pseudomonadota > Alphaproteobacteria > JAJUGE01 > JAJUGE01 > Constrictibacter. Next base: position 1,190 of record JBKBLL010000260.1, on the reverse strand, counting down.
CAAGGCGTTTGTATCGGATGCGCTCTACTTCTACCCTCGTGGCGACGTCACCGCCGCACGGGAGCCGTGCCCTGAGCGCCCCGCCGCCGCCCGAACCGATCTGCAGCGCCTGCGGCCAGCGCAATCCCGCGGGCTTCCGCTTCTGCGGCGCCTGCGGCGCGCGGCTGGACGGATCTCCTCTGGACGGACCGCGCATCGGCGGCGCGCGGCCGGCCGGCCCGCGCCCGCCGGCCGAAATCCCCTCGGCCGAGCCGCCGCGCCGGAACGCCGTCTCCGAACGGCGGCAGGTCACGGTGATGTTCTGCGACCTGGTCGGCTCGACGCAGCTCGGCGAACTGCTCGACCCGGAGGATCTGCGCGAACTGATCCTGGCCTATCGCGACGTCTGCGCCGCCAGCGTCGCGCGCTACGACGGCAGCGTCGCGCGCTATCTGGGCGACGGCATCCTGGTCTATTTCGGCTATCCGAAGGCGCACGAGGACGATCCGCGCCGCGCCATCCTGGCCGCCCTCGACATCCGCCAGGGCATGCGGCGGCTCAACGAGAGCTTCATCGCCCGGCACTGGCCGCAGCTCGACCTGCGCATCGGCATCCATACCGGCCTGGTCGTCGCCGGCGACATGGGCACGGCCATGACCCACGAGCCCATGGCGGTGGTCGGCAGCGCCCCCAACATCGCTGCGCGCCTGCAGGCCCAGGCCGCGCCCAACGCGATCGTGGTGGGCTCCGCGACGCACGACATCGTGGAGGGCTTCTTCGCCGTCCGGCCGCTGGGCGCGCGCGTCCTCGCCGGCATCGCGGAGCCGGTCGCCATCTACGAGGTGCTGGGAGAGACCGGCGCGCGCGACCGGCTGGGTGCCCGGCCCAGCCGCCACGACCTGCTCGGCCGCACCCGCGAGGTCGAACTGCTGCGCGACCGCTGGGCCAAGGCCCAGGCCGGTGCCGGCCAGTGCGTCGTCGTCGAGGGTGCGCCGGGAATCGGCAAGTCGCGACTGCTGCGCGCCTTCGCCACCCGGGCCGAGATCGACCCGCAGCGCATCCTGAGCGGCCAGTGCGCCGAATACTACGAAACGACGGCCTTCCACCCGATCGCCACCCTGGTCGACCACGCCCGCGAGCAGGGCGGCGGCGTGGCCGACGCGCTCGACCCCGGTCTCGCCGCGCTCCTCCAGCCCGCCTCGCCGGAGGAG
>JBKBLL010000259.1:0-4993 GCA_046296375.1 Alphaproteobacteria bacterium | reverse complement strand
GGCCGGCGCCGCGGTGGTGGGCGTGTCCAAGGATACGGTGGCGGCGCACGCCAAGTTCCGGGCCAAGCACGGCCTGAAGGTCATCCTCGGCTCGGACACGGACAGCGACGTGATCGAGCGCTACGGCGCCTGGGTCGAGAAGAGCATGTACGGGCGGAAATATATGGGCGTCGAGCGCTCGACCTTCCTGATCGACGAGAACGGTGCGCTGAAGGCGGTCTGGCGCAAGGTCAAGGTGCCCGGCCATGTCGAGGCGGTTCTGGAGGCGGTACGGAAGACGTGACGCCACCGGTCCGGGGAGGCGGGGGTTCGGGTTCGGGACGTTCGGGTTCGGGACGTTCGGGTTCGGGAGGAACCGCCCCGGCCGCGGGTGGGCCGTCCGCGGCATGGACCCAGGCTGGGCCGTTCGCCCGGCGCAGGCGCAGTACCTCCTCCAGCGAGCGCAATGGCTGGCGCAGATAGGGACTGACCGCCGCATCGATGGCGGCGCGACCGGGAAGGCCGGCCCGGCCTTCCCCTTCGGCGACGCTCCCAACGGCGGCGACCAGATCGGCGGCGGTCGCCTCAAGCACGTCGCTGTCGGTCGCGGCAGCCATGACCGCAAAAGTTGTTGATACTGCCTGTATACGCGACATCGGATATAAAGCCAATCGGTCCCGCCGAGCAAGGGTTCACGCCGCGATGCGCCTCGCAGGCCGCGACGCAATCTGCGAAGCGATCCGCCGCCTTCGGCCTGCTCCCGAAACGAACCCCCAGGCAGTCGGCCGGTTCCTGCGGGAGAGCGGTCTGGTCCGGCGCTTGCGTAGGCGGGCGCATCCAGCGCAGACGGAGTACGCCCCATGGATCACGCAAGCACCCTCACCGTTCTCCACGCCGGGTTCGGCGACCTGTTGATCCAGGCCGGCATCGTCGGCGTGGCCGCGCTCTGGGTCTGCGTGCCCTTCGCCGTCTTCGGCGTCCGGCGGCGGCTGGAGGCGATCGCCGACGCGCAGCGCGCCCACGCGGAGGCCCTGACCGTCGAACTGCGGCGCTTCGCGGAACTGGCCACGCGCGCGCCGGCCGCGGGCGTGGTGGCCCCGCCCGGCCAGCCGGACCAGCGGTTCGAGATGCGGTCCGAGGTCCGTCCGGCGCGGGCTCGCGCGGTCTCGGCGGCCTGACCCGCCCGAACCCGAGGGCCAAGCTAACCGCGGTGCGGCCCCGCGGGGGGCGTATCGGTTGGCGTGTCGTCGGGGCCATCCGGCCGGTCGCGGCGCGGGGGCGCCGTGTCGACCTCCGCATAGTCGCCCTCGATCGTGGGGCCGCCGGGCCGCCCCCACGGGCTTCGGCCCGGGGCGACGCCATCCGGACAGGCTGCATCGAAGCCCGCGGGGTCGCGCTCGCCGGGTTCGGATCCTCGCCCGGCGCCGAAGCCTTCCCGTCCCGGCCGCGCGGCATGCAGGATCACGCGCCGCATCGCCGCGGCGCGCATCAGTTCTCGCACCGGCGGCAGAAGCAGGAGCAGTCCCACCGCGTCGGTAAAGAATCCCGGCGTCAGCAGCAGTGCGCCGCCGAACAGGATGCACAGGCCGTCGAACAGTTCACGGGCGGGAAACCCGCCGGCCTCGACCGTCGCGCGGGCGCTCTGAACCGTGCGAAAGCCCTGCGCCCGCAGGAGAATGGTGCCGGCGACGGCCGTCGCCAGCACCAGCAGCAGCGTAGGCACGAGCCCGATGAGACTGCCGACCTGGATGAAGACCGCAATCTCGATCAGCGGGACCGCGATCAGGGCCAGAAGTAACGCGTATGCCATGCTTGCCCTTTCCCGGGCGACCACTTATGTCTGCAACTGACCTCGGTGTCCGCAGACCGGCACGGATCGGCGCCGGGCGTACTGGTTGCCGGCGCCGGATTTCTCGGGCGCCTCCCGAACGACACCGTCCCACCGGAGCGGTCGTAATGGAAGGCGGATCCTTTCCCTTCGTCGACATCATCTTCTTCGCGATGGTCGCTGCCTTCCTGGTGCTGCGCCTGCGGAGCGTCCTGGGTCGCCGCACCGGCCACGAGCGACCCCAGAAGCCGGAATATTCCGGGCCGTCGCGCGATGCGCGCAACGACAATGTGGTCGCCCTCCCGGACCGCAGCAAGTCGACCGTTCGACCGGACTCCCCCGCCGCGGCGGGTCTGGCGCAGATCAAGATCGCCGACCCGTCCTTCAGCGAGGCCGAGTTCCTGCGCGGCGCGCGGGCAGCGTTCGAGATGATCGTGACCGCCTTCTCCAGCGGCGACCGCGATACGCTGCGGCCCCTGACCAGCGGGGAGGTCTACGCCAACCTGGAGCGCGTCATCCGCGACCGTGAGAAGGCGGGCCACGCGCTCGATGCGACCCTGGTCGGCGTCAAGTCGGTCGATATCGTCGAGGCCGGGATCGACGAGCGCGAGGCGCAGATCACGCTTCAGTTCGTATCGGAGCAGGTCAACGTCACCCGCGACGGCGAAGGCGAAGTCATCTCCGGCCGCACGGACGTGGTCGACGAGGTCACCGACATCTGGACCTTCGCCCGCGACGTCCGCGCCCAGGATCCCAACTGGTACCTCGTCGCGACGCGCGCGCCGGAGGCGTGACCGGCCCCGCGCACGGCGGCGCGCGGCGGCGAACGCTCGCCGCGCTCGCCCTCGGCATGGCCCTGGCCCTCTCCGCCTGCGGGCGGGAGCGCGAGGCGGAAGCCCCGGCCGAACCCCCGCCACCGAAACTCACCCTCGCCGCGGTCGGCTTCGACGCCCTGCCCGGCTGGACCGACGACGATCCGCGACCCGCGCTGGGCGCGTTCCTGCGCTCCTGCGCCCGGATGGCCGGGTTCGCCGCCGACCGGCCGATGGGCGACCTGCGGGAGTTCGGCACGGCCGGCCGCTGGCAGGCGATCTGCGCCGCGGCGGACGGCGACGGGGCGCGTCGCGACCCCGCCGCGGCGCGTGCCTTCGTCGAGGCGCACTTCCAGCCCTGGCGGGCGACCGACAACGACCGTCCGGACGGCCTGTTCACGGGCTACTACGAGCCCGAACTGCGCGGCGCCCGCGCGCGGGGCGGTCGGTTCGACGTGCCCCTGCACACCCGTCCGCCGGACCTCGTCACCGTCGACCTCGGCGCCTTCCGCCCCGCCCTCAAGGGCGAACGGACCGCCGGGCGCGTCGTCGATGGAGCGCTGCGGCCCTATCCCGACCGCGCCGCCATCGAAACGGGCGCGCTGGACGGGCGCGGCCTGGAACTGCTCTGGGTCGACGACCCGATCGCCGCCTTCTTCCTCCACATCCAGGGCTCCGGGCGGGTCGTCCTGCCTGACGGCCGCGTGGTCCGGGTCGGCTATGCGGCGCAGAACGGCCACCCCTATTTCGCCGTCGGCCGCGATCTCATCGAGCGGGGCGCCGTCGCACGCGAAGACATGTCGCTGCAGGCGATCCGCGACTGGATGCGCGCCAATCCCGACGAGGCGCCGGCGCTGATGCGGCGCAACCCGTCCTACGTGTTCTTCCGCGAGCTGCAGGGCGACGGTCCGATCGGCGCCCAGGGCGCCGTGCTCACACCCGGACGCAGCCTCGCCGTCGACCCGCGCTTCGTGCCCTACGGCGTTCCCCTCTGGCTCGACGTCGAGCATCCGTTGCCGGAGCAGCCGCCGATACGGCGCCTGGTCGTGGCCCAGGACACGGGCGGCGCCATCCGCGGCCCGGTGCGCGGCGACTATTTCTGGGGCGCGGGCGCCGACGCCGAAGAGGCCGCCGGCCGTATGAAATCGCGCGGCACGTACTATCTTCTCCTGCCCAGATGATCGCGGCCGCGCCCGGCGCGGTCGCCCTTCGCAGCGGGAGAGTCCCGATGCCCGGAAGATTGCGCCTAGCCCTGGTCCTGTCGTCCATCCTGTCCTCGCTGGCGGTCGCGGCGTGCGCGGGCGGGGCGCGCACCCCGGCGCCCAACTTCGTCCACGATGATCCCCAAGGGCCTGAATCCAACTATTTCCTGCGGGCTCACCAGGGGGCGGTCGGCATCCTGCCGCGCGACGGACAGGGTACGATGGTCCGCAGCGTCCATATCCACACCGCCGGCGAGACGCTGGTGGCCGATGCGCGGGCCGGGGTGGAGACCGAGAACCAGAACCGCATCCGGCTGACCGGCACACCCATCGTCGGCGGCCTGTTCGGCCACCGCTACAGCGCCGACGACCTGACCCGGCGCAACCGCGTCGGCACGGTCCTGCTCGACGGCGAACGGCTCTTCGTCACGGTCGACGGGGGACGCTTCCTGCCGGTGACCGAGGTGGTCGTGCTGAACCAGAACAATGCGACGCGCTTCCGCGCCGCCCCGCGCAGCGTCCGAAGCGCCGAAGCGCTGAGCGGCCGGCCGGTCGGGTCCGCCTTCGTCGTGGAAGACACGACACTGCTGGTGCTGGTGGAGCCCAGCGTCATCCAGCACAACATTTTCGAACGGCTCTGAAACGGCAACGGGGCGGCGCCGCAGCGCCGCCCCGCCCCAAAAGCCGCCGTCCGATCAGGCGAGCGCCTTCTTCAGGTTCTCGTCCAGCTTGTCGAGGAACTGGGTCGTGGTCAGCCACTTCTGGTCGGGACCGACCAGCAGCGCCAGGTCCTTGGTCATGTAGCCGGCCTCGACCGTGTCGATGCAGACCTTCTCCAGCGCCTCGGCGAAGTGGCTGACGTCCGGCGTGCCGTCGAACTGGCCGCGATAGTTCAGGCCGCGCGTCCAAGCGAAGATCGACGCGATCGGGTTGGTCGACGTCTCCTTCCCCTGCTGGTGCTGGCGATAGTGGCGCGTCACCGTGCCGTGCGCCGCCTCGGCCTCGACGGTCTTGCCGTCCGGCGTCAGCAGCACCGAGGTCATCAGCACCAGCGCGACCACGATCGCCAGCCGGAAACGCTCGGCACGCACGGTGCGCGTGATGTCGCGCGCGTTGAGCGTCATCAGCATGACCTGCGGCGTGTCGAGATCGACGATGCGCGTCGCGGTGAG
>JBKBLL010000258.1:0-4995 GCA_046296375.1 Alphaproteobacteria bacterium | reverse complement strand
GTCTCGCGAAAACGCAAACGTTCCGGATGGTCCGACGCCTTCGCTCGGACCGTCATCGGCCAAATGCGATAGCCCTGCCGCGGACCGGCGGGCCGTCTGTACCGCGCGCGGCGGGGCGTGCTAGATGAGGTCGGTCGCGGGCGGCGCGGGTGCGCGGCGCACCGCCGCCCCGTCCAAAGCCCGAGGAGAGCCGCCTTGACCCGTTTCGCCATCCCCGCCTGGGAGCATGTCACCCTACCCGTGGTCGGCAGCGACGAGCGCTTTCCCGTGCGCCGCATCTACTGCGTGGGCCGCAACTACGCGGCGCATGCGCGCGAACTGGGCAACGACGAGCGCGACCCGCCCTTCTTCTTCATGAAGCCGGCCGACGCCATCGTGCAGGACGGGACGACCTTCCCCTTCCCGGTCGCGACCGAGAACCTGCACCACGAGGTCGAGTTGGTGGTCGCGCTCACGACCGGCGGCACGGACATTCCGGCCGACAGGGCGCTCGACCACGTCTTCGGCTATGCCGTCGGCATCGACCTCACCCGCCGCGACGTGCAGGACGTGGCGAAGAAGATGGCGCGGCCCTGGGACATGGCGAAGGGCTTCGACAATTCGGCCCCCTGCGGCGCCCTTCGCCGTGCGGCCGAGACCGGCCACCCGCGCTCGGCGCGCATCACGCTGAAGATCAACGGCGAGGTCCGGCAGGACGGCGACATCGACGCGATGATCTGGAACATCCCGGACACGATCGCCTATCTCTCCGGCCTGGTCGAACTGAAGCCGGGCGACCTGATCTTCACCGGCACGCCCGAGGGCGTCGGCCCGGTGAAGCGGGGCGACCGGCTGGAGGCCACGGTCGCGGGCCTGGGCACGCTGTCGGTCGCCGTCGCGGGCTGACGCCGCCCCATGGCGCGCGTGCGCATCGCCACCTGGAACATCAATTCGGTCCGCATCCGGCTGGATCCGATCGCCCGCCTGACCGAGGCGCGGCGCCCGGACGTGCTCTGCCTGCAGGAGATCAAGGTCGAGGACCACGGCTTCCCGGCCGAGGCCCTGCGGGCGCTGGGCTATGTACACCAGGTGGTCAGCGGCATGAAGGCCTATCACGGGGTCGCCATCCTGTCGCGGCTGCCGCTCGCCAACGCCGGCACGCTGCACTGGTGCGAGCAGACCGACTGCCGGCACGTCTTCGCCGAACTGACGGACGGGACGGTGATCCACAATTTCTACGTCCCGGCCGGCGGGGACATTCCCGATCCGGATCTCAACCCGAAGTTCGCCCACAAGCTGCGCTTCATGGACGAACTGGCGGCGTGGATGGCGGGCGCGCACGCGCCGGACGCGCGGCGCGTCCTGGTCGGCGACCTGAACGTGGCGCCGCTGGAGACCGACGTCTGGTCGCACAGGCAGCTGCTGAAGGTGGTCAGCCATACGCCGGTCGAGGTGGAACGCTTCGCCCGGATGCAGGCGGCGGGCGAATGGGTCGATGCGGTGCGCCGCTTCATCCCGCCGGACGAGAAGCTTTACACCTGGTGGAGCTATCGCGCCCGCGACTGGTCGGCTTCGGACCGCGGCCGGCGCCTCGACCATGTGTGGGTGACGCCCGCCCTCGCGGACGCGCTCCGCGGTGCGGAGGTCATCCGTGCGGCGCGCGGCTGGCCGCAAGCCTCCGACCATGTGCCGGTGCTGTGCGACCTCGACCTTCCCGCGATCGACCTTCCCGCGATCGACCTCGCAGCGGGCGACATTCCCGCGGGCGACGGGACCCTGGTGGCCTGAAGGGCCGGCCGGCGCAGGGTCTCAGAGTTCGCGCAGGATCTCCTCGCGTTTCGCCTGGAGTTCGGCCGCGCTGACCAGGCCCTCGTCGTGGGCGATCTGCAGCCGGCGCAGCCGGTCCAGCACCAGCGAGCTCTCCCAACGCTTGCGCAGCGCCTCGCCGTCGGGCCCGCCCTCGCCGAGGACCGTGCCCCGCGGCGGCGGCGGGACGGTCGGACGTCCGGCGACGACCGCCAGCGGTGCGCTGGTCGTGCCCGGCGGGCGGACAGTGGCCGTCGTCGTCGGCGGCGGATAGACGGGGCGGCCGGGCTGCGGCGTCAGGGCCCCCGACCTCGCCGGCTCCACCGGGCTCGAGCCCGTCTCGGCCGGTGTGGTGGATTCGGCGGGCGGGGGCGGCGGCGCAGCCGCTGCCTCCGGCATGTACTCCGCCATGTCCGCCGGCGGGTGCTCCAGCGGCACCGCACGATAGGGCCGCGCATAGATGGTGCCGCGCGCGCCCGTCGGGCGCAGCCCGGTCGGACGGTCCGTCATCCACTGCGCACGCAGGAACGGGTCGGAGGCGCGTACCCGCTTGCGCACCGTCACGCCGATGCGGCGCGAGAACAGCACATAGCCCACCCAGAGCAGCACCGGCAGTCCGCGCAGCACGAGGCCGACGCTGCCCCGGTCCTGATACTCGGCCGGCAGCCCGGAGGTGAGAACGACGAAGAAGACGGCTGCGGAGGCGAGGCCGAGGAGTGCGGCCAGGAAGAAGTGCGGCAGGAAGGACGTCTGCTCGCGCCCCAGGCGGACGGCCGCGCTCCACGCCGCGGCGAGCAGCGCCACGTCCACTGCCAGCACCAGCCAGAAGGCGGACGGGATGCGGTGGCCGGTCCACAGCAGCCGGACGTCCTGGACGACGAGGGCGAGCGGCGCGGCAAACAGGAAGGCGAGCAGGATCAGCGCCCAGCCGAACACGCCGTATAGGGGATGCTGGCGGGCCACGTCCTCGGGCAGATAGACCCATCTGCCGGAGCTGGCGCTCCGCGCGGCCGTTTCCATCGCCGCAGGCTGCTCGGTGCCGCTGATTACCATCTGGTCCCGCGCCGATCCGGTTTAGACCTTGGGAAAATAGGCGAAAGGCGGCGGGCTGTCATGACCGCCGACTGCCTTAACGCAGGTTGCCTAAGTCAGGTCCGGCGGTAAAGAAAATACCGCCCCGGCGCCATTCCGGCCGGAGCCGGCAGCGCCACCAGGCCCGGCGCGGCCATGGGCTGGTCCGCGACGAGGACGCCACCCCCGGTCAGCAGGGCCGCGAGGTGCGGCGCCAGCAGGCTGGCGAGTGCCCGGCTGGCCGCCGTCTCGCCGCTGCCGATATCGGCGTGGATCAGCGCCACGGCGCCCGTGAACCGGTCGCGCGCGGCAGGCACCGTCTCGCGGAAGTCGCCAAGGCGGAGCCGTTCGGCGGGCGGCACGCAGTCCGGATGGGCGGCCACCTGCCGGTCGAACACGAAGATGGCGCGCTCCGGCAGGCGCTCGCGCAGATGGTCGTAGGTGCGGCCGTTGCCGAGGCCCAGCTCGAAGACCGGCCCGGGCAGCCCGTCGACCAGCCCCGCCGCGTGGTCGAGGCAGGCGCGCTGCGCCTCCAGCCGGCGGATCGCACTGTCGAGTCGGCTCACGCCGGCGCGTTCCCGCCGAGGTCGGCGAGGCGGCTGCGCGCGTCGCGCAGATCGCCGGTCGTCTTTTCCAGCCGGATCGCCAGTTCGCGCATGATCTCCACCCCGATCTGCGGAAATTCCGCGATCAGGCGGAAGAACAGTTCCTTGGCGATCCTGAGCACGACGAGCTTTTCGACGGCGCGCACCGTGGCGGTGCGCGGCACGTCGGTCAGGATCGCGATCTCGCCGATGATCTCGTGCCGGCCCAGCGTCGCCACCCGGATCTGGCCCGGCGGCGCGGCCACCAGCACCTCCACCGCGCCTTCCAGGACGATGTAGGCGGCGTCGCCCATGTCCCCCTGGGTGAACAGGACTTCGCCCGCCTCGTACACCATCCGCTCGCTGGTGAAGGCGATCAGCTTCAGCTTGGACGCTTCGATGCGCGCGAACAGCGGCACCCGGCGCAGGACCTCGACTTCCTCGTTCAGCGACATCGGTCAGGCTCCCGTGCGGCCGGATCGGTCATTCGGCCGCGAGCAGGGCGGCTCCCGCCCCGTTTCGGACCTCGTCGTAAGTTCCCTGCGCGACCACCCGACCGTCCTGCATGAGGATCACGCGATCGAAACGCTCGGGACGCGGCACCGTATCCGCGGCCCAGATGACGCCGCGGCCCTCCTCGCCGTCGAGGAGCGCGTCGATCAGCGACAGCCGCGACGCGGCGTCGAGCGGCCCGGCCGCATCGTGCAGGATGAGCAGGCACGGCCGCTTCAGCAGGGCACGGGCGATCACGACCTTCTGGCGCTGTGCCAGACCGAGCCGGCCGCCGCCGATCCCGACCGGATGCTCAAGGCCGACGGCCATCACCGCGCGGCGCGCGTCGACAGCGTCGACGATATCGCGGATCAGGTCCGCGACCCTATCGGCCGCATGGGCGTGGCCCTGCGCCACCTTGCCGCACAGGATGTTGTCCTGGAGCGAGGCGGCCGCGTTGTAGCGCTCCGGATCGAAGAACTCGATCGCCGGCCGCAGCCGGGCCGGCAGGTCCTCCGCGAACATCCGGCGCGCCTTCAGGACCCGTTCCTGGAGATCCGGCCCGAGGACGCCGAGACGGTGGCGCGCCGGCACCAGCATGAAGGTGAGCGAGAGGAGCCGCTCCCGGTCCTCCCCGGAGAGAGCCGCCACGCCGCTGCGGCCGGCCCGCGCGACGATCGCCTGGAAGGTCGGCAGGTCCTCGGCCTTGATGAAGCTGTAGCGCTCGAAAATCTCCTGGCCCGGATCGACGTCGCCGAACAGTTCGACCATGGTCTCGGCCACCTCGCGGCCGGCGGAGACCAGATCGTCCGTCAGGCCGGCGCGCTTCAGAACCGACCGGACGTGCGGATCCGCGGCCAGATTCTCGATGTCGAACACCGGGCCGACGGGACTGCCGAACAGCAGGTTCTCGGCCAGCGAGGCGTTCTGGTTGTAGCGGGTCGGATCGTAGGGCTCGACCAGTTCGGCGAGCCTGGGGTCGCCCAGGCGCTCGCGCAGGGCCCGGCGCGCGGGCCGGATCCGGGCCCGGAGGGGGACGGACACCGTAGGGGGGGGGGTACCC
>JBKBLL010000257.1:0-5070 GCA_046296375.1 Alphaproteobacteria bacterium | reverse complement strand
GCGTACAGGCCCGGCACGACCGAGCCGTCCTCGCCACGCACCTCGCCGTCGACCGTGGTCACCAGGCCGCCGAGGGTGAACCCGGCGTAGAGCGCCTTGCCCAGGGTCAGGTCGTAGGCGCCCCAGGGCCCGGTCGCCTGCGGGGCCGGACGCTGCGCAGTTCGGCTCCCATGCGACGGCGGCGCCCCGCGCCGGTCAGGGCAGGACGGTGACCCGCCCGGCGGCCTGGCGGGCGAAGAAGCGCGGCTTGTACATGTCGACGATCTCGCCGCCCGGAAGTTCGTAGCGTCCGGGGGTGACGGCGCGAACCATGAAGGCGAAGCGCGCCTTCGGGCTGTCGGCGGTCAGGTCGACGGCGGCGACGAACCTGTCGTCGCGCGCCTCCATCGCCCGGGCCTCGCTGATATCGCCCAGCCAGTCGAAGCCGGTGAAGGCGTCGCCCGAAAGGCGGATCGTCTCGATCTCCCAGCCGGCGGGCAGGCCGTGCGTGACCAGGGCCTGGTGCGACACGCCGGTCTGCGCCTCCGCCTCGATCAGCACCACGAACTTGTCGTTGCGCCGCACCGCGTCGAGGTTGGTCGGGTTGCCGTCGAGGCCGAGGAAACGCCGGGTGATCCGCATGCCGTGGCGCGACGCCGGCGGCGCCGTGGCCGGGACACCCGTGAAGGTCGCGCCCTGCCAGAGCGTCGTCGTGCCGGCGTTGCGCAGTTCGATCCGGTCCTGCGGTCCGGCCACCGCCGGAACGATCAGGGCCGGGTCGGGCAGGGTCCGCACCGCACCGTCGACGGCCAGCGTGATGCCCGCCTGTGAGCCCGCCTGGCTCTGCGCCGCCCGCAGCATCCAGGCCTGCTCCTGTGTGCTCGTCTCGGCCGCGACGTTGGCGCCGACGGGCAGCCGGTCGATCAGTTCGGGCAGGCGTTCGGGCAGGACGCCGGCCTCGCGCATCAGCACCGCGAGCGCCGCGGCGTCGCGCACGGTGGATCCGAAGTCCACGCTCCAGTCATCGCGCGCCGGCCTGTCCAGGGCCGAGCGGAACGCCGCCCGGGCGCGATCCATGTCGCCGCCGCGGGCGAGGGCCGCACCCAACTGACCCTTGGCGAGCGGCGTCGGCAGGCGGTCGAGCAGCGCGTCGTGGTAGTAGCGCAGGGCCGGCATCCGCACCGCCTCGGCGAGCGACAGCACGTAGAGGGCGTAGGCGCGCACGGCCAGCGCGTCCGCCGGTCCCGCACCCTGCTCCGTCTGTCCGCGCAGCCATTCCAGACCGTCGCGCCAGCCCGTTTGGGGTACGGAATAGCCCGCCGTGCGCGCGCGCGTCAGGAACTCCATCGCGTAGGCCGTCGCCCAGGGATCCTCGGCGCCGCGGGCGCCCCACAGCCCGAACGCGCCGTCGTAACGTTGCATGTCGAGAATGCGGGCGATGGACCGGTCGATGTCGACCGCGATCTCGAAATCGGCCGAGACCAGCATGGGAAAGGCTCGGCTGACGGTCTGTTCCAGGCAGCCATACGCCCAGCGGTCTAGGGCACGGGAAAGACCCGCGACGTCGATGCGGGGGCCGTTGCCATAGGTGAAGGACAGGCCGCCGGTCCCGGGAATGTAGCTCGCCAGCACCGCGCCGTCGGCCCGGAAGGTCTCTCCGGGATGCAGCTGCGACGTTTCCAGGCGGGTCTCCGCGGGGCGTGCCGGACGCACCGTGATGCGCCAGTCGCGCGTGACGTCGAGCCCCCCCGGTCCCGTCGCCTGCAGGACGATCCGTCCGATGCCGGCGCCCGTGCCGTTCAGGGCCAGTTCGAACGTGCGTCGCTCGTCCCGTGCGAGGTCGGCGGTGATCGGCAGCGCCGCGTCCACGGCGAGCGGCCCTTCCGTTCGGATCGCGACGCTGTAGGGGCCGGGCTCGCCCTCGACATTGTGCAGCGACAGCGTCAGTCGGCTCTCGTCGCCGGGCGCCAGGAAGCGCGGCAGGCTGGCCTCGGCGACGACCGGGTCGCGCACGATGGTCTCGCCGGCGGCGCCGCCCACGCCCAGCGCCGACCACGCCACCGCCATCAGACGGAGCCTGCCGTTGAAGTCCGGCAGATCGAGCGTGATCGTGCCGCTGCCGTCGGCGTCGAGTTCGACGGGGCCGCTGAACAGCGCGACGGTGCGGGTCGGCACGGCGGGGAGGGCGCGGCCCAGGCCGGCCTCGTCGCCGCCCTGGCGGATGTCGCCGACCGGCGCCCCGGTCCATTCGATCAGCCGGCCATAGTCGTCGCGCATGTCGAGGCCGAGGCGGCGCTTGCCGAAATAATGCCGGTCGGGAGCCGGCGTGGCGAATGTCGTGAGCTGCAGTATGCCTTCGTCGACCGCGGCCAGGGTCAGGTAGACCGGCCCGCCGTCACCCTTGACGGCGATCGGCACCGTCATCGGGCGGCGCGGGCGCGCCTGGGCGGGTGCGTCCATGGCGATTTCGAGCCGCCGACCGCCGGGTTCCACGCCGACCCAGGCCAGGCCGACGGCGCGGACAGGCGCGCGCGGGTCGTCCACGACCAGCGGGCGGAAAACGGTGGCGGTGACATAGGCGCCGGGTCCCCACGCCTCCGTGACGGGTACCTCGATCACCGCCCCCTCGGCGGAGATCGGCTGCTGGCGGACGAGGTGCACGCGGTCCGTCGCCACCGTCAACAGGAGTTCACCGGCGAAGGGCGGCTCGATCCGGACGCTGGCGGTGTCGCCTGGCGCATAGCTCTCGCGCTCGACGAAGACGCCGGCGCGGTCGGGCCGGTCGGCATCGTCAGGGGCGACGGCCCAGCCCGAGGCGAAGCGCAGGCTGGTCGCAGCGCCCCCCGTGCCGCCGAAAACCTCGATGCGATAGCGGCCCCAGGGCAGCCCGCCCAGGGCGAGTTGCGCCGGCGCGTCGGCGGCGATCGCGACCGTGCCCGTTCGCAGGCGCTCGTCGCGGGTGACCGCGCGATAGCGCGCGCGGCCCTCCTCGGCCACCAGCTGCCACGAGACCCGCTCCTCGAAGAGTTCCCACGACAGCTCCGGGGCCATGATGCGCGTACCGTCGCCGTCGACCGCGATCAGGTCGAAGGCGGCATCCCCGCCCTCGGCGATCCGGCCGCCGCGGAACCGGGGTGCCACGCCGATCAGCAGGTCGTGCGCGCGCACGGGCAGGGTCAGGCTCTTGCGCGTCGGCCGTCCGCCGGGCTCGGAGACTTCGACGCGAAGGGTCGCCTTCAGCGGTAGCGTCGTATCGGGGCGGCCGCTCAGCAGGACGGGGATCGTCGACCGCCCGTCCGCATCCGTGGACGGGAAGGCCAGGTCCTGCAGCCGTGCCGGGAAACTCTCCTGCACCAGGCCGAAGCGATAGTCGCGATGCTGCGGGAAGGGGGAGGGGTCGGGCTCGATCGTCATCTCCGCCGCCCCGTCGAGTCCGCTCGCCGGAGGACCGTAGAGAAAGGCGGCCGTGGCCGTCACGTCGACCGCCGCATCCGGCTCGATGGCCGTCGCGCGGGTCGCGAGGTCGACGCGCAGCCGCTCCGGCACGAACTCCTCGACATGGAAACCGATCCGGCCGAGCACGTCGCCGTCGGGGTCCACGCGCGCCTCGACCATCCAGCCGCCGAGCGGTGCCGTGTCGGCCAGGTCCAGCGCGATCGTCGCGCCACCCGCCTGGCGGTCGGCCAGGACGAGGCGCCGGAACAGGCTGCCGTTCGGTCGCCGGACATCGAGCGTCAGGGGCAGGTCGGTCACCGCGCGGACGCGCTCGTCACGCAGCATGGCGCCCAGGTGGACCGTCTCGCCGGGGCGGTAGATGCCCCGATCCGACCACAGGAAGGCATCGAGAGGCCCCGGCGCCGGCCGGCCGTCCACGCCGCGGTCGCTCAGGTCGAAGGCCGCCTGGGTCAGGTCCAGCAGCATGAAGGACTCGTCCGGGCCGTAGGCGAGGAGCGCGGCCGGCGCGTTGCCGCGTCTGCCGCGCAGCAGGCCCGGGGCGAAGGTCGCCCGTCCGTCGCCGTCGGTCGCGGCCTCTCCCAGCAGTTCGTTGTTGCGTGCGACCAGCTTCAGGTCGAGCCCGGGCAGAGGCTGCGCGGTCTGGTCGGAACGGGCGAAGACGTTCAGCCCGTCCTCGCCCGACAGGGTCGTCAGCCCGATGTCCGACACGACGACCCACTGGGTCGCGACCTGCCAGCGATAGGGGCCGGGAACGCCGTCGGCCGGCTCGGCCGTCACCACGTAGAGCCCGGGCTTCGCGCGGTCGATCACGCGGCCCAGCGGGAAGGTCGTCCGGACCTGACGGTTTCGCTCCGCCGCATCGACGTCCATCGTTCCCGACCAGACCAGTTCGCCCTGCTGGTCGGCGATCTCCTCGGCCGACCAGCGCGACAGCGTGGTCAGGAAGTCGTTGCGCACGATCGGATCGACCGCGCGCCGGTCGTTGACGCGGAGCACCTTCACGGCGATCCGCTCCAGGTTGACCGTGGTCACGGGCAGGCCGTCGCCGACCGGCGGCAGGATGAAGGTGCCGCCGGTGAAGGCGACGGACGGGGTGCGGTGGCCCATCCGGACCGTCTGCCGGTCCGCCGTCCCGAGGCTCAGCCCGTCGGCACCGGGCAGCCCCTCGCGCAGTTCGACCCGGTAGGAACGGCCGTGCTCGAACCCGCCCAGGCACAGGCTTTCGCCGCTCGCCTCGGCGGATACGCGCAGGTCGGGTTCGATGCGTACGAAGTCCTCGAACCGGATGTCGCGGGCGGTGGAAAGCGGGTCCGAAAAGTCGAAGCAGGCGCGCGGCGGCATGCTCTCCGGATCGGTGCGCACGCCCCGCAGCCTGAGGCCGACCTCGCGGCGCAGGCCGAGCACGCGCCTGGCCAGGGCGGTGTCGCCGGGCGCTTGGTCGAGGGCTTCGCGGAAGGCGTCCAGCGCCTGGGCGGGACGCGCCAGCCGCGTCTGGAGCAGGTCGCCGAGACGGACCAGTGCGGCCGTGCTGGCCTCCACCGACTCGGCGCCGAGATAGGCGAACCAGCCTGCTGCCAGGGCGCGTTCCGCCGCGGCGTGGTCCGGATCGCGCGCCAGCGCGTCGGCGAGGGCTCC
>JBKBLL010000256.1:0-5082 GCA_046296375.1 Alphaproteobacteria bacterium | reverse complement strand
CAGCCCCGCGTCAACCAATTCCATCCATCGCCCCCGACCAGCTACTACACCTGCCTCCCAAGGGCTGAGCAGTTACCTTGCTAGGGCGACCGCCGCAGTTGTAGTTGCTGGATGCGCTTCCATGAGCACTATAATTTCAAATATAAAGCTGCCTTGGCGTGCGGGCTTTAAAATAATGGAGGCGCCCCGAAGAGCTGTTGCTCTTGATACAACTTCTCCGGTCATATAGGCATGTGTGACTATGTGGAGCGCGCGTGTGATCCCATCGATTGAGGTAGCTCCGTCATAGCCCGGAAGCGCACCCTCGTTGGCAAGTCCTCCACTGTAAGTTATTTTTACCTTATGTTGAGAGAGTGTGGGCATATGTTATCCTCATTATTTTTAGTATTAATAAGAAAAAATTCTTGTAGCGGTCAAGAAAGGTTGCTGAATTCAGATCGGATCGTGAGGCCTTCCGCGTCGGCGAGTGCAAGATAGTGGAACAGCAGCGTAAGAACTGCAACTTCAATGGCGCTCCCATGGTTTCGAGGAATGGATGAATCGCGAGTGTCGGATTCTTCAAGCGATCGCGCCTGCCTTGCGGAGGCCGGCGAGCGCGTCGGCGTCGAGGTGGAGGATATCGGTGAGTACCTGGTCGGTGTGCTGGCCGAGGAGGGGCGGGGCGACGGGTTCGGTGACGGGGGTGCCGGAGAGCTTCAGGGGTGAGCCGATCATGCGGATGCTGCCCGCGGTCGGATGCGCGACGGTGCGGACCATGTCGCGGGCGGCGGCCTCCGGCGATTCCAGCGCCTGGTCGACGGTGCGGATGGCGCCGCCGGGCACGCCCGCCCTGTTGAAGCGGGCCAGCCACTCGGCGCGCGTGCGGGTGGCGAACAGGTCGCGCAGGAAGGCGGTGATCTCGTCGCGCCGCGCGATGCGGTCGCTCAGCGTGCGATAGCGCGGGTCGTCGACCATGTCGGGGCGGTCGATGACGCCCTCGCAGAAGCGCTTCCACAGGCGCTGGTTGGCCAGTGCTATGTAGAAGGGGCCGTCGGACGCCTGGAACAGGCCGTTCGGCACCGAGGTCGGATGGCCGTTGCCGCGCCGCTCCGGCACCTTGCCCGAGGTGAAATAGTACATGCCGACGTTGGTGAGCGTGTTCAGCGCCACGTCGAACAGGGCCACGTCGACGAACTGGCCGCGGCCCGTCTCCTTCTGCGCCATGATCGCCGCCATGACGCCGATGGTCGAATAGTAGCCGGTCATCGTGTCGACGATGGCCAGCGCATGGCGCATCGGCTCGCCCGACGGCTCGCCGTTCAGCGACATCATGCCGGACTCGGCCTGGAGGATCGGGTCGAAGCCGGGCAGGTCGGCGAGCGGGCTCTCGCGGCCGTAGGCGGAGATGGAGCAGTAGACGAGGTGCGGGTGGCGGTCCTTCATCGCCTCCCAGTCTAGGCCGTGCCTGGCCATCACGCCCTTGCGGTAGTTCTCGACCAGGACGTCGCATTCGGCGGCCAGCTTGTGGACGAGGTCGCGGCCCTCGGGTGTGGAGATGTCGATGGCGACGCTCTTCTTGCTGCGGTTCACGCTGAGATAGAAATGCGCCTCGCCGCCGGCCTCGGGCGGCTTCATGCCGCGCGTCTCGTCGCCGCCGTCGGGGTTCTCGACCTTGATGATCTCCGCACCCAGGTCGGCGAGGATCATCGTGCAGATCGGCCCGGCGAGCACCCGCGAGAGGTCGAGCACGCGGATGCCGGCGAGCGGCTTTGACGGGTCCGGAAAGGAGGGGGCGGGCATGGGCTGCGTTCCTCGTGGCGGATTCTCGCCGAGGATGTCACGCGTTCCACCGCCTGAAAACCGGCCCGCCTTGGGCGCGGCCTACCGCTCGGTGAGCTTGAACTCGATGCGGCGGTTGCGGCGGTAGCTGATCTCGTCGTCGCCCGGCTCGATCGGATGATACTCCCCGAAGCCCGCGGCGACGAGGCGATTGGCCGGGATGCCCTGATCGATCAGCTGCATCACGACCGCCAGTGCGCGCGCCTGCGAGAGCTCCCAGTTGGAGGCGTAGCGCGAGCCGGGATTGGTCGGCACGCGATCGGTGTGCCCGTCGACGCGCAGCACCCAGTCGATGCCGTCCGGGATCTCGGCGATCAGGCCCCTCAGCGTATCCGCGAGACGGGCGATCTGGGGGCGGCCCTCGTCGGTGAGCGTGGCGGTCCCGGAGGGGAAGAGCACCTCCGACTGGAAGACGAAGCGGTCGCCGACGATCCGGATGTCCGCCCGGCCGCCGACGACCTCGCGCAGGCGCCCGAAGAACTCGGACCGGTAGCGCGCCAGTTCCTCGACCTTGGAGGCGAGCGCCCGGTTGAGGCGCGTGCCCAGATCGACGATCTGCGCGTCCTTGGCCGCGGCGTCGGCCTCGGCCGCGCCGAGGGCGGCGTTGAGGCGCGCGATCTCGACCTGCAGGGCCGATATCTGGAGGGAGAGCCGTTCGACCTCCTGTCGGGAGGCGGCGGTCGTTTCCTGCTCCGCCAGAAGGCGTGCGCCGGCTTCGCGCATCTTCTGCCGTTCGGCCTCCAGATCGGCCTCGAGCTTCGCGCGCGCCTGACGGACCGCCTCGACCACTTCGCTCAGCCGGGCGATTTCCGCGAGCTGCTCGTCCAGCCGCTTCCGGTCGGCGGCCAGTTGCTCGGCCTGATCGCCCATCCCAGCCTTGGCTGCCTCGAGTTCCGCGCGGACGCGGCGCAACTCCGCCTGTGCCTCGTCGAGGCTGGCCCGGAGGGCGGCCTCGCGAACCTGGGCCGCGTCCCGGAGTTCGGCGATCCCGGCGGCCTCTTCGCGCGCCGCGTCGCGCTCTCTCAGCAGGGCCTGCCGCTCCTCGTCGGCTACGGTGCGAGCCTGTGCCAAGGCGGTCGCCGTTTCGTCGCGCTCCGCCGTTATTCGGCCGAGTTCCCCGCGCATGGCTTCCCGCTCGGCCTCGGCCGACGCCCGCGCCTCGGTCAGTTCGGCGGCGGTCTCGTCCCGCGCGGCGCGTGCGGTGGCGAGGTCGCGACGCAGCGCGTCCTGTTCCGTCCGCGCCTCGGCGCGCGCCGTGGTCAGGCTGCGCTCCAGTTCGTCGCGCTCCGCCTGCATCGTGGCCAGCCGGGCCTCCAGCTCCTGGCGGACCCGGACCAGTTCGTCCTCCAGCGCGCGCCGTGCGGCGGTGAGGCCCTGGATCGAGTCCTGCAGCTGTCGCAGTTCAGCGATCTGGGCCTCGATCGTCTCCCTGTCGGCCTGGATCGTCTGGCCGGCCGCGTCCAGGTCGGTGCGCTGCCGTGCGGTCGTCTCCTTCTCCGCGTCGAGAGCGGCCAGAGCACGGGCGAGTTCGGCCTGGAGCCGCGTCGCCTCCTGTCCGGCTTCGTGGCGCGCGTCCCGCTCGGCGGCCAGTGCCTGTTCGGTGGCGGCGGTGGCGTCCCGCGCCCGGGCGAGGGACGCTTCGAGATCGTCGCGCGCCCGGGTCAGCGCGGCGATCTGCGCCTGGAGCGCCTCGAGTTCGGTGAGCTGGACGCGCAGCGTCTCGCGATCGACATTGGCCGACCGCTCCGCCTCGGCCAGCTGGGAGCGCAGGCCCTCGATGGCCGCGTTCGCCGTGTCCACCTGGGCTAGCGCCGTCGTCAGCCGTTCCTGGAGTTCGTCGCGGGCCGCGGCCGTGGTCTGAAGATCGAGCGAGAGCTGCTGGACGGTCTG
Source organism: Alphaproteobacteria bacterium (assembly GCA_046296375.1). Lineage (GTDB taxonomy): Bacteria > Pseudomonadota > Alphaproteobacteria > JAJUGE01 > JAJUGE01 > Constrictibacter. The sequence continues at coordinate 1,374 of JBKBLL010000256.1, read as the reverse complement.
GCGGTACTCGGTGTTGGACTGCCGTTCCAGGGCGAGCATGTCGCCCAGTTCGGCGAGCTGGCGGTTCAGCTTCGCCAGCTGCTCGTCGCGTCCCGACAGCGCCTCGCTGAGAAAGACCTGCGCGATGACGAACACCATCAGCAGGAAGATGACGACCATCAGCAGGCTGGCCAGGGCATCCACGAACCCGGGCCAGATGTCGAAGGCGGCGGCGCGCGAGCGCCCTCGGCGGGAGCCGATCATACCGGCGGGCTATCTCCGCTCGTCTTCGCGTACGGCAGCGATCGTCCGGGCGAGCAGCTTGATCTCGTTCCGGACGTCCTGGACGGTCTCGCTGCGGCCGACGTTGATGTCCTCGATCAGCCGCGCGAGGTAGAGGTCGATGTTGCGGATGTGGTCGCGCGTCGCTTCGTCCATGCCGGCGTGCGACGCGGACTCGGCCAGACGCCGGATGACCGGCTGCATCTCGATCTGCTGTTCGGCGATCCGCACCAGGAGCTGCTGCTCGGCGCGCATCTGGTCGGTCAGGTGCGTCAGGCGTTCGACCAGCGCCTGCATGCTGCGGTTCGCCGTCAGCCGCCCTTCCTCGGCGCGGCCGACGGTTTTCTGCAGCCCCTCCAGACTCTCCGCCGTCTGCTCCAGAAGGGCCTGGATATAGGCCGGGACGGACTGGTCGGCGTCGAACCCGGTGGCGCCGGAGCCGTGGCGCGTGATGGTCGACATCCACTCTTCCAGTTCCTGGAAGAAGCGGTTCTGCGCCTGGGAGACCTGGAGGTCGAGAAAGCCCAGCACCAGGGCGCCCGCCAGCCCGAACAGCGACGAGCTGAACGCGGTGCCCATCCCGGCGAGAGGGCCGCGCAGCCCGACCTTCAGTTCCTCGAACACGCCCGCCTGGCCGCCGGCGCCGCCGGCGCGCAGGCCGCCGATCACGTCGCTGACGGCGCCGATCGTCTGGATCAGGCCCCAGAAAGTGCCGAGCAGCCCAAGAAAGATGAGCAGACCTATGAGGTAGCGCGCGATCTGCCCCGACTCGTCGAGGCGGGCGCTGACGCCGTCGAGCAGGGCCCGTGTCGACATCGCCGACAGCCGCACCGGACCTTCGCGCTCCGAGAAGGCGGCCGCGACAGTCGCCAGCAGGCGCGGCTGCATCTGCACCGAGATGCCGGGCCGCCGCCGCCGGAACATTTCCATCCAGGCGATCTCGTTGCTGAGCATGCCGACCTGGCGGAAGACGTAGACGACGCCGATCGCAAAGACCGCGAGGATCACGCCGTTGATGGCCGGATTGGCCATGAACGCCTGGTGCAGCGGCTCGTGGAACGCGATCACGAGCGCGACCACCAACCCCAGGAACAGGACCATCCGGATGAGGTG
>JBKBLL010000255.1:0-5160 GCA_046296375.1 Alphaproteobacteria bacterium | reverse complement strand
GGACGGCGAACGCACGGTCCAGCCTGTGGTCGAACACTTCCGTCCAGAGAATTCGCGCAGTCCGGGTCTCGGTGAGCTCCACCGATACCGTGAGTTGCTCTCCATGACGCTGCAGTGACCCTGCGACGATGTAGTCGACGTTCAGCATCGTTCCGGCCTGTTCCGGTCCGATGCCCCGCTCCTGCAAGGCGAAGACCGTTCCCTGCGCAATGACGAAGAGGCTGCGCAGCTTGGCGAGCCGCGTGATCACGTCGTGGACGAGGCCGTCCGCCGGTCCGCCGCGCGTCGCGGCGAGGCCCGAGCGGTCGGCGAAGGGCATTACCGCAACCGACGCCCGGCGAGATCCGGCGGCAACCGGTTCGTCCCGGCGTTCGGGGCGCTCCGGCGCGACGGCGACAGCAGCCGCGCGCGGCGCGCTGTCCACCTGGAGCCTGGCCGAGCGCCACGCATCTCGAAGCGCCGTGCAGTCCATGTCCTCGGTGTCGAACAGCCTGGACGTCACCGCCAGATGCTCCTCCCCCTCGCGGATCCGGCCGCAGCGGGCGAGGGTCGTGAGGATCCGTTCGTGGACGCGCAGGTCGAACGGCGCCAGTTCGCGCCAGGTCTCCAGATAGTCGAAGGCTTCCTCGTCGGGAATGCTGGCGACGAGCCTCTCGAGCAAGGCGGCGCGATAGCCGCGGAACCGCCGCCGCTGCGCCGCCAGCCAACCGTCGAAGGCCGGGCTCCGATCGATCTCCAGACCTTCGAGGAAGTCTCCTTCGAAGAACGCGGCGAGCGTCCGCAATTCCGACGGATCGAGTGTCTGGACACCGTGGTGGACCGCGTGGGCGACCTCGATCGCATCGACGGAGCAGTCGGTCAGGTCGAGCCGGATCGTGTCTCCGGCGACGCGTATGTGCCGTCGGTCAGCGCCGTCGACGAGGCTTCTGATCTTGCTGAGACACCAGCGGAGTTCGCCACGGGGATCGTTGGGAACGTCCCACAGCAGCTCGCAGAGGTGACTGCGCGTGACTGCGTGCGGGGCGAGGGACAGGTATGCGAACAGCGCGCGCACCTTGCGCGATGCCGGTAGCGGCAGCACTGCGCCGTCGCGGCTGACGGTCATGGTCCCGAGCAGGCGCACCTGAAGTGCCGGCTGCCTGCCGGTCGCGTCGTCCTCGGTCGCGTCGTCCTCGGTCGCGTGTTCCTCGGTCGCGTCGTCCTCTGGCGCCTCGCCATTCGTCCGGCCGCCACCCGTCGCACCGCGGCGGTCCGAATCCACGGGCATTCCCACGCCGGCTCCCATGCTCGCCTCCACGGGTGACCGCTACGGTCGCGATCGAGGCCGCAGCGTCCCCATGGCGCCCGGCCCGGTAGCCGCCTTCGCGCTAACAGGTTCGCAGCTTAGCAGAATCGACGAACACAGTGGAGAGTGATGATGGAAGCGTCCGCAGTAGCCACCCAGGCCCAGACGCCTCAGCCGGTCGATCTGGGCGCGATCAAACTGCGTCAGAAAGGTGCATGGTCTTCCGGCGATTATGCGGTGGTCGGCACGACCCTGCAGATCGTCGGCGAGGAACTGTGCGAAGCGCTCGATATCCGGTCCGGGCAGAAGGTGCTGGATGTCGCCGCCGGCAACGGCAACGCCTCGCTGGCAGCCGCTCGCCGCTGGTGCGACGTGGTCGCCACCGATTACGTCCCCTCGTTGCTCGCCCGAGCAGGCGAGCGGGCGGGGGCGGAGCGGCTCGGCATCGAATTCCGCGAAGCCGACGCCGAGGCCCTTCCCTTTCCCGACGCCAGCTTCGACGTTGTCCTCTCGACCTTCGGCGTGATGTTCACGCCCGACCAGGACCGGGCCGCGGCGGAGATGATCCGCGTCTGCAGGCGGGGCGGGAAGATCGGGCTGGCCAACTGGACGCCCGAAGGCTTCATCGGCCAGCTCTTCAAGACCATCGGGGCGCATGTCGCACCGCCGACGGGGGCGCGGTCGCCCGCATTGTGGGGAACGCAGGCGCGCATGACGGCACTGTTCCAGCACCATGCCTCCTCCGTCAAAACGACCTCGCGGCACTTCGTGTTTCGCTATCGGTCCGCCCAGCACTGGCTCGACGTGTTCAAGACCTACTATGGGCCGGTTCTGAAGACTTTCGCCGCGCTCGACCCCTATCGCCAAGCCTCTCTCGAGCGCGACCTCATCGCGCTCGTCGATCGGCTCAATCTCGCGGACGACGGGACGATGGTCGTGCCGAGCGAATATCTGGAGGTCGTCGTCACACGCCGCTGAAGCCGGCCGCAGGGCCAGCGATCGCTAAGCGAACCAGAAAGGACATCCTATGACACATCTCACTCGGTGGTTGTGGGCGGCCCTGCCGCTCGCCGGAGCCGTCGCCGGGACGGCCGCACTTCTGCATGCGGGCGAGCCGCATCACACGGTGGTGCGGGGCGACGCCGTAACGTGGGGTCCTGCGCCGGCTTCGCTGCCGCCCGGCGCCGAGGCGGCCGCGTTGCTGGGCAGCCCGGCCAAGGAAGGACCGTTCGTGCTGCGGCTCAAATTCCCTGGCGGTTTCGCCATCCCGCCGCACCGTCATTCGAAGGACGAGTTCGTCACCGTGATCTCGGGCGGTTTTGCGATCTCATCCGGCGAGACGGCGGATCGCGCATCGACGAAGGTGCTGCCGCCGGCGAGTTTCGTCCATCTACCCGCCGGGATGCCGCATTATGCGTGGGCCGAAGGCGAGACCGTGGTCCAGATCAACGGCATCGGCCCCTTCGACGTGATTTACGTCGATCCAAAGGACGATCCGCGCAAGCCGACGGCTCGGAACTAGCGGGAGCGCGAACGATGAGGCCGCATCGCGGTAGGCTGGTCCTTCCGCGGGACCACCGACGGGGATATCGTGGTCCGGGGCCGAGCAGGCCTATCCGCCGGGCAGCGAGTGCTCCCGCCCCGGCGGCCTCTCGTCGCGTTGTCGAGGAGGAAGAGGCGGCCGCCCGTCGCGACCGTATGGATCGCCCGATGCGGTTGCCGCGCGACGACGGCCGCGTCGAACGCTGGAGGCGCGGGTGAGCAGGTTCGAAAATATTCTGGGGACGATCGGCAACACGCCGGTCGTGCGGATCAACAGGCTGGCACCGAAGGGCGTCAACCTCTTCGTCAAGGTGGAGGCGTTCAACCCGCTGGGCTCCATCAAGGACCGCCTGGCGCTGGGCGTCATGGAGGCGGCGGAGCAGGCGGGCCAACTCCGGCCGGGACAGACGGTCATCGAAGCGACGAGCGGGAACACCGGCATCGGGCTCGCGATGGTGTGCGCGCAGAAGGGCTATCCGCTCGTGGTGACGATGGCGGAACAGTTCAGCGTCGAGCGCCGCAGGCTCATGCGTTTCCTCGGCGCGAAGGTCGTGCTCACGCCCGCCGCGGGCCGTGCGTTCGCCATGGTGGCCAAGGCCGTGGAACTGGCTGAAGCGCATGGCTGGTTCATGACCCGTCAGTTCGAGAACGAGGCCAATGCCGACATCCATTCCCGTACGACGGCGCGCGAGATCCTTGCCGACTTCAGGGGCGAAAGGCTCGACTACTGGGTGACGGGATACGGCACCGGCGGCACGCTGAAGGGCGTTTCCCGGGTGCTCGCGGCGGAGAGGCCGGAGACGAAAATCGTCGTCTGCGAGCCCGAAGACGCGCCGCTCCTCGGCAGCGGCGTGGAGCAGACGCGCCATCCGGACGGCTCCGCCGTCACGGCACATCCGGCGTTCAAGCCGCATCCGATGCAGGGATGGACGCCCGACTTCATCCCCAAGCTGACTGCCGATGCGGTCGAGACGGGCGCGATCGACCGGATCGTTGCCGTTTCGGGCGCCGAAGCCATGCGTTATGCGGGAGAACTCGCCCGGAAGGAGGGCATCTTCGTCGGGATTACCGCCGGCGCGACCTTCGCCGGAGCGCTGCGCGTGGCAAGGGACGCGCCGCCTGGATCCAAGATCCTCTGCATGCTCCCCGACACGGGGGAGCGCTACCTGACCACGCCGCTGTTCGCCGACGTCCCGGCGGAGATGACCGAGGAGGAATGGGAAATCTCCCGTTCGACACCGAGCGCCCAGTTCGCCCCCGGCTGACCGTCGCTGTCTCGATCATTCACCGCACGTCATGCGGTGATTGTCTGGTCTAATCGCCGCACTGGGCCCGAAGTGACGGCGCCTCCTACCCCACCCGCTCCACCAACCCCATCGCCGCCGCCGGGTTGCTCTGTTTGAAGCCGCTGATGACGTAGAGGAAGACGTCGCGGCCGTGTTTCGCCGGCAGGGGTTCCGCTACGCGGTCCAAGTCGTCGGGCACGCCGCCGGCCGCCCAGGTCTTCGCGCGCGCGGTCCAGGCGTCGAGTGCCGCGGGGGCGTACCCGCCGTCCACGCCCTCCTGCGTCCCCAGGATGCGGGCGTAGACGAAGGGCGCCGTGGCGTCGGCGATCTGTGGGAAGTCGCTGTCGCCCGCCGTCACCACCGCGACCTCGTGAGCGCGCAGCAGCGCCACGAATTCCGGCACCTTGAAGCTCTCGTGGCGCACCTCGACGGCGTGGCGGAGGGTGCGGCCCTCGACGCTCTTCGGCAGCAGCTTCAGAAAGGCTTCGAAGTCTCGCTCATCGAACCGCTTGGTCGCCATGAACTGCCAGTTGATCGGCCCCAGCTTGTCCTTCAGTTCCAGCACGCCGCTGGCGAGGAAGCGGTCGATCGACTGGCCGGCTTCGGCCAGGACCTTGCGGTTGGTGGCGAAGCGCGGGCCCTTCAGGGCGAAAACGAAATCGTCCGGCGTCTCGTCGTGCCACTTGGCGAAACTCGCCGGCTTCTGCGAGCCGTAATAGGTGCCGTTGATCTCGATCGAGGTCAGCTTCGAGGCGGCGTATTCGAGTTCGCGCTTCTGCGGCAGCCTGTCGGGATAGAAGACGCCGCGCCACGGCTCGTAGGTCCAGCCGCCCACGCCGATGCGGATCGTGCCCTTCGATGAGTGTGCCACGGTTGTCCTCCCGCCTGCCCCGGCCTATCGCTACCGCGCCGGCCGGCCCGCGTCATGCCGGTTCTTGCGGCCACGGTGCGGAAAATATTCGGAAACCCCGTAGGAGCGCGGGCGTCCCGCCCGCCTCGTTTCTGATCCCTCTACTTCGCCGTCGTCGCCAAGATGCGGGCGGGACG
>JBKBLL010000254.1:0-5173 GCA_046296375.1 Alphaproteobacteria bacterium | reverse complement strand
CGCTTCGACGTCCTGGGTCGTGAGGCGATAGGCCGCCATCCGCTCCGGGTCGAGCCAGATGCGCATGGCGTAGCGCCGCTCGCCGAAGAGGCGCACCTCCGCGACGCCGGGCAGCGTCTGCAGCGCCTCCTTCACGTACCGGTCGGCGAAATCGCTGATCTCGAGCTGCGAATACCGGTCGCTGAAGAACGAGATGTAGATCGTCGGCTGCGCGTCGGCCTCAGTCTTCTGGATGACCGGCTCGTCGATCTCGACCGGTAATCGGCCGCGCACCCGGCCGACGCGGTCGCGCACGTCGCTGGCGGCATCGTCGGGATCTCGCTCCAGCGTGAAACGGACCGAAATGAGGCTGCGCTCCTGCCGGCTGATCGAGGTCATCAGTTCGATGCCCTCGATACCGGCTATCGACTCCTCCAGGATCTGTGTGACCTGACTCTCGATGATCTCGGGGCTGGCGCCGGGATAGGTCGTGTTGACGCTGACGATCGGCGGATCGATCCGCGGATACTCGCGTACCGCGAGGTTCTGATAGGCGACGATGCCTACGAGCACGAGAACGAGGCTCATCACGGTCGCGAAGACGGGCCGCCGGATGGAGACGTCGCAGACGATCATGGCTCAGGATCCCACCGCGGCCGGGCGCGTCGTCACCGCCGCGCCGTCGCGGACGCGCATCTGGCCGGCGACGATGACCGAATCGCCGACGCTTAGCCCGTCCAGGATCTGCACCTGCCCCATCCGGCGCTGGCCGATACGGACGGGGACGCGCTCCGCCTTGCCGTCGACGACCCGGAAGACGACGTTTCCGCCCTCGACCGGCACGATCGCCTCCTCGGGGATCAGCGTCGCCGCGTCGGTCCGGTCCACCACGAGGTTGACGCGGGCGAACAGGCCCGGCCGCAGGCGGCCGTCGGGATTGTCGAGCCGGGCGCGCAGCACGATGCTCCGCCCCTCCATGTCGATGCGGGGATCGATGGCGAAAACCGTGCCCGGGAAGGCTTCGCCCGGATATGCGTCGAGAGCGACCTCGATCGTCTGGCCCTCCCGCACGTCGCGCAGCGACGGCTCCGGTACGCGGAAATCCACCTTGATCGGGTCGATGTCTTCCAGGTTGACGATGTCCTGTCCCGGATTGACGTAGTCGCCGAGACTGACTCGGCGCAGGCCGAGCACGCCGCCGAAGGGGGCGGCGACCCGCGTCTTGTCCAGCCGCGCCCTGGCCAGCGCGACCGCCGCCTGTCCGGAGCTCAGCGCCGCCGTCGCCTCGTCCCGGGTGCGCGCCGTGCCGACCCGGCGATCGAAGAGCTCGCTGGCCCGCTCCGCGTTCCGCCGCGCCAGCTGGAGGCGCGCCTCCGCCTCGGCCAATTCGGCGCGGTAGACGGAATCGTCCAGCCGGAACAGGATCTGACCCTTCTCCGCCCGCTCGCCTTCGCGGAAATCGATGGAGGCGATGCGGCCAACGATCTCGGGCCGGATGATGACGGACTCGTTCGATTGCAGCGTGCCGACCGAACCGATGCTCCGCACGACGCTCCCCAGCTGCACCGCCGCCACCTCGACGACGGGCGCCGCGCGGGGCGCCTGCGGTGGCGGTTGCTGCGCCTGCGCCGCGCCCGACGGCGCACGCTCGGCGGCAGACTCCGCCGCCGGCCTCTCGACCGCGTACCAGTAGCCGCCCCCGGCTACCAAGCCCAAGACGGCCAACGCCAGGGCGCCTCTCAAGACGAAAGTGCCTCGCATGCTCCCTGCCCGGCTCCCTGCGCAGCGGGATCGCTTGCCTCTTCCCCCCGAGGCTCTGTAATTAGACTATGCGGTCTATTTATGCCGGAGTCCGACAAATCGCAAGCACACCCTGCCGAGCCGGAAATTCCGAACAGAAGCGCGCCGCGATTCTCCAGGCGGCCGTCGCCGTCTTTTCGAAAGGCGGCTACGAAGCCGCCGGCATGGACGCCATCGCTGCCGAGGCCGGCGTGGCGAAGCAGACGATCTACAATCATTTCGGCAGCAAGGACGGTCTGTTTCGCGCCATCGTCGCCGACCTCGCGGAGGAACTTCTCGCCACCCTGCCGACCGGGCGTGCGGTCGCCCAGGCAGCGCTCCCGGCCGGCGGCGCCCCCCGTCAGGTGCTCCGCGCCCTGGGACGGCAGTTCGTCGCCCTGATGCTGCGCCCCTCCTCGCTGGCCCTGCACCGCCTCGTGGTCGCTGAGGCCGAGCGCTTTCCCGAACTCGCGCGCGAACTCTACTGGTCGGGTCCCGACCATGCGGTCCGCTCCCTGGCCGGCTGGCTCGCGGGTGAGACGGCGAAGGGGACACTGGCGGTGACCGATCCGGGGACGGCGGCCGAACAGTTCTACGGCATGCTGATGGGTCACATGCAGCTCCGCGCGCTGCTCTGCGTCGATCCGGACCCATGCCCCGCGCGCCGCGAGCATGCCGTCGAGGCGGCCGTCGACGCCTTCCTCCAAGTCCACGGTGCGCGCCGCGCCACCGGGGCGGCGCGATAGCCGCCGATCGCCAGCCACGATCAATAGCCACCGCGGGGGTCGACGCGGTTCAGCAGCGGCTCGCCGTCGAGTGTGCGGCGGATGTTCTCCGCGACCTGCTCGGCCGCCGTGACCGGGTTGGTGATGCCGGCCACATGCGGCGTGATGGTGACGTTCGGATGCCGCCAGAGCGGATGGTCGGACGGCAGCGGCTCCGGATCGGTCACGTCCAGGAAGGCAGCCGACAGATGCCCCGAATCCAGCGCGGCCACCAGATCCTCGGTGACGATATGGCCGCCGCGCCCGGCGTTCACGACCGTGCCGCCCGGCGGCAGCAGCGCGAGCGTCCGGGCGTTCAGGATGCCGCGCGTCGACGGGGTCAGCGGCAGCAGGCACACGAGATGGTCGCTGCGCCGCAGGAACGGCTCCAGCCCCACCTCGCCGGCGAAGCCCTGGAGGGGTCCGAGATCGCGGGGCGTGCGCGTCCAGCCCGCCACGTCGAAGCCGAGCCCGGCGAGCGCTCGCCCGACGAAGCCGCCGATCTCGCCGCAACCCAGGATTCCGACGCGCGGCAGGTCCGGGCGCCACTCCTCCAGTTCGCGCCACTCGCCGCGCCGCTGCTGCGCGGCATAGGTCTCCATGCGCCGTTCCAGCCGCAGGACGGCGTGAACCACCCACTGCGCCATCATGGTCGTCATCCAGGGATCGACGATGCGCGCGATCGGCACGTCCCGCGGCAGTTGCGGGTCGGCCAGGATGCCGTCGACGCCGGCGCCGGTGCAGAGGATGGCCTTCAGGTTGCGGAAGGGGACGAACATGCCGGGCTCCGCCCGGAACAGCAGCACGAACTCCACCGCGTCGGGATCGCCGACTTCGGGCCAGCTCAGGAACGCCTGACCGGGAACGCGCGCGGTGATCTCGCGCTGCCAGAGCGCCGGGTCGCCGGCGCCGATCTTGAACAGGATCGCCATGATATTCCTTCCGATGCACCGGCCTTCATGCCGCGTTGATCGGGACCAAGCAACGTCCGGGCCGTGGTTTGACATCGCACAGGCGAGCCAACAGATACAGCTGCCTACCGGCCGTCCGGCAGAACTCGCCGCGCGGCCTGGTCTTCCCGCCCCTGCCGCACGACGACGTGGAAGGCGGGAAGCACGTCGACGAAGTGCCACCCTGCTACGCCGAGCACGTCGAGCATTATCCGAACGTCAAGGATGCCGCTCCCGCCGCCGCGGGCTATGCGCACGACCGGCAGCTGCTGGAATGGGTCGTGCCGTACCGTCCCTGTGCGGTCCGATTCTACAAAGGACGCCGGCACCTGGACGGACGAGGCGCAGGCGAACCGGGACGATCCGCTCCAGCGCCAGGCCGTGCTGAAGCAGGTCTGGACCGATTTCACCGCCTCCACGCCCAAGGGCGACTTCTACGACGCCCGGATGGATGCCCGCTATCAGGGGCTGGAAGCGGCCGGCCAGAACCCGATCTGGAAGACCTTCAAGTAAGCCGTTCGGCCCGTGGCGGCCGCGAGGAAGCCGGCGCAGGGGACTCCCTCGCGCCGGCTTTTTCGTCGGCACGGCCGGCCTTCATTTCTTGTTCAGGAGGCGCCGCGCACTATCTTTCCGATGGTTTGACACCGGGCGTGAAAGCCGGCAAAAATGGCCAAGAATGGGACCACGGCTACGTACCGGGTCATGAAACAGGGACGGGAGACAAGGGAACATGGCATCCAAAAGAGTCGGAATCTGGGCAGCGGCGTCGGCCACGACGGCGCTCGTGGCACTGGGTGGAACCCTGGGCGCGGCGGAGCTTCCCCGGACGCTGGCGGTCACGGCCTATGACGTGGGTTCGTCGGGCTACAGCCAGGCCATCGCCGTCGGCGCGTCCTTCAAGAACGCCTACGGCGTCACGCTTCGCGTCCTGCCCGGCAAGAACGACGTCTCGCGTACGATCCCGCTGCGCGACGGCAAGGTCGACTTCTCCTTCAACGGCATCGGCACCTACTTCTCGCAGGAAGGCGTCGACGTCTTCGGCACCAGGACGTGGGGTCCGCAGAATGTCCGGATTTTGCTCTCGGCGATGGGCGACAACTGCCTGACCGTCTTCGCCACGACGGACTCCGGCGTGAAGACGCTGGCCGATCTGAAGGGCAAGCGCATCGCACGCGTGTCCGGTTCGCCCGCGCTTAACCACAACATCTTCACACATCTGCGCTTCGGCGGCCTGACCTGGGACGACGTCACGCCGGTCGACGTGGGCGGCAACAACGCGGCGTTCGACGCCATCCTGAACAACCAGGCCGACGCCTTCTTCACGACGACCAATTCGGGCAACATCCTGAAGACGCAGAACTCGCCCCGGGGCGTGACCTTCCTGCCTCTTCCGCATGACGACGAAGAAGGCTGGAAGCGGCTGCACGAGGTCGGCCCCTACTTCAGCAAGCACACCTGCACGGAGTCTGCGGGCAACCTGCCGGCGTGGGAGGCCGCGACCTATCCCTACCCGGTGATCAACAACTATGCGCACCACAGCGCCGACACCGCCTATGCCGTGACCAAGGCGATGTTCGAACAGGCGCCGAACTTCATCCCGGCCGCGCCGGCCGCCACGGGCTACGCGCTCGATCGGCAGGTGTTCGACTGGGTCCTGCCGTTCCACGAGGGCGCGATCCGCTACTACAAGGAAATCGGCAA
>JBKBLL010000253.1:0-5194 GCA_046296375.1 Alphaproteobacteria bacterium | reverse complement strand
CGTCCAGGAAGGCGAAGGCGATCGCCGCCGGCACCAGACCCCCGTAGGGGCCCGCGACGAAGCAGGCGGGGAGCGCCGCCGTCGCGATCAGGTTCAGTGTCGTCGGGTGCAGCCGGCCGCCGAACAGCACGTCGCACAGCCGCGCGGTCGACTGGCCGACGCCGCGCAGCGTCGAGATCCACACCGCCGCCGCCGTGGCCAGGCCGAGGCCCCCAAGGAGCCCGATTATGTGCGCCGACATGCCCGAAGCGAGGAAATTCACCAGCGTGACGCTGACGACGTAGAGCGTCCCGGCGAGAATCCGGCCCGGCACGCGCGGCGGCGGCGCTCCTTCGCGCCGCGGCTCTGGCCTGGCGTGGCGGTCGTCGGGGATCGCGAGGTGCAGCAGGATGGTGGCCAGCGCGATGGCGGCATAGCAGACGAGCGCGCCGCGCCAGCCGAACACCGTCGCGAGGCCGTGGCCGATCGGCCAGAAGGCGCTGGAGGCGAGCCCGCCCAGAAGCGTGATCTGCGAGATCGGCCGCTTCGCCGCGGGCCCGGCGATGCGCACCAGCGAGGCGAAGGCCGCCTCGTAGAGGCACATCCGCATGGCGAGACCGAGGACGAGCCAAGCGGAGTAATACAGGGCCGGCCCCTGCGCCAGCGACATCATCAGGCAGCCGAGCGCCGACAGGCACGATCCCGCGACCATCACCGGGCGACCGCCGCGCTCGTCGATCAGGCGCCCGACCAGCGGCGAGGTGATGCCCATGACGACCAGCGCCGCGGAGAAGCCCCCATAGACGAAGGAGCGGCTCCAGCCGAGCTCTTCGGCGATGGGTTCGCCGACAGCGCGATCATGTAGAAGGTGATGCCCCAGCAGACGAGCTGCGACAGGCCCAGGCACCACAGGGTACGACGTGAAACGTCGCTAGCCGGCACCGGGGGAGCGCCGGCTTCCCCCGTTCCTCTGCTTCCCCCCACGGCGACCCCTGTCATCGCAGCGTAACGATCGGGGAAGATTGCCGCGGCTTCCGGCATAAGCCAATCTTCGCTGTCTTATACGCGCGATAAGCGGGGCTGAGGGTGAGGGACCTCCATCTCGATCATCTGCGCACCTTCTCCGAGGTGATCGAACGCGGCAGCTTCTCCGCCGCGGCGGCCGGCTCAACCTGTCGCAGCCCGCGGTCAGCCAGCAGATCCGCAGCCTGGAGCGCCGGCTGGGCGTTCGCCTGATCGAGCGGCTCGGACGGCACGCGACGCCGACCCATGCCGGCGTGGAACTGCTCGGCCACTGGCGCGGAATCGATGCGGCGGTGTCCGCGGCCGTCGCCGCCATGGCGCGGCATGCGACGGGCGTCGTCGGGCAGGTGCGGCTCGGCACCGGCGCCACGGCCTGCACCTATCTGCTGCCGCCGGTCCTGCGGCGCCTGCGCGCGGCCTTTCCCACGCTGCAGATCGTGGTGGCGACCGGCAATACGCCCGACCTGCTGCGCGCCGTGGAGGAGAACCGGCTGGACCTCGGCCTGCTGACGCTGCCGGCTCCGGGCCGCATATTCCAGGTGACGCCGCTGCTGGAGGACGCGTTCGTCGCGGTCGCGGCGGCGGAGGAGCCGGATCTGCCCGAGCGTGTCGACCCGCGGTGGCTCTCCCGCCGGCCGGTGGTGCTCTACGAGCCCGGCGCCCACACGCGCGGGCTGGTCGACGCCTGGGCCGCCGAGGCGGGCGTATCGATCGCGCCGGTGATGGAACTCGGCAATGTGGAAGCGATCAAGCAGTTGGCCGGCGCCGGCCTCGGCTGCGGCATCGTCCCCGGCATGGCGGTGCCGCCGGGCGAGCGCGGGCTCGCGGTGCGGCCGCTCGATCCACCGCTGGCGCGCCGCCTCGGCCTGGTCATGCGGCGGGACAAGGTCCTGCACCGCGGCCTGCGCGAGGTGGCCGATGCGCTGAAGGCGCTCGCCTCACCGCCGGTTACGGCACCGGCGGCTTGATGCCGCCGATCCGCCCGACGGTCGATGCGACGCGAGCGGGCGGCCGCAGGCATCCACGCTCCCGGCGAGCAGTCAGGTCCCGCTGCCATAGGGCCGTGTGATGATCTCGAGCAGGTGCCCGCTCGGGTCGTGCCAGTAGACGCCGCGACCTCCGTCATTGTGGTTGATCTCACCCTGGCGGATGCGGCCGGGATCGGCCCAGTAGTCGAGGCCTCTTTGCCGGATCCGGCCGAGGATGGCATCGAACTCCGCCTCGCTCACTTCGAACGCATAATGCTGCATGGCCGGATCGCCGCGCTCTTTCGCCATGAAGTCCAGCGAGACGCCGTTTTCGACCGTGACCACGTGGAATGGTCCGAAACGTGTCGGCGGGGCGAGGTTCAGCATCTCCGCCAGGAAGTGTGCGCCGGCTTGCGGATCTCTGCTCCAAACGATCGTGTGGTTCAGCTGAACGGTCATCGTGCTTCTCCTATGGCATGGTGTACGACTGCAGTGTCCGTTCGCCCACGCCCGGGGCGGGGCGCCGGCCACCGCTCAGGGCGCGCTGGGCGATCCCGATGAGCAGCAGGGCGAGGCTGGCCGCGGCGACGGAGACCAGGAAGCCGCTGCGCGGTCCGAAGCTGTCCACGACCCAGCCGGACAGGAAGGCACCGAACGCCATCCCGATTCCGATACCCGTCATCACCCAGGTAACCCCCTCCGTCAGCAGGCCGGGCGGGACGCGCTGAGCGATCAGGCCGAAGGCGGTGATGAAGGTGGGCGAGACGGCCACGCCGCTGAGGAAGATCGCCGCGGCCAGTGCCGGCACGCTGTCGACCAGCAGGAGGGGCAAGGTGGTCGCCAGGAGAACGCCGAGCGCCACGAGCAGCTGGCGTTCCAACGGAACCTTGAGGTTCAACGCCCCGATGATCAGACCCACGAAGAAGGAACCCGCAGCGTAGACGGCGATCACCCCGCTCGCGGCGTTCGGCTGGCCGAGTTCGCGGGTCAGCGCGATGGTCGTGATCTCGGCCGTGGCGAAAATCGCGCCGACGAAGACGAGGGCGGCTGTGACGATCTGAACCGGCCGCAGGCGGATGGCGGACGCGCGCCATCCATCCCCGCCCGGCCGGATTTTCGGTTCGGTGCCGCGCTGAATCACGAACGCCGCCATGCCGAACGTCAGGAACGCCGTGGAGGCCAGCACGCCCGCTTCCGGAAACAGTGCGATGCTGAGCCCCACCGAGAGCGAAGCTCCGCCGATGTAGACCAGTTCGTCGGCGACCGACTCGAAGGCAAAGGCGGTATTCAGTTCCGGGCGATCGCGGAAGATCTCCGTCCATCGCGCCCGTACCATGGCCGGGATGCTGGGCATGGCGGCGGCGAGCAGCGCCGTGGCGAACAGCGTCCAAGTCGCCCAGCCGAGGCGGGCGGCGAGCATCAGAAGTACGAAGGCCAGCACGGCGATCGCCGAGGCGGGCGTCAACAGCCGACCCTGGCCGAAACGGTCGACCAGGCGCGAGATCTGCGGCGCCACGAACGCGTTGGCGAGCGTGAAGGCCGCCGCGACCGACCCTGCCAGCCAGTATTCGCCATGCGTCTGGGACAGCATGGTCACGATGCCGATCGGCGCCATGGCGATGGGTAGTCGGGCCACAAAGCCCGCCGCGGCGAACGCCTTCGTTCCCGGCGCACGGAAAATCTCGCGGTAGGGGTTAGGCACGTCCTCGCCTCCTGGGGTTGGCGTCGCACGCCGACCTGACATACATACGCAGCGTATGCGGAGCAGATATAAACATACGCCACGTATGTCAATAACCCCGACGATGCTGGATGAGGTTCGATGGCGAGACGATCACGCGCCGATATGATCGCGCAAACCCGCGCCAAGCTCATCGCTGCCGGCCGGCGCGCGTTCGGCGAGAAGGGCTATGCGGCGGCGTCGATGGACGATTTCACGGCCGAAGCAGGATTGACGCGCGGCGCGCTCTACCACCATTTCGGGGACAAGAAGGGCCTGTTCGAGGCGGTCGTCGGCCAGATCGACGCCGAGATGGCGCGTCGGCTGAAGTCGCTCGGGGCGGACGCCCCGACCCGGTGGGACGAGTTCGTTCGAGAGACGGTCGGCTATGTCGAACTGGCCCTCGATCCCGAGATCCAGCGCATCCTGTTGCGCGACGGCCCGGCCGTGCTGGGCGACCCGTCCAGCTGGCCGGGTGCCGACGGCTGCATCGTCGCGATTCGCGCGCAACTGGAGCAGCTCAGGGCGGAGGGCATCATCAGGAGCGACATCGATGCCGACGTCGCCGCACGCCTGATCTCCGGCGCCTCGACGGATGCCGCCTTGTGGATCGCCAACGCCGCCGATCCGTCCGAAGCGTCCGCCAGGACCCTTCCGGCGTTCAAGGCCCTGCTCGAAGGATTGCTGGCGGCACGTGCAGTGGCGGGCGAGCCCCTGCCTGCCCAGAGCGGCTGAGGGCGCGGGGCAGGCCCGGCTACGGCGCCAGGACCCTGAGGCCGGCGATCCCGGCGACAAGCAGGACGATGCAGGCGCGGCTAATCAGGCCGATATGGGGCGGGATCGTCCGGTCGCCAGTGCCGGATCAGCGCGGCGTCGTGTCGCCATCGCCCAGGGTCCGCTGCATCAGCACGGTGTCCAGCCAGAGGCCGTGCTTCCAACCGACCGAGCGCAGCATGCCGGCATGCCGGAAGCCCAGCGCCTCGTGCAGCGCGATCGACGGCCGGTTCGCGGAATCGCCGATCACCGCCACCATCTGCCGGAAGCCGCCGGCCTCGGCCTCGTCGATCAGCCGCCGCATCAACAGGCGGGCGATGCCGCGCCGCTGAAAGCCGCGGTGGACATAGACCGAGTTCTCCAGGGTGCCGGCATAGGCGGGGCGGGGACGATAGGGGCCGGCATAGGCGTATCCCGCGACCGCGTCGTCCACGCTCGCGACGATGTAGGGGAAGCCGGCCGCAACCAGCTTTTCGCGCCGCGCTGCCATCTCCGCCTCGTCTGGCGGCTCCAGCTCGAACGTACCGCGTCCTTCGCGCACCTCATGCGCATAGATCGCGGTGATCGCGGCGACATCCTCGATGGCGGATGGGCGCAGAATCGTCTTGGACAGGTCGGCTGTGGTGTCCATGGGCGGCCTCGCAGTTTCCAGGAGCCGATCATGCGATGGCGCCGCACTCGCGATAACGTCACAATCCTTATGCACCGCATAAGCGGCGGTGCTGCCTGC
>JBKBLL010000252.1:4967-5225 GCA_046296375.1 Alphaproteobacteria bacterium | reverse complement strand
TCGTCGAGGCGCGCGACGTCTCCGTGCGCTACGGGGCGCGCACGGCGCTGGCGCGGACGCACCTCGCGCTGCATGCGGGCGCGATGACGGTGATCGTCGGGCCGAACGGCGCCGGCAAGACGACCCTCATGCGTGTCCTGACGGGCGAACTGACGCCGGACACCGGGGCCGTGCTGCTCGACGGCCAGGATCTGGTCCGGCTCTCACCGGCGGCACTCGCCGGCCGGCGCGCCGTGCTGCCGCAGGCGACGCGCCTGT
>JBKBLL010000252.1:0-4957 GCA_046296375.1 Alphaproteobacteria bacterium | reverse complement strand
CAGCCGCCGCTCGGGCGGCCATCGGGCGGGGCAGGACGGGGCGCGGGTCGCCGCCCTGCTGCGTCGCGTCGACCTCGCCGGGTTCGGCGACCGCTACTACCAGCAGCTCTCCGGCGGCGAGCAGCAGCGCGTCCACCTCGCCCGGGTCCTCGCCCAGCTCGACGCGCCGTCGCCCGGAGGCGCGGCGCGCGCGCTCTTCCTCGACGAGCCGATTTCCAGCCTGGACATCCGCCACCAGCTCGCCGTTCTGCGGATCGCCCGCGACGTCGCGGGCGACGGCGGCGCCGTGGTCGCCATCCTCCACGACCTGAACCTCGCCGCGATGTTCGCCGATCGCCTGCTGGTGGTCGATGGCGGCCGGGTCGTCGCCGACGGCCCCCCGGCCGCGGTGATCACGGCGGACATGGTCGCGCGCGTCTTCGGCGTGCAGCCCGAGATCGGCATGCGCGGCGGAGTGCCCTTCGTTCTGCCGCCGCTCGCCGGGGCGGCCGCGGGCGGCGCGGGCGAGTCGACGCCCGGCCCGCCGCCGGGCTATCTATGAGGCGTCATCCGAAAGGCGAGGAAGCTCCCATGACGCCACGCGCACTGCCGGTCTGGCGCTCCGTCCTGTTCGTGCCGGTCAACGTCGAGAAGTTCGTAGCCAAGGCGGCGGGCGTCGGCGCCGATGCGTTGAAGCTCGACCTGGAGGACAGTATCGGCCCCTCCGAAAAGGACAGCGCCCGCCAGCTGGCGCCGCAGGTGGCGCGCCGCCTGGCCGAAGCGGGCGACGAGGTGATGGTGCGCGTCAACCGGCCCTGGCGCCTGCTCGTCCGCGACCTGGAGGCGGTGGTCTCGCCGCACGTCTCCACGGTCGTCCTGCCCAAGGCGGACAGTCCCGACCTGATCAAGGCGGTGAGCGAGGTGATCGGCGAGATGGAGCAGGAGCGCGGCATGCCCGTCGGTTCGACGCAGCTCATGCTGCTGATCGAGAATGCCGACGGCTATCTGCGCATGCCCGAGATCGCCCGGGCCGATCCGCGCGTCGTCGCGATCACGCTGGGGTCCGAGGATTTCGGCCTCGCGCTCGGCATGACCGCCGATCCCGAGACGCTCTACGCCCCGGCGACGCAGGTCGTCGTCGCCGCGTCGGCGGCCGGCGTGATCCCCTGGGGCTTCGTGGGCTCGATCGCCGAGTATCGCGACATAGAGCGGCTGCGCGACATCGTCCGCCGATCCAAGCGGCTGGGCTTCCGCGGCGCCAGCTGCATCCATCCGAACCAGGTCCGCGTCTGCAACGAGGAGTTCGGCCCGACCGAGGAGGAGGTGGCCGCCGCCCGCCGGCTCGTCGCCGCCTACGACGCGGCGCTCGCCGAAGGCCGCGGCTCGGTCGAGATCGACGGCAAGATGGTCGACATCCCGATCGCCGAGCGCGCCAAGGGCGTGATCCGCCTCGCCGAGGCGCTGGCCGAACGGGCCCGCCGCAGGACGGGCTGAAGCGCCGCTCTCAGGCGCCGTCGGGCCAGGCCGGACCCAGCGCCGGCGGAAAGGTGACGGTGACCGTGGTGCCCTCGCCGAGGCGGCTGCGGATATCCAGCCGGCCGGCATGCATGTCGACCAGCGCGCGGACGATGGCGAGCCCGAGGCCCGAGCCGGCGGCGGCGCGCGCCACGGCGTTGCTGGCCTGGACGAAGGGCTTCTGGACGATCGCGATCTCCTCCTCGGGGATGCCGATGCCGTCGTCCGTGACGGACAGGAACGCCGCTCCGTCCTCGCGCGACCAGACGGCGACCCGCACATGGCCACCCGGGTCGCAGAACTTCACGGCATTGCCGACGAGGTTCAGCGTCAGCTGCCGGATCGACCGCTTCTCGCCCCAGATCCGCACGCCCGGCTCGATGTCGCGGCTGATCGCGACCCGCTTCTCGGTCGCGGGTTCGGTCAGCATGAAGCTCGACTCGTCGACGAGGCGTCCCAGGTCCAGGCGCTCGCGGGCGATCTGCGCGCGCGCCGATTCGATCCGGGACAGGTCCAGGATGTCGTTGATCGTCTGCAGCAGGCTCTGGGCGCTGGCCTCGATCTCGCGCGAATAGTCGAGATAGCGCTCGCCGAGCGGCCCGAACATTTCGCCGGTCATGACCTGGGCGAACCCCATGACGGCGTTCAGCGGCGTGCGCAGTTCGTGGCTCATCAGCGCCAGGAACTCGGCCTGCGATCGCCCCGCGCTGTCGCGGGCGGCGGACGCTTCGACCAGGGCTTGCTCCAGCTGGCGGAGCTGGGTCACGTCGCGGTCGACATGCAGGATGCGGGTGCCGCCGGCAACAACGTCGCCGACCGCCCGCGAGCTGCGCTCCACGGTGCCGAACGCGCCGTCGGAACGCAGGATTCTGAACTCCCGGCGGCGCACCGAACCCTGCGCCTCGCTTTCGAGGACGTCGGGAAAGTCGTCGGGGTGAACCAGCGCCAGCAGGTCGCCCAGCGTGCGGCCGCTCTGTCCGGGCGGCAGGCCCCAGACCCGGGCGGCACCCGGCGACAGGCTCAGGCGACCCGTTCCAGGCTCCGACCAGACATGCCCGATCGCGGCCACGTCCTCCAGCGTCTCGATCAGCGTCCCGTCCGCGCCGTCCGCCGGCGGCGGACCGTCGTCGGCTGCGACCGCGACGACGCACTTGGCCTCGTCCGACGCTTCGACGGGCCAGGCGGTCAGGTTCCAGCGCACCGGTCCGGCGGGCCGGTCGAGCGCCAGCGCGAAGCGCTCGGCACCGGCCGGGTAGGGGGGGAGGAAATGCCGCGCGGCCGCGCCCAGGTCCGCCACCGTCGCCGCATCGAGCAGCGTCCACTCCGGCGCCTCCGCGGCACCCGGGTAGCCGGGCTCCTCGGCGATGCCGTCGCCGGGGGGCGCCCGGAGGGCGAGAAGGGCGGCGCGGTTGGCGAAGATGCGCGCCGTCTCGATCGAGCCGGTTCCGGAGACCAGAACCGGCCGGTCGCAGCGCGCCAGCGCGCGGAGATCGGCTCGTGCCGGAACCGTCATAGTGGGGCGCATCCGTGGGGCTGGGCCATGCCGAACTCTCGGGCCGCTACCGTTGAGGACTGGTAAACGGCGCAAAATCGGCCGATTGCCGGCGGGCTGTCGCCACGGCGCAGCACGTCGGCAGCACGGCGCCGCCGGATGGGGTAGTACCGGATTCCACTACCTAAAAAACCGTTAAAAATATATTCTTCGGGTCGTGCCAAGAGTGGAGTCCGAGGATGAGCACCAAGCCCGATGTCAGACTTCTCGATGCGGTCACGGTCAGGCATGGGCCGGTCGACTTCCTCTCCCGGTTTTTCCTCGAAGCGTACCAGTATATCCGCAGTCGTGGCGTCCGCTTGACGGTCAGCCGCGACTTCGACGCCCTGGCCCGTCTCAACGAGCGGGAGGTCGCGGCGGGGACCTGGTATCCGCTGGTGCGTGCCTTCGACACGCGCTTCGGCGACATATCGGCCGACAACGGCTACTGGGTCGCCGGCATCAACGAGCAGGGCGAGGTCGTCACCTCCCAGTGCGGCCGCTTCTACGAATGGCCGGATTCCTGCCTCGCCGACCATATGGAACAGCTGATCTACGGCGACTACGCCATGGGCGAGCCGTGCTACGTCACCGCGCCGATCGCGACGACGATCCGCGGCCGGGTGCTGTTCAACGGCGGCGCCTGGATTCACCCGGCCTATCGCCGCCACGGCATCGCCAGCATCGCGGCCAAGGTCGGCCGGCTGTTCGGTACGGCCAACTGGGGCGCCGACTGGATCGTCGGCACGCTGCAGAAGGACAAGTACGACCTCGGTATGCACCGGCATTACGGCTTCTCGCAGATCAGCTTCGCCCTGCGCCTGCCGGGCTCGCCCTGGGGCGACGACGATATCGGCATCACCTTCCAGAACCCGATGGAACTGTTGGGGGAAGCCGAGCTCTTTATCAAGAAGCACGCCGAGCGCCGTCCCGCCGCGGCCTGAGCCGGGGCATCCGTCACGCTGCGGAAGGTGGCCGGGCGCCCTTCCGCGGCGGCCTCGCCGCGCATCGATTTTCATGACATGGACATCGCCCGAAACGGCCGGATCTCAACCCCATCCGGGTAGGACCGGCCTGCGGAAGCCCGGCCGCGCCCGATCCGGCGCGCCGAAGCGAACTGCGCGATTTGCGGCGGGCGGTCGCGATGCTACATAGCGCCCATGACCGACCTCGCACACATCCGCAATTTCGCGATCATCGCGCACATCGACCACGGCAAGTCGACGCTCGCCGACCGGTTGATCCAGATCTGCGGCGGCCTGACCGACCGCGAGATGCGCGAACAGGTGCTCGACAACATGGAGCTGGAGCGCGAGCGCGGCATCACGATCAAGGCGCAGACCGTCCGCCTGGACTACACGGCCAGGGACGGCCGGCAGTACCAGCTCAACCTCATCGACACGCCCGGCCATGTCGACTTCGCCTACGAGGTCAGCCGCAGCCTGGCGGCCTGCGAGGGCTCGCTCCTCATCGTCGATGCGACCCAGGGCGTCGAGGCGCAGACGCTCGCCAACGTCTATCAGGCGATCGACAACAATCACGAGATCGTGCCGGTCCTGAACAAGGTCGACCTGCCCGCCGCCGAGCCCGACCGGGTGAAGCAGCAGATCGAGGACGTGATCGGCCTGGACGCTTCCGACGCGGTCGAGATTTCCGCCAAGACCGGCCTGGGCGTGCCCGACGTGCTGGAGGCGCTGGTGGAGCGCCTGCCGCCGCCGACGGGCGAGCGTGACGGCCCGCTCCAGGCGCTGCTCGTCGATTCCTGGTACGACCCCTATCTCGGCGTCATCACCCTCGTGCGCGTGAAGAACGGCGTGGTGCGCAAGGGCATGCGCATCCGCATGATGGCGAACGGTGCCGCCTACGACGTCGACGATGTCGGCATCTTCAAGCCGAAGAAGGAGAAGGTGGCCGAACTCGGCCCCGGCGAAC
>JBKBLL010000251.1:0-5245 GCA_046296375.1 Alphaproteobacteria bacterium | reverse complement strand
CCCGCTGCCGGGTCTGCTGCCGCTGTCCCGAACCTGCGCGAGGACCTGGCGTCGCGGGGCGGCATGGTCGCCGCGCTGCCGCTGCCGAAAGAGCCCAGGAGCCTGACCCTGCCCGATGGAACGGCCTATTACGGCGACCTGCGGGACGACCTCCCGCACGGCACCGGGCGGCTGGTCTACAGGGACGGCAGCATCTACGTCGGCAGCTTCAGGGAAGGGCAGCGCGCCGGTCACGGGGTTCTCGAACTCGCAGGCGGCTGGCGTTTCGAGGGGCAGTTCGAGGACAATCGGTACGATGGCCTCGGCGAGATGATCTGGCCCGACGGCGCCACCTATGTCGGGGAATTCCAGGCCGGCGAACGTACCGGCCGCGGTGTCTACTGGTGGCCGAACGGCGCCAAGTACGAGGGTGGCTTCCTGGCCGGCGAGCCGCACGGCATCGGCACCTACTTCCACCCGGACGGCAGCGCCGAGACCGGCACGTGGGAGAAGGGCCAGCTGGTTTCGGCCAGTTGATCGACGCAGGGCAGGAGGCGGATTTGGACGATCTGATCACGCTCGCCGACATCGAGCGCACGCGCGTCGGCCTGCCCGACGTGGTGCGGCGGACGCCGATCCTGCCGCTCGCCCGCGAGTCGGCCGAGGTCGGCGCCGAGCACCTGTTCCTGAAGTGCGAGAATCTGCAGGTAACCGGCGCCTACAAAGTACGGGCCGCGTTCGCCGTCATGAACGCGCTGACGGCGGAGCAGCGGGGCCGCGGGGTCGTCCTCGCCTCGTCGGGCAACTTCGCCCAGGCCTTCGCCTATGCCGGTGCGCTGACCGGCACGCCCATCGTGATCGTGATGCTGGACCGGGCCAGTCCCTATAAGGTCGAGGCGACGCGCGGTTACGGAGCGGAAATCGTCTTCTGCGGCGACGATCCGCTGGCGCGCCAGCCGACGGTCGATCGCATCGGGCGCGAGCGCGGCATGACCGCGATCGACACCTGGGAAGAGCGCCCGATCGCCATGGGGCACGGCAGCATCGGCCTGGAGATCGTGGAGGACATGCCGGCGGTGGAAACCATCCTGGTCCCCGTCAGCAGCGGTGGCGCCGCCGCGGGCATCGCCGCGGCCGTCAAGCTGCGCCGGCCGGACGTGCGGGTCGTCGGCGTGCAGCCGGAACGGGCGAACGCCGCCCAGATTTCCCTGGAGCGCGGCGAGCCGACCACGATCGACCACTGGAACTCGATCGCCGACGGTCTGTCGGCGGTGCGCCCGGGAGTTTTTCCCTTCCGTCACCTCCAGACCTTTCTCGACGGGATCGTGCTGGTGTCGGAGCGCGACATCGCCGTCGCGTTCCGTACGCTCCTGTACCGCGCCAAGGTGCTCGCCGAGCCCGCCGGTGTGGTCGCTGCGGCCGCCTTCCTGTCGGGCCGCGTTCCGCAGGACCGCCGCACCGTGGCCGCAGTGACCGGCGGCAACGTCACCGAGGCGATGATGCTGCGGATGCTGGACATGTCAGCCTGAGGATGCTGCCCGCGTTTACCACTCCGCTTAGCGCTTCGTTCACGCCGGTCGGTCACAGTTGATGCGATTTTCCGCGGTATCGGATTTAAGCGGCCGCGGCGCGGAAGCGGGGAGCAGCGCATGAGAAGCGTCGTCAGACGCGCCATTTCGGCGGAGCACGGGGCGACAGCCGTCGAGTACGGCATGATCGCCGCCATCGTGGCGGTGGTCCTGGCCGCACTCCTTCCCGACTTCTTCGTGGGAGTCGACGGGCTCTACACGCCCGTCATCAACTTCTTCGCGCAGTTCTGAGCCGGCCACCCCGCCGAGTTTTCGTCGGACTAGGGCCGAATTGTGCCTTTTTGTCGATTCATCCGGACAATCAAATCCGCTATAGAGAGCGGACCTGGAATAGGGTCGAGGTCCGTAGAAGTGTCCATCGCGCGATCGCCCGTCAAACACTACGTCCTTAGTGCGGCTGTGGTAGCCGTCGCACTTGCGGCTGCACCGGCCGCCGAGGCTGCACCTCCCGGTTTCTATGATCAGTCGCTCGCGTCGCACTTGGTTCAGTCGATGACGCAGCGTCGGATCCTGCAGAACGACGATGTCGCCGACGCATCCTGCCAGGCGCGCAAGTTCAAGGCGCCGCAGGTGGTGCAGCAGCCCGTCGTCACCCGCCAGTCCGGCTACACGACGAAGAGCTGGCAGGAAGACTGGACGCTGGAGCGGTGCGGCGCCGACTACTATTATCGCGTCTTCTACAGTGAGATCGGCAGCGGCGGCATCACCTTCTCGGTCGCACCGATCAGCGCCGCCGGCCTGCCGGTCGTGGAGCCGGTGGTCGCGGCGGAGCCGGAAGCCCCGCCTCTGCGGCTGACCACGCCGTTCATGCGCGGCGACGACGTGCGGGAAGTCCAGGTGGCGCTCAACAAGGCGGGCCTGAAGGTTTCCACCGACGGCGTCTTCGGCCCGGGGACCCAGAAGGCCGTCACGACCTTCCAGGAACGCCGCGGCATGAGGGCCGACGGCGAGGTCGGACGGGAAACGCGCGAGGCGCTCGGCCTGCTCTGAGGGCGAGGCCCGGCGGCTGGTCTTGCCGGCCTGCCGCCAGCGGCTAGACTGGTCTTCCGATCGGGAGACCCCATGCCGGAACAAGCGCTCTTCCCCGCGATCGAGCCCAATCGCAGCGGTATGCTGCGGCTCGATGGCGCGCACGCCATGTACTGGGAGGAGTGCGGCAATCCCCGCGGCATCCCGGTCGTCTTCCTGCACGGCGGACCGGGTGCCGGCTGCACGCCCCTGTACCGACGCTTCTTCGACCCGCAGGCCTACCAAATCGTGCTGTTCGACCAGCGGGGAGCCGGGCGCTCGGCACCGCACGCCGAGCTGAAAGACAACACGACCCAGAACCTCCTGTCCGACATCGAGCGGCTGCGCGCGCATCTCGGCGTCGAACGCTGGCTCGTGTTCGGCGGATCCTGGGGCTCGACCCTCGCTCTCGCCTATGGGCAGGCGCATCCCCGCCGCTGTCTGGGCTTCGTCCTGCGCGGTATCTTCCTCGGCACCGCACCGGAGGTCGACTGGTTCCTGCACGGTATGGGCGCCGTCTTTCCGGAGGCCGCGCGAGCGTTCCGCGAGGCCCTTCCTGAGGGCGAGCGCGACGATCTGCTGCGTGCCTACCACCGGCGCCTGACCCACGCCGACCCGGCCGTGCACCTGCCCGCCGCCAAGGCCTGGAGCCGCTACGAGAGCGCCTGTTCGACTCTACGGCCGCCGCCCGCGGTGGACCTCCGTCCCGGTGGTGACCACGCCGCTCTGGCCATCTCCCGGATCGAGGCACACTATTTCGTCAACGACATGTTCCTGCGCCCGGGGCAGCTTCTGGGCGGGGTCGACCGGATCCGGCATCTGCCTGCCGTCATCGTCCAGGGCCGCTACGACATGATCTGCCCGATCGTCAGCGCCGACCGGCTCGCCCGGGCGTGGCCGGAGGCCGACTACCGGATCATCCCCGACGCCGGTCATTCGGCGCTCGAGCCGGGTGTCCGCGGCGCCCTGCTCGAGGCGACCGACGCCATGCGCATCCAGGCCGTGGCGGCATCCTGACGTCCAGATCGATCCGACATATGAAGACAGCGAGGAAGGAAACGCCATGACCACGACCGCGCCCAAGCCATCCCACGGTTCGACCTCTCCCGACCGTCAGCCCGGCGCCTCCGGCCACGAGGTCCGGGCGGGCTATCGTTTCCCCACCGATACGATCGTGGTGGACGAGGCGGAGCAGCGCCGCATGCACGGCTATTGCGACATTCCTGCCGAGCGGTGGGGAGACCGGATCGATCCGACCTTCCTCGCGCGTTACCCCATCCGGGTGATCGGCAATGCCCTGTTCTCCTGTCATCCGGACCGCGGCTACGTGCATATGATGCACCGCATCCGACAGCTGGCGCCCGTGACGCTCGGCGAGGCGATCACCGTGGACGGGTGGTTCGTCGCCGTCGACCCGGTGCCGCGCGGATGGATGATGAAGGGCATGTTCGAGTATCGGCGCACCGGCGGCGAACTGGTCATGGTGGTCGAGCCGGAGGCTCTGATGGCCGATCCGACGCGCATGCCGCCCCCCGGTGCGGCAAAGGCGGGGCCGGGCAACAACGGTGGAGCGAAGGCGCCCGGGACCGGACCGGCAGATGGTTCGGCTGCGGGCTTCGCCGCGATCCATACCAAGACGTTCACGCCCGAAAAGGTCGTGGCCTACAGCGGCAAGGGACGCAATCCGATCCACGACGATCCGGAGCATGCCCAGGCGATGGGCTTCCGCGCCCCGATCGTCGCCGGCAACCAACTCATCAACCAGCTGCTGGAGCCGCTGGCTATGGGCGGGCGCCCCGAACGGTTCGACGTGGACGTGAGGCTGCGCCGGCCCGTCTTCTGGGACGAGGCGGTGACGGTCGAGGGTCGTCGGGACGCGTCCGGCGCTCTCGCCGCCACGCGGCTGGTGAAGTCCGACGGCCGCGTCGCGAGCGACTGCACGATCCTGGATTTGACCCGGTAGCACGGTCGGCGGCCGCACCGCCGAAGCCGGCCGACGTTGAAGCAGGGTCGTCTTGAGGAGCGAGGCCCTGCTCGACGCCCCCTGGTTCGCTCTGGCGGCTGCCGCCGCCGGTATTGTCTTCATCTACCTCGCGACCTGGCAACTCGCCCGCACCGTCGCGCCGGCGGGGGGGCGCGCCGGGCGCGCAGTCGTTTCACGGGGCTGCCTCTCTTGTTGATGCTGGCCGCCATCGCCGTGCTCGCCGCCCTGCTCGGCGGTGTTGCCGGGAAGGTGATGGAGGCCCAGGACGCCACCGCGCTCGACCGCGCCGTTTCCTCGGCTCTCGATCCGTATCGGGTCGATCCGTTGGTTCCGCTGTTCCGCGAGATCACCCGCATCGGTGACAGTCCGACGCTGCTGGCGAGACCCTGATGAGCGCCGCACTTCCCTACAAGGTGCTGCCGCCGATCTTCAACCGCTACACCGGCAGCACCAACCGCTACGGCTGGCATACGGACAGCACGCTGCGCTTCCTGCCCGACGGCAGCTGCCTGCGCACGGACATCTCGGCGACGCTGTTCCTGTCCGATCCCTCCGACTATGAGGGCGGTGAACTGACGATCGAGGACACCTACGGGGTCAGCCGGGTGAAGCTTCCTGCCGGCAGCCTCGTCGTCTACCCGTCCGGATCGATCCACGAGGTGACGCCCGTGACGGCGGGCGAGCG
>JBKBLL010000250.1:0-5278 GCA_046296375.1 Alphaproteobacteria bacterium | reverse complement strand
CGGGACCGACGGCAGGGCCCAGTAGCAGGGCGTTTCGGGCAGGCGTGCCGCCGGGGCGACGTGCGAGATGCGGCCGAAGGGCGTGTCGGTGACCTGCAGCAGGTCGCCGATCGTCTCGCGCTTCAGATCCGGATGGCTCATCCCGTCGATCCGTCCGAGATCCTCGATCCAGCGCCCGGTGCGGGCGAGCGAGACGCGGACGTGCCAGCTGCCGCCTTCGCGCATGCGGCGCAGCAGGCCGACCATCGCGCCGAACGCGGCGAGATAGCCCGTGGCGTGGTCGAGCGCCTGGCAGGGAAGGTGCTTCGGTCCGTCGGTGCCGGCGGCCCGGCCCTCTTCCCAGGCGATCCCGCTCGCCGACTGGAGCAGGCTGTCGAAGCCGCGGCGATCGCGCCACGGGCCGGCATAGCCGTAGGCGCAGAGGCTGACATAGACGATGCCGGGCCGCAGTGCGGCGACCTGCTCGGGGCCGAAGCCGCGCGCTGCGATGGCACCGGGGCGGTAGGCCTGGACGAAGATGTCGGCGTCGCGCGCCAGCGCGGCCAGCGTCGCGCGACCCGCCTCGCCGCGCAGGTCGACATGGGCGGAGAACTTGCCGCGACCGGTGTCCATGACCAGGGTCGGCACGAACGGCAGGTGCGGGCCGGCCACGCGCATCACGGCGGCGCCGTGTTCGGCCAGGGTGCGCCCGCAGACGGGCCCCGCGATCACCCGCGTGAGGTCCAGGGCGCGCACGCCGTCGAGCGGGCGGCCGCCGTCGGCGGGCAGGGGCTCCGGCGGCGCGTCGCCGATCCGCTCGATCGCGAACAGGGGCTCGGCCGCGACGGCGCGGCCCTGGGGATGGGTGCGCCATTCCTCCGGCGAGCGGACCATGGCGGCGCACATCTGCGCCTCGGCGAGCGCGTCCTCGAGCGTCGCCGCCTCCCAGCCCTCGATCGCCCGGGCGACGGCGGTGCGGTCGTCCGCGCAGCCGAGCAGGCGGAGTACGCCGTCGCGATGGTGCGGAAAGTTGGTGTGGAGCTGGATCCAGCGGCCGTCGCCGGCCCGGTAGAAGCCGGCGATCGGGCTCCAGGGGTCGGGTGGGGCGGCCCCGTCGACCCAGATGTAGCGTTCGCTGCGAAAGGCCGCCGCGGCGGCGCGCACGTCGAGGGCGGCCGGCTGGGCCCGCCCGGTGCGGGCCTGCCATATCTCGGTCGCGGCGAGCGTGGCGGCGCCGATCGAGGCGAGTGCCGCCGAACCGACGCGGAACGTCGAGGGCAGCACGGGGTCGTCACCGTCGAGCGCGATGCGTTCCGGCGCGCCCGGGTCGCAGGCCGCGTCGGCCCAGATCCGGCGCAGGGCGTCGTGCGGGGTGGTCGCTGCGTTCATGGTTGCCGCCTCGGATTGGACCCGGCAGCCGCAGGGGCGGTGCCGGGCCGTATCAGGCCGCCGGGCCGCGCCGCGGTCAAGAGACCCGGCTGGCGTATACAATTATAGATTGAATTAACTTGTCATGAACGAAATCTGGTGTACGGACACCCAGGGTGTGATGTTCTGATTGCGTTCGGATGAGGGCGGAGCTCGGGATGACCGTGGAGGACGACCGGAACGTGATCCCGCCTTCGGCCCCTCTGTTCGCCAAGGCGGCGGAGATCTTCGCCGGATTGAGCGCCCGCGACGAGCTGATCGAGATGGAGGGCTGGACCGCCCAGGCTACTCTGACCCGCCGGTTCGCCGGTGCCGCCTACATCCGGAAGACGCCGAAGCGGGTACGCTCGATCGGTGCGTTCACTGCCGCCGAAAGCGAAAGGCCGAGCACGGTGCGCGTGTCGGCCGGGTCGATGATGCCGTCGTCCCAGAGCCGCGCGCTCGCATAGTAGGGATGGCCCTGGGTCTCGTACTGCGCGAGGATCGGCTCCCTGAACGCCTGCTCCTCCTCGGCCGGCCATGAGCCGCCCTGGGCCTCGATGCCGTCGCGCCGCACCTGGGCCAGGACGTGCGCCGCCTGCTCGCCGCCCATCACCGAGATGCGCGCGTTCGGCCACATGAACAGAAAGCGCGGGCCGTAGGCGCGCCCGCACATGGCGTAGTTGCCGGCACCGAAGCTGCCGCCGACGATGACCGTCAGCTTCGGTACGCGCGCGTTGGCGACGGCCATCACCATCTTGGCGCCGTCCTTGGCGATGCCGCCCGCCTCGTATTTGCGGCCGACCATGAAGCCGGTGATGTTCTGCAGGAAGACCAGGGGGATGCCGCGCTGGGCGCACAGTTCGATGAAGTGCGCGCCCTTCTGCGCGGACTCCGAGAACAGGATGCCGTTGTTGCCGAGGATGCCGACCGGGCAGCCCCAGATGCGGGCGAATCCGCAGACCAGCGTCTGACCGTAAAGGGCCTTGAACTCGTCGAACTCGCTGCCGTCGACGATGCGCGCAATGATCTCGCGCACGTCGTAGGGCTTCTTCAGGTCCGCCGGCACGACGCCGTAGAGTTCCTCGGCCGCATAGCGCGGCTCGACCGGCTCGGCGAGGTCGACGTCCGGTCGCTTCACCCGGTTCAGGTTGGCGACGATGCGGCGGGTGATCGCGGCGGCGTGATGGTCGTCGGCGGCGTAATGGTCGGTGACGCCGGAGATGCGCGAATGCAGGTCGGCCCCGCCCAGATCCTCCGCGCTCACCACCTCGCCGGTCGCCGCCTTCACCAGGGGCGGGCCGCCCAGGAAGATCGTGCCACGGCCCTTTACGATGACCGCCTCGTCCGACATGGCGGGCACATAGGCGCCGCCCGCCGTGCAGGAGCCCATCACCACAGCGATCTGCGGGATGCCGTCCGCCGACATGTTCGCCTGATTGTAGAAGATGCGGCCGAAATGCTCCCGGTCGGGGAAGACCCCGTCCTGCTCGGGCAGGTTGGCGCCGCCCGAATCGACCAGATAGATGCAGGGCAGGCGGTTCTGCTGCGCGATCTCCTGGGCGCGCAGATGCTTCTTCACGGTGATTCCGTAATAGGTGCCGCCCTTCACCGTGGCGTCGTTGGCGACGATCACGCATTCCTGGCCCGAGACGCGCCCGATGCCCGTGACGATGCCGGCCCCCGGCACGTCGTCGCCATACATGCCGTGCGCCGCGAGCTGCGACAGTTCCAGGAAGGGCGAGCCGGGATCGAGCAGTTCGCGCACACGGTCCCGTGGCAGCAGCTTTCCGCGGTCGAGGTGACGCTGGCGTGCGCGGTCGCCACCGCCCGCTTCGACGCGGGCGACCTGGGCGCGCAGATCGTGGACCATGGTGCGCAGTGCTGCGGCGTTTTTCTTGAACTCCGCGGAGCGGGGCACGGCGTTCGAGGTCAGGACGGGCATGTCGAACCTGTCTTGAGGACGGGGTGAGCAGTCGGGGGCGCGTAATCAGGCGCGGCCGTGGAAGTCGCGTCGGCGCTCGCGCCGCCGCTCCAGGAAGGCCCGCGCGGTCGCCTGCGGCTCGCCCGTCGCGAAGGCCTCCGCGGCCAGGCGTGCGCCCGCCTCGACCGTCGCGTCCCAGCCGGCCTGCGTCACCTCGCGCTGGCGGCGCTTGGTCAGGCGCACGGCGTTGGGCGGTTTCTCGGCGAGCGAGGCCGCGATCCGCTTGGCGTCGGTCAGAACCAGATCCTCCGGCACGAGGAAATCGACCAGGCCGAAGCGCAGGCAGGTCTCGGCGTCGATGAGTTTTCCCGAAAGCGCCAGTTCCTGCGTGCGCGACAGTCCGATCGAGATGAGCATGATCCAGGAACCGAGCACGCTCGGGAGACCGGCATTTATCTCTGGCTGCGCCATGCGCACCCCCGGGTGCGCGACGCGGACGTCGGAGTGCAGCGCCATCTGCAGCCCGGCGCCCGTGGCGAGGCCGTTCATCGCGACCACGATCGGCTTGTCCAGGTCGCGGATCGACTGGTAGAGGCGCCCCAGGTCGCGCACCCAAGCGGCGCCGCCGGCCGGGTCGAGCGGGGCCAGTTCGCCCAGATCCTGGCCGGCGGTGAACGCGCGCGTCCCCGACCCCGTCAGGACGATGGCGCGGACGGCTTCGTCCGCGTTCAGTTCGCCCATCGCCGCGACGATCTCGTGGCGCATTTTGGCGTCCACGGCGTTCAGCACGTCCGGACGGTTCAGCACGACCGTGGCGATCGGGCCATCGCGGTCGATCAGGATCGTTTCTCTCACCGGCGTCTCCTCGTTTGCCGGAATGAATAGCCCGGCCCGCGTCGGCGCGCATCCCCCTGCGCGTACCTCCTGAGCCTACCTCCCGGGCGTGCGACCAGACACCGGCCCGCCGCGGCGTTCGGCGCCCGGTCAGGCCTCGGGCGTGCCCGCGTGCACGGCATGGGCGGCCGGGCGATAGACGAAGTCGTGGTCGTCCGCCATCAGGCGCCTCAGCCCGTCGCGGTCGAGAAGCCACCAGCGCGACGCCTCGATCCGGTCGATGGTGGCCTCGTCGAACCGGCGGCGCAGCGGGCGCGCCGGCACCCCGGCGACGAGCGTGTAGGGCGCGACGTCGCGCGTCACGACGGCGCCGGCGGCGATCGCCGCACCGCGGCCGATGCGCCCGCACCCGGCGGTGATCACGGCATTGTGGCCGATCCACGCATCGTCCTCGACGATGCAGGCGCGACGCTCGATGGTCTCCTGCGCCACCACCCCGCAGGCCGGGTTGTAGAGGTAGGGGTGCAGCGTGAGATAGCCGAGAGGGTGGTCGGCGTTCAGGATGGTCGCGGTGCGCGCGAAGGAGCAGTAGCGGCCGATGGTCGTCCCGGCCGGGATGCGCAGCGGGTCGAAGCAGCCATAGGAATATAGACCCACTTCGACGCCGTGCCGGCGCCGGAACCAGCGGCGCAACGGAACGCTTTCGAACTCGTCACGCAGCCACAGGCGCAGGCGCACCCGGTCGACCAGCCGCCGCAGCATCAGGCGCCGGGCGCGGGGCGTCGCGCGTCGCGCCTGGCGACGAAGGCGCGTGCCGCGGCCTGGGGCTCGCCGGTCGCGAACGCCTGCGGCTGCAGCACGGTCGCCGCCTCGACCGCATCGTCGAACGCCTTCTGCGTGAGGTCGCGCAGCCAGCGCCGGCTGAGGCGCATTGCGGTGGGGGGCTTGGCACCCAGTTCGCGCGCGCGCTCCACCGCTCGCGCCAGCACCTGTTCCGGCGGCACGATCTCGTTGATCAGGCCGTAGCCGTGCGCCTCCTCCGCGCCGACGAAGCGGCAGGAGAGGGCCATTTCCGCCGTCCGGGCGAGGCCGATGACCTCGCGCATGATCATCGAGCCGACGATGCTCGGAATG
>JBKBLL010000249.1:0-5306 GCA_046296375.1 Alphaproteobacteria bacterium | reverse complement strand
ATGGCTCAGAACGCCCGCATCGCGACGACGAGAGCCACCACGGCGAAGCCGGCGAAGGCGGAGACCGCCACGGCGATCTCCCGGCCGCGCGCGGCGGCGTGGCGGGCGAACGACATCTCTTCCGTGCGCAGCCGCGTGATCTCCGTGACCGCGCGGCCGTGCAGGAGGCGTGCGTGCTCGAACCCGCTGCGGTCCTCTTCCCACAGCCGCTGCGTTTCGAAGGGCGCGAGGAGTTCGGCCAGCCGGCCGCTGGCCGTCGCAGCGTTGAGCAGGACGGCGATCCGCTTCCGCGTCCGCCGGTTCCTGAGCCGGGCGGCAAGGCTGCCGGTGCGGTGCGCGAGCCAGTTGGTGAGAAGCGGCAGGCGGGGAATGGTCGCTACGGTCTGTGCGCTGGAGAGCAGGCGGAGTTCCGCCAGGCAGCGTTGGCCTTCCAGGAGCCCGCGGCCGGAGAGATTGGTCAGACCCTGTCGACCGAGACCGAGGCGGCTCGCGATGAACGCCGCGCTGTGCGGGTCGAGCGGGGAGTTCTGGAAGTCGGCAGTTCGCGCGGCAGCCTCGAGTTCCTCCAGGCAACCGGCC
This sequence comes from Alphaproteobacteria bacterium, assembly GCA_046296375.1. GTDB lineage: Bacteria > Pseudomonadota > Alphaproteobacteria > JAJUGE01 > JAJUGE01 > Constrictibacter. Next base: position 4,727 of record JBKBLL010000249.1, on the reverse strand, counting down.
AGATCGACCGCGTAGCGGCTCGCGATTGCCGGCGAGAGACATGGCAGATCCGGGTTCAGATCGTAGGCCACCCGCTCCAGCCCCGCACCCAGTCCGGGCAGGGCGGCGAACTGCAGCGCGTCGCCGCGCCGGCTCGAACCGGGGCTCCACGCGCCGGCATGGGCGTGCACCAGCAGGCCGCTCCGAACGAGGGCCAGGAGTTCGTCGCGCGATTCGCCCCGGGCCAGGCGCTCCGCCAGGAGCGTTCCGAACGCATCGGGCATCAGCGACAGGCCGCGGTACCGGATAGGCCCATCGGGATCGACCAGCATCGCGATTCGCGCGGCGAGCAGGTCGTCCGCGTCGCGGCTCTGCGCGGCGAAGCGCGATGCGGCGCGGACGACGCCGTCCACCGCTTGGGCTGCGGAAGGATCGCGCGCACCGCTACGCAGCCAGTCCGCGATCGCGCCCGAGCGGGCGGCGGCCGCGCCGGCGCGGGGGTCTGCCGCCATGGCCGCCGAAACCGCCGTGCGGCTCCGGCACAGCTCGCTCCCGATCCTGAGCGATTTACCGCCGCTTCCGCCGGCGACGGCATGGTGGGGGATGCGCTCCTGGCGCAGCCAGGCCTCCAGGTCGTCGAGGCTCCAGCGTATGTCGGGATCGTCCGCAAGGAGACCGCGGAGCATCGGCATCAGCTCCGGAGGCGGCGGCTCGCCACCCATCAGCGCCGATGCGGACCCGAACTCGAGCTTGCGCGCCAGCAGTGCCGCCGGGAGGGCGTCGCGCCAGCCGGCGCCGTGCTGCGTCAGGGCCAGCACCACTACGCCCAGGGCGTAGAGGTCTTCCGCGGGCGACCCGTCCTGACGGCCCGCGGGATGCGCAGCGCCGTTCGCGGTGGTTTCGTAAGCCACGGGTTGGTCGAAGCCCGGTGGCGACGAGAAACACTCTCCCAGGATCACCGACGACCGGCGGCCGTCGGCCCAGTACATGTTGTCGGGTCGCAGCGCACGGTGTGTCAGGCCGATGTCGGACAGGGCCCTCAGGGTCCGGCAGGCGGGCCGGATGACGCGCTGGATGGCTTCCTGCGCCGTCAGCCTCTCGCCGGCGGCGTCGACCCGCCCGCCCTCCGGCCGCTCGCAAACCGCCAGCACGGTCCGCCGGCCGAGCGGTGGCCAGTCGACGATGCCGTGGGCGGCGATGCCGATCAGTCCTGTCGGGGGCGTGCCCGCGATGACGTGCAGCGCCCTGATCCGCGGAACGAAGGACTCGAACGCGAGCGCGAACAGTCGCCCATTAGCCCCGCTTTCGGCCCGAACGGCATAGGCGCGGGCGGTCGGCGAATCGAAGTCGGGCATCGGCTCGGCCGGGAAGACCGAGTGACCGGACGGCATAACGACGGGGGCGGCGGCCGGAGCGGCCGCCGCATCTGCGCCGTCGTCTGCAGCGTGCGGGCGGGCTTGCTCCGCCATGCCTCCGCCCCTGGTCGGTCTGATCCTTGGACATCATCGCGCAAGCGGGGGTAATTTCCCGTTAACGGAGCGACGTGGCCGGGCGCGGCTGCCCCATCGGCCTCCCGACATCGGGCGGGGCCCTCTGCCCGACAGTCCGCCTTGTCCAGTCCGAGCCCGTCCGGCATAGTTCCGGCGCCGGGCCAGTCCTTCCTCCCTCGATCGTCAGCCGTAGAGCGTCATCCTCTGCTTGCGCAGCCTCCCCGCCGCCCCCTCCAGTGCCGGCCATGACTAGCATGGGTCGGAGCGTCGCGGCTGCGGCTCTGCTGTGGCTGGGCGGGTTCCTGCCCGTCGCGGCCGCGCCGTGGATCGACCCGGGCGAGCGCAGCCTGCGCAGCGATATCGAACTGCTCGAGGCCTGGCGCATCGTCCGAGGGCCCGTCACCGCATGGCCTTTGCCCTGGGCGCAGCTCGCCGACGCTCTGTCCCGGCCCGCCGCAGGGCTGCCGCCGCATGTCGCGGCTGCGCTCGATCGGGTGCGGGCGCGCCACCTCGCCGACACCGAGGCCGACGGGTGGCAGGCGAGTGTCAGCTTCGCGGGCACGACCGAACCCGTGCTGGTGCGCGGTTTCGCGGCACAGGGGCGCGACGAGATCGACGGCACCGCACGCGCTGAATATCTCTGGCCGTCGACCGCGGTCCGGGTGAGTCTCGGCGTGCAGGCGAGGGGCGATCTGGGCGACGCCAAGCTGCGCCCGGACGGCAGCCACATCGTGCACGAAACCAACAATCTGCTGCTCTACGGCGGCTACACCGACCAGTGGTGGGGTCCCGGCTGGACCAGCAGCATGATCCTTTCGGACAATGCGCGTCCGTTTCCGCGGGTTGGCGTCATGCGCAACGATCCGAAACCGTTCGAGACGCCCGTGCTCGACTGGCTGGGTCCATGGCAGGCGAACCTGTTCATCGGAATGCTGGAGGAGAAGGGCAGGGCGGTGGACCGGCCCTATCTGGTCGGCATGCGTCTGTCGGCCAATCCGTTGCCGGGGCTCGAACTCGGCGCGTCCCGGACGCTGCAGATCTGTGGCCGCGACCGGCCCTGCGGTGGCGGCACCTGGCTCGACGCTCTGGTAGGACGCGACAACACCGGCGACCTGACCGACCCGTCCAACCAGCTGGCCGGTCTCGACCTGCGGTATTCGGCCCGTATCGGAAGCTTGGCATATGCCGGCTACGCGCAGTATATCGGCGAGGACGAGGCGGGCGGCTTTCCGAGCCGCGCCGCAGGACTTATCGGTGCGTCGCTAGCGGGTCCGGCGGGCCGGGGCGGGGCATACTGGCGGCTCATCACCGAATATTCCGACACGGCCGCCAGCGTGCTGAGCGCAGAGAAGAGATACGACCTGACCTACAATCACTTCGTCTACCGAACGGGCTACCGCTATCGCGGGCGCCCGATCGCCCATTCGCTCGACAACGATACGCGGCTGCTGTCGGTCACGGGCCTGTTGACCGATGATCGGGGCTGGGGCTATCGCGCCGCCTATCATCGTGCCGACCTCAATCGCGACGGTACCGAGGGGGGCAATATGGTCAGTGCCACCGCCGAGACGGTGGATGCATTCGAACTCGGGATCGAGATCCCGCTTCGACGCTCGACGTTGGATATCGGCCTGCGCTATCAGACCGACCAGCCGAACACGCCCGGTCGTCGCGACCCGCTCGTCGCCGCCGACGCCCGCTGGAATTTCCGCCTCTGAAGCAGCACCGGAAATCAGAATGCGCATGATCAGGAGTCTCGCGGCGATCGCCGCAATCGCGTCTCTGACCGGGTGCGCGACGGGCGCCGGGCTGATGACCGATCTGGGGCTGGCCAGCGGTCCGGAAACAGCCGGCTCGAGCAACGTTCAGGCGGTCTGGCGCAACGATGCGACCGTCAGCGTGACCGGCCGGGTCTCTATGCTTTCGGACGATCCCAACCGGTGCCATCTGCTCGTCCAGAGCGGCGACGATCCCTTCGCGCTGGTCGGCCGGCTGCCGGGCGTGCGCGAGGGCGAGACCGTGCATGTGAGCGGGCGGCTTGCGGCCTGGTCGACCTGCGACACCTACAGGACGATCCGCGTCGACAGCATCCGGCGGGTCGCCGCCGCGCGCTGACGCGGCCCGCCCCGGGACATCTCCGGGGCCAGGATCGAGAAAAGGCCCGGCGGAGGTGTCCGCCGGGCCTTTTCCGTCCGCTTCGCCGCCGATCAGTTTCGCGAGATGACCGCGATCGATGCGGCGCTCACCGCGAGCTGGCTCAGGATCTGGGTGAAGGTCGTGGCGAACTCGCGCAGGCGGAACGGCGCCAGATTGCGCGGCACGACGATCCAGGACCCCGGCAGGATATCGGTGTTGCCGGAGCCCCATACCGACAGGTTGATCCGTTCCGCGGAGCCGTTCGGGCGGATGATGAAGGCGTTCGACAGGTCCGCCTCGTCGGTGATGCCGCCGGCCGCGTTGAGATAGTCCCGGATGCTGCTCGTCGTCGTGAACTGCTGGGCCCCGGGGTTGAAGACCTCGCCCGAGACGAACACGGACAGGGGGCGACGCGGGATGACGATGGTGTCGCCGCCCTCCAGGGAGACGTCGAACTCGGGGCGCTGGTCGAGGACGAGGGGGTTCATCTCGACGACCATCCGGCCGATCACGTCGGTACTCTGCAGCCGGGTGAGCAGGTCGGTCATCAGATCGACCTGCTCGGGCGTGAGCTGGTCGTTCCGACCGCCCGGCTCCGAGACGCGCCCGATCAGGGCACGATGGAACTCCCCGGCCGCGCGGGTGCGCGCATTGGCTTCCGCCCTGCGCACGCTGTCGCGCATGAACACCGCCCCGGTCGGATATGCCAGAGGTTGGAGGCCGCCGGCGCGCTGGATCAGCGAACTCAGCTTCTCGCCGCGAACGATACCGTAGCGGCCGGGTCGCTTCACCTCGCCGCGGATCTCGACCAGTCCGATCTCCTGCTCGGAGATCAGCGGATTGACCAGGACGACGGTGCCGGGAGAGACGCGGATCGCACCGGCGGCGACCAGGCGCATATCGTGCGTCTGCCGCTCGACCTCCAGTTCGTTCCGTCCGGGATCGAGGACGAAGCGGGTGATCTCGACGGAGCTGAGGTCGGCCCGCGCGGCGAGGCCGCCGGCGGCCGACAGCACCTTGTCGAGCGACAGTTCGCCGACGATCGGATAGCGGCCGGGCACCACCACCTCGCCCAGCAACTCGACCGAGGCGTCGACCAGGAGGCGGGTGAGCACGCCATAG
>JBKBLL010000248.1:0-5350 GCA_046296375.1 Alphaproteobacteria bacterium | reverse complement strand
CTTCGCCCCGCAGCAGAGCGTGCGCGCCCAGGCGATCCGAGGCGACCGCGCGGCGATCGAGTTCCGCGGCTTCCCGCCCAAGACGCGCGACGAACTGAAGGAGGCGCTGGGCGACCGGCTCACGGTGCAGGAGAGCGACTGGAACTGCGTCCTGCTGCTGACGCCGAACCATCGCCGCAAGCCCTTCGACGACGTGCGCGCGCGGCGCGCGATCACCCTGGCGCTCGACCGCTGGAACGGGTCGAAATACCTGTCCGAGATCGCGATCGTGCGCACCGTCGGCGGCATCGTGTTCCCGGGAGACAGGCTGGCGGCGAGCAAGGAGGAACTGCAGCAGCTTGCCGGCTACTGGCCCGACCACAAGAAGTCCCAGGAAGAAGCCAAGCGCCTGCTCGCCGACGCCGGCGTGCAGATGCCGCTTCAGCTGCGGATCGTAAACCGGGCCATCGACCAGCCCTACCGGATCGTCGGCATCTGGGTGATCGACCAGCTGCGCCAGATCGGCATCAACGCGGAGCAGGAGGTGCTGCCGACCGGGCCGTTCTACGACGCGCTGCGCGTCAAGCAGGACTGGGATCTCGCGATCGAGTTCAACTGCCAGTCCAACGTGAACTCGCTGCTCGACGTGTCGAAGTTCGTGTCGGACGATGTCTCCGGCTCGAACTATGCCGGCTACGTCGATCGCGACCTCGACCGCATGTTCCAGGAGATGAACGAAACGGCCGACGTCGACAAGCAGCGCTCCCTGATGCGGGCCTACGAGCGGCGCATCCTCGACGAGGAGGCCCGCATGTTCATCACCCTGTGGTGGTACCGGATCATTCCGCACCGCTCCTACGTGAAGGGCTGGAAGATCAGTCCCAGCCATTACCTGAACCAGCAGCTCGACAATGTCTGGATCGACAAGTCGCTGATGTGACCTGACGGCCTGTCCCCTCCCTCCGTCGCGGGGGAGGGGGTCTGTCTCATCTCGATGGAGTCGGTCGGGCGGCCATGTGGCAATACACCGTCAAGCGGATCCTGATGACGATTCCGACGCTCTTCGGCGCGGCGGTCCTCGTCTTCTTCCTCCTGCGCCTCATCCCGGGCGACGTCTGCGTCCTCCGGCTGGCCGGCACCGGAAGCCATGTCGACCCGAACGTCCTGGCGCAGTGCCGCCTGGAACTCGGCCTCGACGAGCCGGCGGTCATGCAGTTCCTCAACTGGATCTGGGGCTTCATCCAGGGCGATTTCGGCCGATCCATGTGGACCGGCCGGCCGATCAGCATGGAGATCGCGAGCCGATTTCCCCTGACGCTGCAGGTCGCGCTGATGGCGACCTTCATATCGGTGGTCATCGCGATCCCGCTGGGCGTGCTCGCGGCGGTGAAGCAGAATACCTGGGTCGACTATGTCGTGCGCATCTTCTCGATCGCCGGCATCGCCATGCCCTCGTTCTGGCTGGGCATCCTGATCATTCTCGGCATCCTGATCATCAGCCAGGCCTGGACCGGCATTCCCTGGATGCCGCCGATCCGCTACGTGCCGATCTGGCAGGACCCGCTCCACAATCTCTCGATGCTGATCTGGCCGGCCCTGGCCACGGGCTACCGCTATTCGGCCGTTACCCTGCGGATGACGCGCTCCTCCATGCTCGAGGTGCTGCGCGAGGACTATGTGCGCACGGCGCGCGCCAAGGGCCTGGTCGAGAAGCTGATCGTCAACCGGCACGCGCTGCGCAATGCGCTGCTGCCGGTCATCACCATCGTCGGCATCGAGTTCGCCTTTCTGATGGGCGGCCTCGTCGTGACCGAGCAGGTGTTCAACCTGAACGGCCTCGGGCGGCTGTTCGTGCAGTCTGTTGGGCAGCAGGACTTCGCCATGACGCAGGCGCTGGTGATGGTCGTGGTGACGATCTTCATCTTCGTCAATTTCCTGGTCGACATGTGCTACGCATGGCTCGACCCGCGCATCCGCTACCGCTAGGAGCGCCGGGATGGTCACCACTTCCGAAGTTCGCGTCGACGCCGCGCGCGGGATCCCGTCGACCGACGCGCGCACCGACCTTCCGCCGCGGCCGTCGCGCCTGCGTGCGGCCCTGCGCATGGCCCGGCGCCAGCCCCTGGGGGCCGCCGGCGCGCTCATCGTCGTCGTCATGATCGTCTCGGCGATCTTCGCCGACGTGGTGGCGCCCTACGACCCGGTCGCCAACAACTTCATGGCGATGGAACAGCCGCCCTCCTGGGAGTACTGGCTGGGAACCGACCAGTTCGGCCGCGATATGCTCTCGCGCATCATCTACGGCGCGCGCACGGCCCTGTTCGTCGGCTTCGCCGCCGCCTTCGTCGGGGGCTCGATCGGCCTCGTCCTCGGCGTCGGCAGCGCCTATTTCGGCGGCTGGATCGACCTCGTGTTCCAGCGGGTCATGGACGTGTTCATGGCCTTCCCGCTGATCATCATGGCGCTGGCGGTCGTCGCGATCTTCGGCACGGGCACCCAGAACGTCATCCTGGCGATCACCATCCCGTTCATCCCGCGCTGCGCGCGCGTGGTCCGCTCCAGCGCGCTGTCGGTGCGCGAGATGCCCTATGTCGACGCGGCGCGCGCCTGCGGTTTCCGCCATGCGCGCATCATCCTGCGCCACATGGCCCCGAACGTCATGGCGCCCTTCCTCATCATGGTGACGGCCTTCGTCGGACAGGCGATCCTGCTCGAGGCGTCGCTCTCCTATCTTGGCCTCGGCGTGCAGGAACCGACGCCGGCCTGGGGCCTGATGCTGCAGGGCGGGGCCTCCGAGTATGCGCAGAGCGCCCCCTGGATCGCCGTCTTCCCCGGCCTCGCGATTACGCTCGCGGTCTTCGGCTTCAACCTGTTCGGCGACGCCCTACGCGACACCCTGGATCCACGCCTGCGCTCGATGTGACCGCATACCCCGGAATTCGGGGGTGACCATCGACGGGGGCCCCCTCGGACGGAACCGTTGCGGTTTCCGTTTCCCCGCACGGCCGCCGGCGGCGCGGTGACCTTTCCGCCGCCGGGCGAAGCGTTCGCCCTGGCGGCGCTGGATGTCCGCATTCCGCTCAGCGACCCGATCCCGCTGCAGGCCGCAGGCCGGTCGAGGCGCTCGATCAACGGCCCCTGAACACGGGCTTGCGCTTCTCCATGAAGGCATTGACGCCTTCGGCGTGGTCTTCGGTACACATCGATTCGGCGATCAGTTCGCCTTCCATCTGCAGCTGTCCCTCGATCGTGTTGGAATGGGCGGCATTGAAGAGGCGCTTCGCCTTGTCGTAGGCGGCGGTCGGCCCCGCCGCCAACCGTCGGGCGAGCTTGTCCGTCTCGGCATCCAGCTGCGCGCGGGCTACCACCCAGTTGACCAGGCCGAGTTCCCTGGCGCGCGCGGCGTCGAACCGCTCGCCGAGCAGCGCCAGTTCCATCTGCTGCTTCAGACCCATGTTGCGGGCGACGAAGTAGGAACTCCCGCCGTCCGGACTCGCGCCGATATGGCAGTAGGCGAGGGTGAAGAAGGCGTCGTCGGCCGCGATCGCCAGGTCGCAGGCGCCGACCACGCCGATGCCGAAGCCGGCGACCGCACCCTGGATGCTCGCGACCACCGGCTTCGGCATGCGACGCATCGCCAAAATCGCCATGTGGATGCCGGTCACGCCCTCCAGGACGTGCTGCCGACGCTTCTTCGGGTCCATCTTCTGCCGATCGACCATGGAGCGGATGTCGCCGCCCGACATGAAATGGTCGCCCGCGCCCTTCAGGACGACGCAGCGCACGGCGTCGTCGAACTCCAGCCGGTGCATCGTGTCGATGAACGCCGGCCGCAGGCGCGGGGTGAGCGCGTTGCGGACCGCCGGTTCGTTGAGGGTGACGGTGGCGACGCCGTCGGCCACGGTCAGGATGACGGGATCGGTGTCGGACATGGGGCGCGTCTTCCTTGTTCGCTGGATTGCGGGTCGGTGGGCGTCGGTCGGCGGGCGTCAGTCGGCGGGCGTCAGTCGGCGGCGCCGGCGAGGAAACTCCGCGCGGCGTCCACGTCGATCAGCGGGTAGATGTCGAAGGTCGCGGGAATGATGTCGGCCCACTCGTTCAGGTGCCGATGGAGCCGTTCGGCCGTGTCGAGATCGAAGAGCACGACGGCGCCGCGCCCGACCCGCGCATGCACCGAGCGAACGGTGCCGTCGGCGCGCAGCGGGGCTATCCATTCCCAGTAGCGCTGGCGCCGGTCGCGCACAGCGGACGGTTCCGTGGGCGCGGGGGTACTGATGACCAGGAAGAGCATGGACGTCTCCGTCGGATGACCGGGCGGCAGTGTGGCCCAAGGCGCGCCGCGATGCACCAGCCCCGAGCGGTTGCTCGCGGGCGGCTCTCCACAGGGGTGGCGGACGGAACCCGACCGTGCGTGCAGCGGTGTTGACAGGCCGGAGGGCGCGGCATACTTCGGCCGTATCGGTCGCCGCGGCGGCCGTCCCCGCAACGGCAGCAGCGCGGCATTTGTTCAGTCCCCGCCAGCGGCCCAGCCTGCTGCAGCGCATGCGACGGTGGGTCTGGCCCAGCTCCGGCTGGCGCCGCAGCGCCAGCTATCTCGGTCACCGCATCGCCCGCGTGAAGGCGTCGCCGCATCGCGTCGCAGTCGGTCTGGCGTGGGGCGTGGCCATCGGCCTGACACCGCTCTACGGGCTTCAATTCGTGCTCGCGGCGATCGGCGCCGCCCTGCTGCGGGGCAGCGTCGTCGCGTCGTTGATCGGCACGTTCATCGCCAACCCCTGGACCATCCCGCTCATCTGGCTGATCACGTTCGAGGTGGGGGACGCCGTGCTGGGCGGTGTCGGCGTGACCGGCTTCGAGGACGAACCGGCGGTCAAGCGTCTGGAGGATGTCGCCGCCGCCGTCCGGGCGCGTGACATGCATCTCTTCGGCGAGGAGATATGGCCGGTCTGGTTCGCCATGCTGGTCGGCAGCCTTCCGGTCGCGCTCTTCGGCTGGTGCGCGACCTACTGGCCGACGCGGCATCTGGTGCGCGCATATCAGGAACGGCGCGGTGCGCGCAGGGCGGCCCGGGCGGCGGCACGCGCCGCCGAGGAGGACGCCCGCCCGTCGTGACTCGCCCGCCTCGGGTCTGGCGCGCCCTCGGGTTCGGCGTTCGCCCGAGCGGGCGGGTCGTATCAGGCGCGGCGGATCAGCCGCATGCGCGTGCCGGAGCGCGGCCGCAGCGTCACCATGGGTTCCGGCGTCATGGTCTCGCCCGGCATCAGCTCGAGTTCGTAGCGCCGCGCGATCATGGCCAGGATGATCTGCGCCTCCATGAGCGCGAACCGCAGGCCGAGGCAGGCGCGTGGCCCGCCCGCGAACGGGAACCAGG
>JBKBLL010000247.1:0-5376 GCA_046296375.1 Alphaproteobacteria bacterium | reverse complement strand
AGGTTCGCCAGCCGGTCCTGCCAGCCTGGGCCGCCGCCGATCTGTGCGATCGGGCCGCGCCAGCCGTGCCGCCGGTCGTAGGTGGCGAGGCCGTCGCGCAACGCCGCCTCGCCCAGGCGCTGCATGCGCATGTCGAGGGTCGCGCGCACGGACAGGCCGCCCTCATAGAGGGCGCGGTCGCCGAACCGCGCCACGATCTCGCGCCGCACATCCTCCGAGAACCAGGCCGCCGTCACATACTCCGTCTCGTCGCGCTTGCGCACGACCAGCGGCTCGCGCCACGCCTCCTCCGCCTGGGGCCGCTCGATCCGGCGGTCCTCCAGCATGCGGTCGATGACCCAGTCGCGCCGGTCCTTGGCCGCCTGGGTGCGCGTCACCGGGTTGTAGTTGTTGGGCGCCTTCGGCAGGGCGGCGAGGAACGCCGCCTCGGCCAGGGTCAGGTCGTCGAGCGACTTGTTGAAGTAATTGAGGGCCGCCGCGGCGACGCCATAGGAGCCATAGCCGAGATAGATCTCGTTCAGGTAGAGCTCGAGGATCCGATTCTTGGTGAGCGCCTGCTCGATCCTGAAGGCCAACAGGGCCTCCTTGATCTTGCGGTCGATAGAGACCTCGTTGGTCAGGAGGAAGTTCTTCGCGACCTGCTGGGTGATCGTCGATCCGCCGACCGGACGCCGACCGGATGCCATCTGGACCAGATTGGTGACCGCCGCCCGCACCACGCTGGTCGCGTCGATGCCGGGATGGGCGTAGAAATTCTTGTCCTCGGCGGCCAGGAAGGCGTTGACGACGTTCTGCGGAATCACGTCGATCGGCACGAACAGGCGATGCTGGATCGCGTATTCTGCCAGCAGGCGACCGTCTCCCGCATGCACCCGCGTCGTCACCGGCGGCTCGTAGTCCACCAGCTGCGCATAGTCCGGCAGGTCGTCGCCATAGCGCTGCACGACGAGATAGGCGCCGACAACCGTTGCGATCCCCACGAACAGAAGGATCGAGAAGACGATACGCAAAAACCTGACCATCACGCGCTTCCGGCCGGGGGACGATGGCCGCCGCAGGGGGCGGCGACGTCAACATAACCCGAAATGCGCCGATGACGAGGCAAAGGCGACCGAGCCCCGGTTCACGAACGCCTGAAACTGTCCGTGTGGGCGAAATATGCCTCGGTCGCGCGCACCACCGCCGCCATCAGCCGGGCCCGGTAGGCCGGATCGCGCAGCAGCCGCTCCTCGTCCCGGTTCGACATATAGCCCAGCTCGACCAGCACCGAGGGGACGTCCGGGGCCTTGAGGACCGCGAAGCCGGCGAAGCGATGCGTCTTGGGCAGCAGCGTGACGGCCTCGCGCAGATACCCCACCAGCAGGCCGGCGTAGTGGGCCGACAGGTTCATCGTCTCGCGCTGGGCGAGGTCGATCAGGATGTCGACGACCTCCCGGCTCTCCGCCGAGAGGTCGACGCCGGCGATCAGGTCCGCGCGGTTCTCGCGCTGGGCGAGGGCCGCCGCCTCCTTGTCCGAGGCCGTGGTGGACAGGGTATAGACCGACAGGCCGCGCGTTGCAGGGTTGGGGTGCGAGTCGGCGTGCAGCGAGATGAACAGGTCGGCCTTGCTGTCCCGGGCGACGGCGACGCGGTCGCGCAGCCTCAGGAACCTGTCCGTCGAGCGCGTCATCACCACGTGATACCGCCCCGTCACCTCGAGCTGGCGCCGCAGTTCGCGCGCCGCAGCCAGCGTGATGTCCTTCTCGTACGTGCCGCGAACGCCGATGGCGCCCGGATCGACACCACCGTGCCCGGGGTCGATGACGACGACGCGCTTCGCCGGACGGCGGGGCGCCGGCGCCACCGGCGCGGAGGGCGCCATCGCGGTCCGGCGGACGGCGGGAGGGCCGACCGGCTCCAGGTCGACGACGAGGCGATGGCCGTGGTCGGCGTTCGGCGGCAGCATGAACGACCCATGCACCCGCGCCGGCTGGCCCAGATCGAAGACGATACGCGACGTTCCGGGGCGGAACACGCCGTGGCGCAGGCGCGTGACGACGCCGGGACCGACGGCCGGATCGGGCGCGCTCCAGGCCAGTTCCGGCAGATCGAGCACCACGCGGTGCGGATTCTCGAGCGTGAAGAGCTTGTAGGAGACCGGCTCGGACAGGTCCAGAACCACGCGCGTGCCCGGCGACTGCTCGCCGACGCGCACGCCCGTGACTTCGGGTACGGCATGGGCGATGCCGGCGCTCAGCAGCGCGCCGAGCAGCAGCAGACATCCCAGGAACCGCGAAAACCGCGTCATGGAGAGAACCGTTCCTAACGTAACGCACGAATTGTGCTCGCGTAAGGCGCAGGATTCAATCGAGAATGCCTCGACACAGAGAAATCGACCGCACACCGTGTTCGCGGTTGTGGCCGATAGCACACATGTCTATGTTACTGGGCGCGACTCGTACGAAGGTCCGATTCGCAGCCAAAGCCGGAGCGGCAGCGCGGAAGCGGCAGCACGGCAGCCCCCGATTCGGATGGAGAGCTGCTGCGCGCCCCTGGCGCCCAAATTCGCAGCGGGCCGCTCCCGTCGAGGTCACCCCCATCTGCCGGTCCCGGGTGAAGCGCGCGCATGTATTCGAGTGAGAGCAGCCGTCCGACGCCGCCACGGCCCAATGCCGCAGGCGCCGCCCGCTGCCCGGCTCGTCGCGGCGTCGTCACGCCGGCCCCGTCCACGGCGCGCTGCCGCCCCTGCGGACCGGCCCCGGAGAAAGAAACGTATGACCAAGCGTATGCTCATCGACGCGACGCAGCCGGAAGAAACCCGCGTCGTCGTGCTCGATGGTGAACGCGTAGACGATTTCGACTACGAGTCGTCCGCGCGCCAGACCCTGAAGGGCAACATCTATCTCGGCAAGATCACCCGCGTCGAACCCTCGCTCCAGGCGGCCTTCGTCGAATATGGCGGCAACCGCCACGGGTTCCTGCCGTTCAACGACATCCACCCCGACTACTATCGGATCCCGATCGCCGACCGCGAGGCGCTGATCGACGACGCCGACGACGACGGCGCCGAAGATGCGGAGTCCGACGAGGCCGGCAACGGCACGGCCGCCGCCGAAACCGGCGACGACGCGGTCCACGCCGACGGGGACGAGGACGGCGACGAGGCCGACCCGATCGAGACGGTCGGCGGCGCCGAGGACGAGGTGGAGGACGCGCCGCGGCCGCGGCCGCGCATGCGCCGCCACTACAAGATCCAGGAAGTCATCAAGCGCCGCCAGATCATCCTGGTCCAGGTGACCAAAGAGGAGCGCGGCAACAAGGGTGCGGCCCTGACGAGCTACATATCGCTCGCCGGACGCTACTGCGTGCTCATGCCGAACGCCGTGCGTGGCGGCGGCATCAGCCGCAAGATCACCAACGTCGCCGACCGCAGGCGGCTGAAGGAGGTGATCGACTCGCTCGAGGTTCCGGAAGGCATGGGCGTCATCCTGCGCACCGCCGGCATGGAGCGCAGCAAACCGGAGATCCGCCGCGACTACGAGTTCCTGCTCCGCGTCTGGGACGAGATCCGCGAGAAGACGCTGAGTTCGCGCGCGCCGGCCCTGATCTACGAGGAGGCGAGCCTGATCAAGCGCGCCATCCGCGACACCTACAGCCAGGACATCGCCGAGATCCTGGTCGAGGGCGAGTCCGCCTTCCGCGGCGCGCGCGAATTCATGCGTGCGCTGATGCCGACCCATGTCGACCGGGTGGTGAAGTACGACGACCCGTCGGCGCACCTGTTCCCGCGCTACGGCGTGGAGAGCCAGCTGGACGCGCTGCATTCGCACACGGTGCGCCTGCGCTCCGGCGGCTACATCGTCATCAACGCCACCGAGGCGCTGGTCGCCATCGACGTGAACTCCGGCCGAGCGACGCGCGAGCGCCACATCGAAGAGACCGCGGTCAAGACCAACCTGGAAGCGGCGGACGAGATCGCCCGCCAGCTGCGTCTGCGCGATCTGGCCGGCATCGTCGTCATCGACTTCATCGACATGGAGGATCGGCGCAACAATTCGGCCGTCGAGCGGCGGCTGAAGGAAGCGCTGAAGACCGACCGGGCGCGGATCCAGATGGGCCGCATCAGCCAGCTCGGCCTGCTGGAACTCTCGCGCCAGCGCCTGCGACCGAGCCTGTTCGAGACCAGCATGGTGGTCTGCCCGACCTGCGGCGGCCACGGCTCGATCCGCTCGGTGGAATCGACCGCCCTCTACGTCTTCCGCTCCATCGAGGAGGACGCCCTGAAGCGGCGCCATGCCGAAGTGACGGTGCAGGTTCCGACGCCCGTCGCACTCTACATCCTGAACCACAAGCGCCATGCGCTGCACGATCTGGAGCGGGCGAACGCGCTGCGCATCCTGGTCGAGTGCGACGACGCGCTGGTCGGTCCGGCTTTCCGGATCGAGCAGACCGGCACGCTGGAGCCGCCGATCGAGGTTGACTACGAGACGGTCGACGAGGATGAGGCCGCGGAGGCGAGCGACATGCTGCCGGCGGCGGCCATCGCCGAGGCCGACCCCGCACCGGAAGCCGTGGCAAACCCCGTGGTCGAACCCGTCTCGGAGCGTGCCGAGGAGACGGAGGACGGCGACGGTGCCGCCGGCGGCAAGCGCCGCAGGCGGGGTCGTCGCGGCGGCCGTCGCCGCGGCCGGCGTACCGAGGGCGAGGCGACCGAAATCGCGGCCGAAGGTGCCGCGGACGACGCGGACGACGCGGCACCCGAGGGCACGGACCAGGCGGAGCCCGCCCCCGAGCCGGCGCCGCTGCCCGCGGTCGCCGCAGCTCCCGAGGCTGAAGCGGCGGCCGAGCCTCAGCCGGTGACGCAGCCCGAGCCCGAACGCGTGGCGACCGCAGCCGAGCCGGCTCCGCCGGTGCGGACCGTGGATGCCGTTGCGGAGGCTTCGGCGGACGTTCCTGCGGACCGGCCGAAGTCGCGGCGACCGCGGCGGCGCAAGGCGGAAACCGCTTCGGAAGCGGCGGCGACCGCGCCCGAATCGACGGCCACCGAGCCGACGGCCATTGAACCGACGCCTGCCGAGCCGGAGACGCCCAAGCCGAAGGCGACACGGACGCGCCGCACGGCGAAGCCGAAGGCCGACGCGGCGACCGCAGCGAAGCCGGAGACGGAAGCGAAGCCGAAGGCCGCCCGGACCCGGCGGCCGCGGCGCAGCCCGGAGGCCGAAGCCGCCGGGACCAGCCCGTCGAGCGGCACGACGAATGGGGCCGATATGCCCGCCGCGCCCGCCGCGGCAGGGGGGCCGGCCGCCGCCGAAACCACGACCGCGCCAGCGCCGGCGGAAACCCCTGCGGCCGACCAGTCCGCCACCCACCAGCCGCGCCGGCGCGGCTGGTGGCAGC
>JBKBLL010000246.1:0-5396 GCA_046296375.1 Alphaproteobacteria bacterium | reverse complement strand
GACAAGGAAGTGCTGAACTACATGCGCCTGACCGGCCGCGACGAGGCGCGCGTGGCCCTGGTCGAAGCTTATGCCAAGGCGCAGGGCATGTGGCGCGACGCCGGCACGCCCGATCCCGTTTTTACCAACAGTCTCGAACTCGACATCGGCACGGTCGAGCCGGCGCTGGCCGGCCCGAAGCGTCCGCAGGACCGCGTGCTGCTCTCCGGCGTGGCGCCGCAGATCAAGGCGATGCTCGACGAGGCCGGCACGAACCGCTCCGTCCAGGTCGAGGGCGCCGACCATCAGGTTTCCGACGGCGATGTCGTCATCGCCGCCATCACGAGCTGCACCAACACCTCCAATCCCAGCGTCATGCTCGCCGCCGGCCTGCTCGCCCGCAACGCGGTCGCGAAGGGGCTGACGGTGAAGCCTTGGGTGAAGACCTCGCTCGCCCCCGGCAGCCAGGTGGTCACGGACTACTACGAGGCCGCCGGCCTGCAGGACGCGCTCGACACGCTGGGCTTCAACCTCGTCGGCTATGGCTGCACGACCTGCATCGGCAATTCCGGCCCGCTCGACGAGCCGATCGCCGAAGCCATCGATTCCGCCGACCTGACCGTCGGCGCGGTGCTTTCCGGCAACCGCAACTTCGAGGGCCGCGTCCACCCGCAGGTCAAGGCGAACTATCTCGCCTCGCCGCCGCTCGTGGTCGCCTATGCGCTCGCCGGCACGCTGAAGAAGAACCTGACGGAAGAGCCGCTGGGCAAGGGTTCGGACGGCCAGGACGTCTATCTGCGCGACATCTGGCCGAGCAACCAGGAGGTCGCCGAGACGATCCGCCAGTTCGTCACGCCGGAGATGTTCCGCACACGCTACGCGAACGTCTTCGAGGGCCCGAAGGAGTGGCGCGAACTGTCGTCCACCACCAGCGAGGTCTATCGCTGGAACGGCGGCAGCACCTATGTGCAGAACCCGCCCTATTTCGAGGAAATGCCGCGCGAGCCGGGCGCGGTGTCGGACGTGACGGGCGCTCGCGTCCTCACCCTGCTAGGCGACAGCATCACCACCGACCACATCTCGCCTGCCGGTTCGATCAAGCGCGACAGCCCGGCCGGCAGCTACCTGCTCGAGCACCAGGTGCGCCCGACCGACTTCAATTCCTACGGCGCCCGGCGCGGCAACCACGAGATCATGATGCGGGGCACCTTCGCCAACATCCGCATCAAGAACGAGACGGCGCCCGGCACCGAGGGCGGCGTCACCAAGTACGCCCCGACAGGCGAGGTCATGCCGATCTACGACGCCGCCATGCGCTACATGCAGGACGGCGTGCCGCTGATCGCCATCGCCGGCAAGGAGTACGGCACCGGATCGTCGCGCGACTGGGCGGCGAAGGGCACGAAGCTGCTCGGCATCCGCGCCGTCATCGCCGAGAGCTTCGAGCGCATCCACCGCTCCAACCTGGTCGGGATGGGCGTGCTGCCGCTCGAGTTCAAGGACGGCATGACCCGCAAGAGCCTCGGCCTCGACGGGAGCGAGACCATCGACATCGTCGGCGTCGAGGCGGGCCTCAAGCCGCGCATGGACCTCACCTGCCGCATCCGCCGCGCCGACGGCAAGGTCGAGGAAATCAAGGTCCGCTGCCGGATCGATACGCTCGACGAGGTCGACTACTACAAGCACGGCGGCATCCTGCCCTACGTGCTGCGCAGCCTGATGGCCGCATAGGACCGTTCCGGAGCGCGGGCGTCCCGCCCGCCTCCTGTCGCGGCCCGGGGTGCGGGCGGGGACGCCCGCGCTCCGTTCAGCTATTTGCGATCCAGGTCTTCCGCCGCCTGCTCGTCCTCGGTCGGCAAGGCCTCGCGCAGGGCGGCGTCCTCGCCGGGTCCGATCGCCGCCGCGGCCGGCCGGGCGTCGAGCAGGCCGGCTGCACGGATCTCCTCGATACCCGGCAGGTCGGCGAGGGCGTTCAGCGAGAACTGCTCCAGAAAGCCATCGGTCGTGACCCAGGTCAGCGGCCGGCCCGGCGCCTCGCGCCGCTTGCCCGGCCTGATCCAGCCGGCCTCCAGCAACACGTCGAGCGTGCCCCTGCCGAGTGAGACGCCGCGCACCTCCTCGATCTCCGGGCGCGTGACCGGCTGGTGGTAGGCGATCACCGCCAGCGTCTCCATCGCGGCACGCGACATCCGCTTCGGCTGCGGCCGCTCGATGCGCAGGACGGGCGCGATGTCGCCGGCGGTACGGAACGTCCAGCCGCCGGCGACCGCGACCAGCTCGACGCCGCGGCCACGATAGTGTTCGACGAGTTCCGCCAGCAGCGCCCGCAGATCGACGCCCTCCGGCAGCCGCGCCGCGAGTTCACCCTCCGGCACCGGGGCCTCGGCTGCGAATATCAGCGCCTCGGCGATACGGATATGGGCAAAGTCGGGCGTCATGACGTCATCGTCCGGAACCGTCACGGGGGCCGTCAACCTCGTCACCCGGGCCGTCGCCGGAGTCATCGCCCCGGTCGCCGCCCGCGCCGTCGTCCGGGCCGTCGTCCGGGCCGTCCTGCGCGCCTTCGTCGACCGCACGCTCCCCGATGCGGCGGGAGGCTTCCGGGACCGGGCGCAGCAGCACCGGGCCGAAGGCGGCGTCCTGGCGCAGTTCGACCCGGCCAGACTTGGCCAGTTCCAGAGTGGCCGAGAGCGTCGCGGCGATGGCCGAGCGCCGGTAGACCCCGCTGCGCAGGTTCGGCGGCAGGAACGCCGCCAGGCTCTGCCAGCCGTCCGGAGCGCCGGCCGGGAGGCGGCCCAGCATCCGCTCCAGCCGGGCGAAGGCCTCGTCCATGGCATAGAGGTCGGGTGCCGCCAGCACGAACTGTCCCTGCGCACCCCGGCCCCGCACCGCCTGCCAGGCCCGCAGAAGGTCGACCAGCCGGGCGGTCCATTGCGGGCGACCAACGAAGGTGATGCCCTCCGGCGCGCCGCGCGGGAACACCTCCTGGCCCAGCTTGGGCCGGGCAAAGAGCCGGACGGCCGACGCCTGCATCGCCTCCAGCCGGCGGAGCTGGAAGGCGAGCGCCTCGGCCATCTCCGCCGCCGTCGGCGGCGTCGCGTCGGCATGCGGCGGCGGCAGCAGCAGGCGGCTCTTCAGATAGGCCAGCCAGGCCGCCATCACGAGATAGTCGGCCGCCAGTTCGAGCCGCAGGTCATGGGCCCGCGCGACGAAGTCGAGATACTGGTCGGCGAGCCTGAGGATCGAAATGCGGGCGAGGTCGACCTTCTGCTCGCGCGCCAGGGTCAGCAGAAGGTCGATCGGGCCCTCGAAGGTGCCGAGGTCGACGACGAGCGCCTCGCCCGCGACCGGCGCCTGCTCGAACCCGTCGGCTTCGGCACCGTGAGCGGTCACGCCACGCCCGCCAGCGTCAGCAGGGCCACGGCCAGCACATAGGCGGTGCCGAAGATGAAGGTGGAGACGAAACTGAAGTCCATGCCGATCTGGTTCCCGAGCAGGGGCAGGCCGAATACCAGGACCAGGACGATCAGCAGCCCCCATCGCTCCAGCCGGGCGTAGGGCAGCGCGAGCCGGTACGGCAGCAGGCCCGTCACGATCCGCCCGCCGTCGAGCGGCGGCAGCGGCATCAGATTGAACACGGCGATGATGAGGTTGAACAGGATGGCGTTCTCGAGGTTCCGCCAGGTCCATTCCTGGGCGAACGCCGGCAGCAGCGGCAGGACGTGCAGGAGCAGGGCAGCCGCCAGGGCGATCAGCAGGTTCGCCGCGGGCCCGGCCGCTGCCACCAGGACCATGTGCCAGCGGGGGTTGCGCAGCCGCGCCACCATGACGGGCACCGGCTTGGCGTAGCCGAGCACGAACCGGCCGCCGGACAGGAACAGGATCAGCGCCGGCATGACGATCGTACCGAACGGGTCGACGTGGCGGAGCGGGTTGACCGTCACCCGCCCCAGCCGCTTCGCGGTGTCGTCGCCCAGCTTCCAGGCGGCCCAGCCGTGTGCCGCCTCGTGCAGCGTGATCGCGAGCAGGACCGGCAGCGCCCAGACGGAGATCGCCTGGATGATGTCGGCCAGGTCGGGGATCACCCAGTCGGCGATCAAGCGGCGCTTCCGGCACGGGCCAGCAGTTCGCCGAGGCGGGCCCAGCCCTCGGCCGCGTCGAACCGAAAGGGCGGGCGCAGCAGCGCGCGCGCCGCGCGCCACCGGCGCATCCCGTTCGCGTCGAGCCGTCCCGCCGCGGCCACCACCTCGGCCATCTCTCCGGGCCGGCCGTTGCAATGCAGCGCCACGTCGCAGCCCGCCTCTAGGGCCGCTGCCGTGCGCTCCCCCAGCGTGCCGCGAAGCGCCCGCATCGACAGGTCGTCGGTCATCAGCAGGCCGTCGAAGCCGATGCGGTTCCGTATGACCTCGCCGACCACGACGGGCGACAGGGTGGCGGCGCGCTCCGCGTCCCAGGCCGGGTAGAGGATGTGCGCCGTCATCGCCATCGGCACCCCCGCGAGGGCGCGGAACGGTGCCAGATCGAAGGCGTCGAGTTCCGCTTCCGTCGCGGCCACGACCGGCAGTTCGAAATGGCTGTCGGCGTCGGCGCGGCCATGCCCGGGAATGTGCTTGGCCACGGGCAGGACGCCGCCCGCCATCAGTCCGCGCGCATAGACGGCGCCCAGTTCCGCAACGACGGCCGGCTCGCGCGAGAAGGCGCGGTCGCCGATGATCGGGTCGCGTGCAGCCGGGTGCAGCACGTCGAGCACGGGTGCGCAGTTCACGTCGATGCCGAGCGGGTGGAGCATGTCGGCGGTCAGCCTGGCCAGCAGGTGCGCCAGTTCGCGGCCCGCGTCCGGTTCCGCGGCGAACAGGCGGCCGGCCGGCGCAGCCGCGGGCAGGGGGCGCCAGAAGGGCGGCTGCAGCCGCGCGACGCGCCCACCCTCCTGGTCGATCAGCACGGGCGCCTCGGCACGTCCCACCGCGTCGCGGAGCTGGTCGACCAGCGCGCGCACCTGGTCCGGCGCGGTGCAGTTGCGCCGGAACAGGATGAAGCCGAGCGGATCGGCGTCGGCGAAGAAACGCCGTTCCTCCGCCGTCAGCGCCTCTCCGGCGCAGCCGAGGATCGTGGCGCCGGGCGCCATCTCCGCGGCCCGAGGACCGTCTTTCTCAGAGAGCGACGACGATGCATCCGACATTGCGGGCCTTCAGCTGACTGCAGAGCATGTCGGCGAGCGTCTTTTCGCTGAGCGGACCGGCCTGCAGGCGGAAATAGATGCCGCGGGCGCCGAGGTCGACGCGTTCGATCGTCGGCTCCATCCGGCCGAGCAGGTCGGAATGGGCGCGGCGCGTCCGTTCCCAGGCGGCCCGGGCCTCGTCCTCGCTGCGCAGCGAAGCGATCTGGACCCGGAAGACACCGGCGCGCGCCGCTGCGGG
>JBKBLL010000245.1:0-5469 GCA_046296375.1 Alphaproteobacteria bacterium | reverse complement strand
TTCGCGCTGGGCGTGCTGGCGGCGGTGGCGATGCTGCCCGCCCGGGCGCCGGGCGAGGAGTCGATCGGCCGGCGCCCGCCGGCACCGGCCGCCGCGGAATAGCGCCGGCGTGGACGGGGCGTCCGGGGAACGCGCGGGAGAGCACGTCCGAGAGCGTGCCGCGGAGGGGGCGGACGAGCCCGCGCCGGGGCTGGTCGCCCTCTTCTTCGGCTTCGTCTCGATCTCGGCCTTCGCCTTCGGCGGCGTTCTGCCCTGGGCACGGCTGATCCTGGTCGAACGCCGCCGCTGGCTGACGCCGGACGAGTTCACCGACGTCCTCTCGCTCTGCCAGTTCCTGCCCGGCCCCAACATCGTCAACGTCTCGATCGCGGTCGGCGGCCGCTTCCGCGGCGTGCCCGGGGCGGTCGCAGCCGTCACCGGCCTGTGGGCGATCCCGATCGCGCTGGTCCTCTCGCTGGGCGCCCTCTATCAGCAGTATGGGGACACGCCGGGCGTCGCCGGGGCGCTCGCCGGCATCGCGGCGGGAGCGGCCGGCCTGGTCGTGGCGATGGTGGCGAAGATGGTGGTGCCGCTGCTGCGGCGCCGGCGGCTGGTGACCGTGCCGATGATGCTGCTCGCCTTCGGCGCGATCGGCGTAATGCGATGGCCGCTGCTGCCGGTGCTCCTCGTCCTGGCACCGCTCGGCATCGCCCTCGTCTGGCGCCGCGGCTGAGGCGGCGGCATGGCTGCCGGAATGGGCGACCTCGTCATGCTGGCGGCCTATTTCGCCAAGCTGTCGCTGCTCGCCGTGGGCGGCGGCAACAGCATCCTGCCGGAGATGTACCGCCTCACGGTCGAAGTCGAGGGCTGGCTGACCCCGACCGAGTTCGCCAGCCTGTTCGCCATCGCCCAGGCGACGCCGGGCCCGAACATGCTGATCGTCACGCTGATCGGCTGGCATGTCGCCGGGATCGTCGGGGCGCTCACCGCGACGCTGGCTCTCTGCCTGCCGTCCTGCACCCTCACCTATCTCGTGTTCCGCGCCTGGGGGCGGTTCGCCGGCCGACCCTGGCGCGCCGCGATCCAGGAGGGCCTCGCGCCGGTCACCGTCGGTCTCGTCGCCGCCGGCGCGCTGATGCTGGTGCTCGCCACCGCCCGCGGCGCGCCCGGTGCCGCGATCGTCGCCGCGATCGCGACCGCCGCCTACGCCACCCGCCTCAATCCGGTCTGGCTGCTGCTCTGCGCGGCCGCCGCGGGCTATCTGCTGGGTGCATGAACGGCGCCCGCGGGCGCCGCCGCCTCCCGCAGGCGGAATTTCTCGATCTTGCCGCTCGGCGTGCGCAGTAGAGAAAGGCCCGACTGGTGCGCCAGCGGCGAAGCCATGAAGACCGCGTCGTCGCGCCCCAGCCGATTTCGTTCGATGAACCCCAGCACGGGGGCGAGCAGTGTATTGGAGGTGGGCACGACCCCCTTCAGCTCGCAGTCGTGCCGGACGGAGAGATGAGTTTGTCGGGATGCCGCTCGACAGCCTCGTCGTGACACTCCGTCAACAGGCGATCGTGCCGGAGGCCGGCGGCGCATGGCAACACCCCGGCTCCGCGGCAGAATCGGTCGAAAATCCACTCACGCCCCCTTCGGAAATGATCCGGCCGCCGATCGGGGCTGTCGATTTGGTCCGGCCGCGGGTGGTGTCTCAAGACACTACCCGCCCGCGAAGAAAGGGAGCGCGCTGCTGTTTTGCGCGCGATCGGCAGACCTCAGAACAGGAGCCAGATCAGGATCAGAACGGGAATGGGGACGCCGAGTAGCCAGAGCAGACCGAGTTTCATTGCGAGCCTCCTGTGGGTATTGCCCGGTCAGACGGATCAGGCGGCGAAGCGCCGATTCGCCGCCTGCCGCCGCCGTGCAGAGGGAGGGGTCAGTGCTTGCGCGTGGCGTCGCGCACCGCATCCTTGGCTTGGCCGACGCCGCTCTGGATCTTGCCCTCGGTCTTCTTGGCCTTGCCTTCGACTTCCATCTTCTTGTCGCCGAGGAGCTTGCCGGCGGTTTCCTTCACGCTCCCGCCCGCCTTCTTCGCGGCGCCGTCGATGCGATCCTTGTCCATGACGATCTCCTCAGGTGTTGCGTGTCCGGAACACCCCGATATCGGTTCGGTTCCTTCCGGCGGCCTGCCTGCCGTCTGCCCGGCCCATTGTCCGGGCCCTCACCCAGCCCTTTACCCAGCCCTTTACCGGGGCCGACCGCCGACCGATATTCGGTGGATGTCCCGCGCCGTTCTGACGATGGAATCGCCTCTGCCCGCCCGCCGGCCGCCGCTGGCGGCGGACGAGGATGCCGGCCGGCCGCTCGAGCTCGTTTCCGACTACGAACCGGCCGGCGATCAGCCGCGCGCCATCACCGAATTGGTGGCGGGCCTGAAGGCCGGCGAGCGCGACCAGGTGCTGCTCGGCGTGACCGGGTCGGGCAAGACCTTCACGGTCGCCCATTCGATCCGGCAGCTCGGCCGGCCGACCCTGGTGCTGGCCCCCAACAAGACCCTGGCGGCGCAGCTCTACGCCGAGATGAAAGGCTTCTTCCCGCACAATGCGGTGGAGTATTTCGTCTCCTACTACGACTATTACCAGCCGGAGGCCTACGTTCCGCGCACCGACACCTATGTCGAGAAAGAATCCTCGATCAACGAGGAGATCGACCGGATGCGCCATTCGGCGACGCGCGCCCTGCTGGAACGGCGCGACGTCATCATCGTCGCTTCGGTGTCCTGCATCTACGGCATCGGCGCGGTCGAGACCTATTCCGAGATGACCGTCAACGTGAAGGTCGGCCAGCGGCTCGAGGCCCAGACCTTTCTGCGCCGGCTGGTCGACCTGCAGTACCGGCGCAACGAGGCGAGCTTTCATCGCGGCACCTTTCGCGTCCGCGGCGACACGATCGACCTCTATCCAGCGCATCTCGAGGACCAGGCCTGGCGCATCTCGCTCTTCGGCGACGAGGTCGAGGCGATCCACGAGTTCGACCCGCTGACGGGCGAGCGCACGGGTGCACTCTCGGCCGTGCGGATCTATCCGAACTCGCACTATGTGACGCCGAAGCCGACCCTGATCCAGGCGATGAAGACGATCCGGGCCGAACTGAAGCCGCGGCTGGCGGAGCTCAATGCCCAGGGCAAGCTGCTCGAGGCGCAGCGTCTGGAGCAGCGCACGACCTTCGACCTCGAGATGATGGAGACGACCGGCTCCTGCGCCGGCATCGAGAACTATTCCCGCCACCTGACCGGCCGCAATCCCGGCGAGCCGCCGCCGACGCTGTTCGAGTATCTGCCGGAGGACGCGATCCTCGTCATCGACGAGAGCCACGTCACCGTGCCGCAGATCGGCGGCATGTACAAAGGCGACTATGCGCGCAAGTCGACGCTCGCCGAGTACGGCTTCCGCCTGCCCTCCTGCATCGACAACCGGCCGCTGAAGTTCGAGGAGTGGGAGACGATGCGGCCCCAGACGATCTTCGTCTCGGCCACGCCCGGCCCGTGGGAACTGGAGCGCACGGGGGGCGTCGTCTCCGAACAGGTCGTGCGGCCGACCGGGCTGATCGACCCGGTCACGATCGTACGGCCCGTGGAGGGCCAGGTCGACGACCTGCTGGCCGAATGCCGGGACGCCGCCGCGAAGGGCGAGCGCGTCCTGGTCACGACGCTGACCAAGCGCATGGCCGAGGACCTGACGGAGTACATGCACGAGGCCGGCATCCGCGTGCGCTACATGCATTCGGACGTCGACACGCTGGAGCGGATCGAGATCATCCGCGACCTCCGCCTCGGCGCATTCGACGTGCTGATCGGCATCAACCTGCTGCGCGAGGGGCTGGACATCCCGGAATGCGCCCTGGTCTGCATCCTGGACGCCGACAAGGAGGGCTATCTGCGCTCCTTCACCTCGCTGATCCAAACCATAGGACGGGCGGCACGCAACGTGGACGGCCGCGTCATCCTCTACGCGGATCGGATGACCAACAGCCTGGAACGCGCGCTGGCCGAGACCGAGCGCCGCCGCGAGAAGCAGAAGGCCTGGAACGCTGCCAACGGCATCACGCCGCAGTCGGTGAAGAAGAACATCGCGGACATCCTGTCGAGCGTCTACGAGCGCGGCGACCGCGTCACCGTCGCGACGGGCCTGGCGGAGGATCAGGCGCTGATCGGCCACAATCTGCAGGCGACGATCGCGGAACTGGAGAAGCGCATGCGCGCCGCCGCGGCCGACCTGGAGTTCGAGGAGGCCGCACGCCTGCGCGACGAACTGAAGCGTCTCCAGGCCCTGGAGCTCGACATGGCCGTGCCCGACGACGGGCTCCCGAAAGGCCGCGCCAAGACGGCGATGCAGCAGATCGCGCAGGGCTACAAGGGCGGCGGCCGCCGGGGGGGCTCGGCGAAGGGAAAGGGCCGCCGACGCGGCTAGCGGGACCGTCCTTACGCGCCGGTCGCCTCGATCTGCGCGTAGACGTGGGAGCGCAGCGCCATCGGCTGCGAGATGAAGCGTATCGGCTTGGTCCCGCCGCCGACACCGCGCACGATGATCGTTCCGTATCCGAGGATCCGGCCGGGAATGTCCTGGTGCACCTCGATCCCCTCGACCCGGGACATCAGCGTTTCGAGCGACGTCCGCCGGACGAAGCCCACCTTGGCGATGATCCGGCGATCCGTGACGGCGAACTCGCTCGTCCATTTCGTGAGGGCGGAGTTCGCCAGGAGGAACAGACCGAGCGCCAACGCGATGGAGCCCCAGTTGGTCTCGGGCTCGCTCGGCAGAAAAGACAGGACGAACCCGACGCCGATGATCAGGAGCGGGCCGACGAAGATGATCCAGTGCAGTTCCGCCCGGTATATGACGGTCTCGCCCGGAAGCAGGTTTTTCTGGATGTAGGACATGCGCATCCCCTCGGTCCGCCCGCCCGCGAGGCACGGGCGGCCGCGATGTTGAGGGTGCAACCGTTAACATCGGCCTCATGCCGATCCGAATGCACTCCCGCGGCAGGGGCGGGCGCCCACGGGGCCGGGACGCCGGCCGCCGGCATCACGACGCGGACGGCGCGCGATCCTCCTGCAGGAGACGGACGATCCGCTGGGTGAACGGCTTCAGGTGGAAGCTGTCGGGCGGCGGCGCCGCCAGGGGCCAGCCGGCTGCCTGGACAGCGGCGGCCGTGACCGGCCCGACGGCCGCAACGCGAACGGCCGTCATCGCCCGGTCCAGATCCGCCTGCAGGCCAGTGGCTTCGGCCACCGCGCGCAGGCGCCGCACCTGTGCCGCGCTGGTGAAGGCGATCAGGTCGGCACCGCCCGCCGCCATCGCGCGGATGATGTCGGCGACGCGCGCATCCTCCTCCTGCAACGCGTAGCGATAGCACAGGATGGGATCCGGCTGCGCCCCCGCCTGCACCAGGAAGTCGAGCAGCGTGCCGGGAGCGTCGGGATAGACTTGCATGCCGACGTGCCTGCCC
>JBKBLL010000244.1:0-5477 GCA_046296375.1 Alphaproteobacteria bacterium | reverse complement strand
GCGCGGGCGCTCGCCCAGGCTGAACAGGCGGTGGTTGTCGAAGAATCGTATGAAGGTTTCCGCCGGCATGCGCGACACGTCGCCCAGCGGGCAGGACCAGATGGCGGCCGCCATGGGTAGCAGGTGGCGGTCCAGGAACGCGCGCGAGTAGCCGCCGCGCGCCAGCATTTCGCCGATCGTGAGGCCGTCGGTCTCGCCGCGCTCCAGCAGTCCGGGGGCCGCCCGGTAGAAGCGCACCGCGTCGCGGATCATCTCCCAGTGTGCCGGGCGCACTGCGTTCGCCGGCTGCGCCAGCAGCCCGGTCAGGCTGCCGGAATACTCGTAGCGGCCCCGGTCGATGGAAACGGCGAACGACATGTCGCTGTCCGCGGTCCGCACGTCGAGATGCGCGAAAAGGGCGGTCAGGTTCGGATAGTTCAGTTCGTTGTAGACGATGAAGCCGGTGTCGACCGCGACCGCGCGCTTGCCGATCTCGATGCCGACCGTATGCGCGTGGCCGCCGAGGCGCCTCTCCGCCTCGTACAGGACGACCTCGTGACGGCTGGAGAGAAGCCAAGCCGTCGCCAGCCCGGCGATCCCGCTTCCAACCACAGCAATGCGCATCTTTTGTCGGGTCCTTTGCTTCGTCCCGCCCGGCCGCATCGGCGTGTCGTGTGGCCGGGCTCCCCTATGTTCGGGGCAAGCTACGTGCGGCGGCGCGCGGCGGATCATATACTCGGCCTGTGATCCGGCCTCGGGACGGGCGCGTAGAGCGGGCACGTTACCGAGGAGGACGCATGAACGCCGTGGCGTGTGCGCTGGCTCCGAAGGTGCGGGATTCCGGACCGTCGGCCCGCTGGCGCCCACGGCCGACGGAGCCGAGCGCTGACGGAGACGGTGTGGAGGAGCTGACCGGGCTTGTGCGAGAGATCGCACTGCACCGAGACCGGCAGGCGTTCTGCCGGGTCTTCGAATTGATGGCGCCGCGGGTGAAGGCCTTTCTGCGCCGCGGCGGCGCCGACGACCAGACGGCGGAGGACGTGGCACAGGACGTGATGATCGCGGTATGGCAGCGCGCATCCATGTACGACCCGGCCAAGGCGAGCGTGAGCACTTGGATATTCACGATCGCCCGCAACCGGCGCATCGACCTGATCCGCCGGGCGCGCCGGCCGGAGGTCGACGTGACGGAGATCGATGCACCGGACGAGGACGATTCGGCGCATCGGGCGATGGAGGCTCGTCTGGACGCACCGGCGCTGGCCAGCGCGATGCAGCGCCTGCCGCGGGATCAGAAGGCGTTGCTGGAACTCGCATTCTTCGAAGACAAGACGCACACCGCGATCGCCGAGAGCCTGGGCCTGCCGTTGGGGACGGTGAAGTCCCGCCTGCGCCTCGGGCTCGCGAAGCTGCGGGCCGCTCTGGGAGACGGTTCGTGATGCCCCGGTTCCACCCGACCGACGAACATCTGCTAGACTATGTGACGGGTGCCCAGGAGGAATCCCTGGCTCTGCTGATCGCCAGCCATCTGTCCCTGTGCCCCGAGTGCCGGGCGCGTGCGGCCGCGCTCGAAGCGCTGGGCGGCAGCCTGCTCCAGGAGGCGGAGGCACAGCCGCTGCGGCCGACCGCCCTGAACGACTGCCTGGAGCGGATCAGCGCAGCCGGCGAGGCCGTCGTTCCGCCTTCGCCCCCACCCGTGCACGACCCCCTGGTGCCGGCGCCGCTTCGCACCTATCTCGGTCGGCCGCTCGCCGAACTGCCCTGGCGCGGCATCGGCCCGGTCCGGGAGTTCCGCGTTCCGGTGCCGACGCCGGGGCATACCGTGAAGCTGCTGCGCATCGCACCCGGTGCCTCCCTGCCGGAACACAGGCACGGCGGCGAAGAACTGACGCTCGTCCTGGCGGGCGGCTTCAGCGACGGCGTGGCCAGCTTCGCCCGCGGCGATGTGGCCTGCGCCGACAGTTCGGTCGTCCATACCCCGGTCGCGGACGATGACGGCGAGTGCATCTGCCTCGCCGTCACCACCGGTCCGGTACGGTTCACCGGCTTCGTCGGCCGGCTCCTGAACCTCGTCGTCCGCTACTGAGGGGCGCGCCCGCGGCTTACGCCGATTGCGCCCCCGTGCCGCGATACCCCAGCCCGTCAGCCGGCGGCGGGCCGGCGCCAAGCCCCGTTCACGGGCCGCTCGAGTCCCAGGTGGTCGCGCAGCGTGCTGCCGGCGTATTCCTTGCGGGCCAGACCGCGCCGCTGCAGTTCCGGCACGACGAACCGCACGAAGTCCTCGTAGGTCCCCGGAACGTGCGTCGCCGTGATGACGAAGCCGTCGCAGGCGCCCTCGACGAACCACTGCTCCATCTGGTCGGCGATCTCCTTCGGGCCGCCGACGAAGGGGACCTGGGCGCGTCCGCGGCGGGTCACCTGCATGAAGTCGCGCACGGTCGGGTTCTGCTTGCCTGAGACGCGGACGACGAGGTCCCGCATGCTGTGGCCGCCGGACATGCCGGCCAGATCGTCATCGGTGAACGCCTCGTCCAGGCCCTTGACGGCGAGATCGAAGTTCAGGACCTCCGACAGCAGCGACAGCGCGTCCATGTCGTTCGGCAGGCTGTCGGCGAGCGCCCACTTGTCCTCCGCCTCGGCCTTCGTCTCCGCGGCCACGGTCCAGACGCGCGGCGTGATCCTGACCTGGGCGGGGTCGCGGCCGGCGTCGGCGATGGACTGTTTCAGGGCGGCATAGGTCCGCCGGCCGGTTTCGATATCGGGAAAGGCGGCAAAGATCAGCTCCGCCCAACGGCCGGCGAAACGGATGCCGCGACCGCTGGCGCCGGCCTGGATGACGACCGGATGCCCCTGCGGTGAGCGGGGCACGGTGAAGGGTCCGCGCGACTTGAAGAACTTCCCCTTGTAGTCGAGCCGATGGACCTTCTCCGGGTGGGCGAACAGGCCGGTGGCCTTGTCCTGGACGATGGCTCCGTCCTCCCAGGCGTCCCAGTGACCGAGCACGATCTCCATGAACTCGTCCGCCATGTCGTAGCGCAGGTCGTGCTCGACATGGCGATCGAAGCCCATGTTCATCGCCTCGCCGTCGTTGAACGAGGTGACGACGTTCCAGGCGGCTCGGCCGTCGGTCATCAGGTCCAGCGTCTGGAAGCGGCGGGCGAGGTCGAACGGGTTGAAATAGGTCGTCGAGCAGGTGGCACCGAGGCCGAGCCGCTCGGTCGCCATACCCATGACCGTCAGGACCGTCAGCGGGTCCATCTTCACGCAGCGGATGCCGTGCTGGACCGTATGGGCGTGATCGGCGCCATACATGTCCGGCATGGCGAGCCGGTCGTCGAAGAAGCCCAGGTCGAACCTGCCCTCCTCCAGGATCTGGGCGATGCGGCGGTAGAAGTCCTTGGACATGGAATCGTTGCGCGATTCCGGATGCCGCCACGAACTGGCGAGCTGCGTGCAGTTCTGGGCTTGCAGGAAGCCCACCAGTGTCATCTGCCGCATGCCGTTCCTCCGGTCCCCACTCTCGGATACGCGTCCTGCCGTGGCGTCGTCAGCCGGCGTGTTTCCGCCAGGCCCCGTGCTCGGGCCGCGACAGGCCCAGATGCTCGCGCAGCGTCGAGCCGGTGTACTCCTTGCGGAACAGGCCGCGCCGCTGCAGCTCCGGTACGACGAACTTGACGAACTCCTCGTAGGTGCCGGGAACGTGCGTTGCCGAGATCACGAAGCCGTCGCAGGCGCCCTCGACGAACCACTGCTCCATCCGATCGGCGATCTCCTTCGGGCCGCCGACGAAGGGGTCGCGGGCATGGCCGCGGCGGGTGACCTCCATGAAGTCGCGCACCGTCGGGTTCTTCCTGCCCGTGACGCGCACCACCGTGTCGATGTTCCCTTGCCCGCCGCTGAGCTCCGCCAGTTCCTCCTCGGTGAAGGGCTCGTCGAGCCCCTTCTTCGACAGGTCGTAGTTCATCACCTCGGCGAGCAGCGACAGCGCGTCGGTCTCGTTGACGAGGCTGTCGGCGAGCGCCCACTTGTCCTCCGCCTCCGCCTTCGTTTCAGCGGCGACGGTCCAGACGAGGTTCGTCAGCTTCACCTTCGACGGGTCGCGGCCGTTCTTGGCGACCGCCTCCTTGAGGGCGGCATAGCCTTTCTTCCCGGCCTCCAGGTCGTGATAGGCGGTGAACACGAGTTCCGCCCAGCGCGCCGCGAAGCGCGTGCCGCGGCCGCTGGCGCCCGCCTGAATGACGACCGGGTGTCCCTGGGGCGAACGCGGCACGGTGAAGGGCCCGCGCGACTTGAAGAACTTCCCCTTGTAGTCGAGCCGGTGGACCTTGTCGGGGTGGGCGAACAGGCCGGTCGTCTTGTCCTGGACGATGGCGTCGTCCTCCCAGGCGTCCCAGTGGCCCAGCACGATCTCCAGGAACTCGTCGGCCATGTCGTAGCGCAGGTCGTGCGCCACGTGCCGGTCGTGCCCCATGTTCATCGCCTCGCCGTCGTTGAACGAGGTGACGACGTTCCAGGCGGCCCGCCCGTCGGTCATCAGGTCGAGGGTCTGGAAGCGGCGCGCGAGATCGAACGGGTTGAAGTAGGTCGTCGAGCAGGTCGCGCCGAGGCCGAGCTTTTCCGTCGCCATGCCCATCACGGTCAGCACGGTGAGCGGATCCATCTTCACGCAGCGGATGCCGTGCTGGACGGTGTGGGCATGGTCGCCGCCATACATGTCCGGCATGGCCAGCCGGTCGTCGAAGAAGCCGAGATCGAACTTGCCCGCCTCCAGCACCTTCGCGATGCGCTGGTAGAATTCCTTCGAGGTGGAATCGTTGCGTGATTCCGGATGCCGCCACGAACTGGCGAGCTGGGTGCAGTTCTGGGCCTGCAGGAAGCCCACCAGGGTCATCTGCCGCATACCGTTTCCTCCTCCATCGCGTTTCCGCTCGCGCCACCTGTCGTTGTCACCCGCGATGTTCACCCGCGCGGTTCCGGTACGCAACGTCCCCCCGGATGCGATCCGGCCGTCTTGGGCTAGACTGGCGGCCAGGGCGCGGCACGGCGCCGGTCGATGGAGGACACGGGCGATGGACGCGAGGGACGATCGGCGCCGGCGTGGTGCGGCGGTTCGGCAGGCGCTTTTCGCCGATGGCGACGCGGGACCCGGTGCGCCGCCGGCGGGCGAATGCCTGCCCGGCTTCGCCGCCCTGGCCGACGAACTGGTCTATGGCGAGATCTGGTCGCGGCCCGGTCTCGGCCGGCGCGACCGGATGATCTGCACGCTGGCCGCGCTGGGCGCTGCGGGGGCGGCGGCGGGGCAGCAGCGCAGCGGGTCAGGGCACGAGGGCGGCGTGCAGTGTTGGTCCGTGCGTCGCACCCTCCGCCTCCGCCAGGCGCTGCAGGTCCGTGAACAGCGGCTCCAGGAACGTAGACAGCAGCGCCATGACCTGCGCGGCGGAGAGAGCCGGTGAGGAGAGCCGGTGCGGCAGGGCGGCGAGCGGCGCGCGCGCACACCT
>JBKBLL010000243.1:0-5514 GCA_046296375.1 Alphaproteobacteria bacterium | reverse complement strand
CACCTCGATTCTCACATAGCCGAGATCCTCGGCCGCCTGTGCCCAGTCGCGGATCCTGGCCGGGTCGTCGCCGATGTCGCGGGTCGGAAAGAAGGCGGACAGCTGCATGGGGAGCCCTCCCGGAGGTTTCCCCGCAGTGTCCACCGGAACGCCGGAGCCCGCCAGCCGGGTGCTCAGGGGACGGCGGGACGGACGGCGAAAGGGTCCCGGGAAAGCGGCCGGCACCGGAACAGGGCCGCTGTCCCCGCTTTGCCGGGAGGGCGCCCGCGCGGCGCGGCGCGCGCCGACGCGCGGGCTGGTGACGGCCGTCACACCAAAGGCGCCCGGTCGCCCCAACGGTCCCGCGATGGGATAGTAAGCCCATGTGTGGCACCCGTGCCGACATGCCTAAGTCCCGGTTCACGAGTTGGAAACTGTTTGCTTTCACAGTGGTATG
Organism: Alphaproteobacteria bacterium; assembly: GCA_046296375.1. GTDB lineage: Bacteria > Pseudomonadota > Alphaproteobacteria > JAJUGE01 > JAJUGE01 > Constrictibacter. Next base: position 5,078 of record JBKBLL010000243.1, on the reverse strand, counting down.
GAGCGAAGGGCACGGATAGGGTGCCGGCGCTCGGGAGCCGCGCGGCGTCGCATCGACCGGCGCCGCCTTCCGCGGAACGACAGAGCAGACGGAGCACCACGGTGCCGCAACAGCGCATATCGGCCCGCCGCATGCTTTCGGTAGCCCCCGATACCCATCGCCGCGACCCGCGGGCCAAGGTCTTCGGTATCGACATCGACGCCACCACCTCGGCGTCGGCCGTGGAGTGCGTCCTCTCCTGGTGCCGCCTCGGCTGGCGCAAGCTGGTGGTGACGCCCAATCTCGACCATGTCGTCGCATTGCGCACGAACCCGGCGCTGGTCGCCGCCTACGCCCGCGCCGACCTGGTCCTGGCGGACGGAATGCCGCTGGTCTGGGCCAGCCGGCTCGGCGGCCCGCGTCTGCCGGAGCGGGTGACCGGCGCCGACCTCATCGAGCCGCTCTGCCGCGCGGCGGCGCTGGAAGGTTTGACCGTCTTCTTCCTGGGCAGCCGCCTGCCCGTGCTGGAGGAGGCTGCGCGTCGGCTGTCGGCGAGGGCTCCCGGGCTGCAGATCGTCGGCATGTACGAGCCGCCGCATGGCGCCGCCTTCGACGCGGCCGAAGACGACCGCATCGTCGAGGCGGTGCGCGCCGCACGACCCGACATCCTGTTCGTCGCGCTGGGCATGCCGAAGCAGGAATTGTGGGCCGCGCGCAATCTCGACCGGCTGGAGACGCACGCGGTTCTCTGCATCGGTGCCGGCCTCGACTATATCGCCGGCAAGGTCGCGCGCGCGCCCCGGATGCTCCAGCGGATCGGGCTGGAGTGGCTCTGGCGTATGCTGAGCGAGCCGTCCCGGCTCGGTTCGCGCTACCTGCGCGACATCGCCTGGGTCCCGCGCCTGTTCCTCGAGCAGATCGCCTATGTCTGGCGCCGCCGCCCCTGACGATCGGCCCCGACCGGCGAGAGTGACGGCGTTCGCCGACCTTCGGCCCCGCGACATTCATCCGGACAAATCGAGCCGCGACCGTTGACAGGCGGCCCCCCTCCGCTAGGTTTGCGCGGCGCCGTGCGTTGCGGCGCCAACTGCACAACCAGCCGCGCCCTGCCCGGAAACCGGGATCTTCGGGGCCGGTCGAGGAGGACCGATGCCGCGTATCTTGGTCGATTCGCTGAAGCCGTTCTTCAGCCCCGAAGCCGTCGCCATCATCGGCGCCTCGTCGGACTATACCAAGATCGGCGGCCGTCCGATCCACAACATGAAGATCGCAGGCTTCAAGGGCGGCATCTACCCGATCAACCCGAACTATCCCGAGATCCAGGGCATCAAGGCCTACAAGTCGCTGACCGACGTCGACGCCGCCGTCGACATGGCGATCGTCGTGGTGCCGCAGAAGCTGGTGAAAGGCGCCATCGCCGACTGCGTCGCCATGGGCGTGAAGGCGGCCATCGTCCTCTCCTCCGGCTTCGCCGAGATCGACGAGAAGGGTGCGGTCGAGCAGCACGAGATCGCCGCGATGGCGGCGAAGGCCGGCCTGCGCGTGCTCGGGCCCAACTGCATGGGCACGATGAACGCCTATAACGGCATGATCGCCACCTTCTCGTCGGGCATCATCGACAAGGGTCCCGACATGGGCGGGATCAGCATCGCCAGCCAGAGCGGCGCCTTCGGCGCGCACTGCTTCCTCCTGGCGCGCGAGCGCGGCTACGGCCTGAACCTGTGGGCGACGACCGGCAACCAGTCGGACGTCGAGTTCTCCGACTGCCTCGCCTACATGGCGCAGGACCCGAACACCAAGGTCGTGCTCGGCTACATGGAGGGCATCCAGGACGCGGCCAAGCTGGTCGAGAGCCTGGAGATCGCGCGCGCCCACAGGAAGCCCGTCGTCCTGATGAAGGTCGGCCGCTCCGACGTGGGCTCCGCCGCCGCCGCCTCGCACACCGCCTCGCTCACCGGCTCCGACGCGGTGTTCGACGCCGTGCTGCGCGAATACGACGTGCACCGCGCCCACTCGATCGACGAACTGTTCGACGTGGCCTACGCCGCCTCCTTCGGCCGCTTCCCGCAGAAGGCCGAGCTCGGCATCATCAGCGTCTCCGGCGGCGTCGGCGTGATCATGGCGGACGCCGCGGCCGATGCCGGCCTCGAACTGCCGCCGCTGCCCGAGGCGACGCAGAAGGCGCTGAAGGTGAAGGTGCCCTTCGCCGGCACGCGCAATCCGCTCGACGTGACGGCGCAGCTCGTCAACGATTCCACCCTGATGCAGCCGATGTTCGAGGCGCTGCTCGACGACGGCGGCTATCCGGCGGCGATCTGCTTCATGGCCGGCGTCGGCCTGAACGACGCGATGATGGACAAGCTGATGCCCAGCTTCGAGAACATCGCGAAGAAATACACCGATCGCGTCATGGTCATGTCGATCATGGTCCGCCCCGACCGCCGTCGTCAGCTCGAAGACCTGGGCTATCTGATCTACGAGGACCCGACCCGCGGCATCAACGCCATGGCGGCCCTGGTCCGCTATGGCCGGGCGTTCGCGGCGAAGGACGGCCGCCAGGCCCTGCCCGCCCTGCCGCACGATTCGAAGCCGCTGGTGTCGGGTCGCGCCCTCGACGAGGCCGAGGCCAAGGCGGCGCTCGCCGCCGCCGGCGTGCCGGTGGTCGAGGAGGTCACCGTCCAGACCGCCGCCGACGCCGCGAAGGCCGCCGAGCGGCTGGGCTTCCCCGTCGCGATGAAGGTCCTGTCGCCCGACATCCTGCACAAGTCGGAGATCGGCGGCGTGGTGCTCAACGTCGCCGCCGCGGCCGGTGCCTCCGAGGCGTTCGACACCATCATGGCCCGCGCGAAGAAGGCCGTGCCCGACGCGAAGATCGAGGGCGTCCTCGTCGCCCCGATGATCAGGGACGGTGTGGAGACCATCATGGGCGTCTCGCGCGATCCGGTCTTCGGCCCGGTCGTCATGTTCGGCCTGGGCGGCATCTTCGTCGAGATCATGAAGGACGTGACCTTCCGCATCGCGCCCTTCGGCGTCGACGTGGCGCGCGAGATGATCCGCGCGGTGAAAGGCTTTCCCCTCCTCGACGGCGCCCGCGGCCGCCCCAAGGCCGACGTCGAGGCCCTGGCCGACGCCCTGTCGCGCCTCTCCGTCTACGCCGCCGCCAACGCGGACACGCTGGAGAGCATCGACGTGAACCCCTTCCTCGTCCGCCCCGCCGGCAAGGGCGCCGTCGCCGTCGACGCCCTCATCGTCCCCCAGGGCGTGGAAACGAAGGGGCATCACTAAGGCAGGCACCCGACAACGTCGTGGAAGGGGCGGCACCCGACCGTCCTGGTCCACACCTTCCGACGCGGTCGAGCGCAGGGCGCCACGTTTCAGACGAACGTCCGCTGAGAACAAGGCCGTGGCGGGGTGCCGCCCCGCGGACGGCGTCGTTTCGATGCCCCGCTTACGCCACGGGTGCCCAGAGAACGTCCTCGATGCGTTCGGCACCCGTCGCCAGCATGACCAGGCGGTCGAAGCCGAGGGCGATGCCGGCACTGTCGGGCATGCCGTGGGCGAGGGCGGCCAGGAAGTCCTCGTCGATCGGGTAGCGCTCGCCGTAGAGCGACTGCTTCAGGTCCATGTCGGCGACGAAGCGCCGGCGCTGCTCGACGGGGTCGGTCAGTTCGACGAAGGCGTTGGCGAGCTCGAGCCCGCACACATAGACCTCGAAGCGCTGCGCGAAGCGCGGGTCCGCCGGGTCGAGCCTGGCGAGCGCCGCCATTCCCGCCGGATAGCCGTGGAGGACGGTCGGCGCGCCGATGCCGAGTTGCGGTTCGATCCGGTCGAGAAAGATGCGGAAAAAGATGTCGTCCCAACGGTCCTGCGGCCGGGCGACGATGCCGATGCGCGCCGCCGCCGCCGCGAAGGCGGGGACGTCGTCGAGAACGGGCTCGATATCGATGCCGGCATGGCGGTGAAAGGCCTCCGTGACGCTCAGCAACTCCCAGGGAGCGGCCGGGTCGGCGGTGCTGCCCTGCCAGCGGAAGCCGGCCGGGGTCCGCGCCTCTGCCGGGACGCTCGCCTGGGCGGCGCGCAGGAGGCCGACGCAATCCGCGACGAGGCGGTGCCAGTCGGGCTCGGTGCGGTACCATTCCAGCATCGTGAATTCCGGATGATGCGTGGGCGCGCGCTCGCCGTTGCGAAAGACGCGGGCCAGCTGGTAGAGGCGCGGCACGCCGGCCACGAGCAGCTTCTTCATCGCGAATTCGGGCGAGGTGTGCAGGTAGAGCGGCCGGCGCCCGGCGCCGAACGGGTCCTGGATCTCGGTGCGGAACGCGTTCAGATGCGGCTCCAGACCGGGCGACAGCTGCAGGGCCGGCGTCTCGACCTCCGCGAAGTCTGCCGCTTCGAACCAGCCGCGCACCGCCTTGGTGATGCGTGCGCGTGCCTCCAGATGGCTCCGGCGGGCGGCGAAGGCGTGGGGATGCCACCAGGGCGTGCGGCCGGGCATGCGGGCCTCGATCGGCTGGGCCGTGGGCTTTTGCCCGGTGCAGCGGGGGTCCGCGCCCGGGTTGGCGATACGCGAACGCCCCGGCCTTTGGGGCCGGGGCGCGAACTGGTTGCGGGGGCAGGATTTGAACCTGCGACCTTCAGGTTATGAGCCTGACGAGCTACCGGGCTGCTCCACCCCGCGCCGGGGTTTTTTGCCGAGAGGCACGGGGCCTTCAGCGCTCCTTGCAGGGTCCGCGATGTGCGGGAAGTCCTGCAGGAAGGATTTTGCGAATGGGTTTTTTGTGCGAGTACACGCAAGCTTCAATGCCTGGCGACGACCTACTCTTCCAACGCTTGAGCGTTAGTACCATTGGCGCTGTCCGGTTTCACGGCCGAGTTCGAGATGGGATCGGGTGGGGCACGGACGCTATGGTCACCAGGCAATGGAGCCTGCGTGTTCTGCACTGATCGATGCGTATGGCGGGCCCTTGCAGGCTGGCCGTTTTCAGATGTCTGGCTGGAGGATCGTCCGTCCAGCGACGCCCTTTCACGGGATTTCCCGTGCGCAGAGCTGTCGTTGATGGTGGGACTCTTCAAGCATGAACAGAGTTATTAGGACCGGT
>JBKBLL010000242.1:0-5605 GCA_046296375.1 Alphaproteobacteria bacterium | reverse complement strand
CGCAGGCGACATCGCTGCGGCGGCCACGACCGGAGCGGCGCTGCTCCCCTTCGGGCATGAACTCAGCTGCGTGTGCTCGTGCCCCGACGGCATCAGCCGCTGCAAGCACGTCGAGGCGCTGTTGTTCGGGCTGGCGTTTCGCCTCGACGAGCGGCCCGAGCTGCTGTTCACCCTACGCGGTGTTCAGATTGAAGAGCTGGTCGCGCTGGTCAGGCCGCGGCGAGCCCTTCGTAGCGTCGATGCGATCCCCATCGCCGACGTGGGCGAGATCGACCGCCACAACATCCTGCGGGCGACCTTCCTCGCCATGCACCGCGCCGTCGGGGGCCTGACCCCCTGCCCCGTCCTGGTCCTGGTCGACGGGAACGCGGCCCCGCCCTTCCCGTGCCCCGCCGAGACCGTCGTCGGCGGCGACGGCATCTGCATCTCGATCGCGGCCGCCTCGATCGTCGCCAAGGTTACGCGCGATCGGATCATGACTGCGCTGGCCGCGGAGCATGCCGGCTACGGCTGGGAGACCAACGTCGGCTACGGCACGCGGGAGCACTGCGCCGCCCTGCTGCGGCTGGGGCCGACGCCGCATCACCGGCGCAGTTTCGCGCCCGTTCGTAACGCGCTGAATCCGAACGAGATTGACGCAGCGACTCGCGTGACTCAGGATGCGCTTCCATGGGGGGAAGCGATACCATAGACAGCCGGATCGTCGTCGGCGACTGCGTCGCGGCGATGGACGCGTTGCCGGCGGCGTCGGTCGACATGATTTTTGCCGATCCGCCCTACAATCTTCAGCTGCGCAACGCGCTGCGTCGGCCGAACCACAGCCTCGTCGACGGCGTGACCGACGCGTGGGACAGCTTCCCCGATCTCGCCACCTACGACCGGTTCACCCGTGCCTGGCTGACGGCGGCGCGCCGGCTGCTGAAGCCGGACGGCACGATCTGGGTAATCGGCACCTACCACAACATCTACCGTGTCGGCGCTGCCCTGCAGGACCTTGACTACTGGGTCTTGAACGAGATCGTCTGGCGCAAGACGAACCCGATGCCGAATTTTCGCGGTCGCCGCTTCACCAACGCGCACGAGACCATGATCTGGTGTGCCCGGGACGCCACGAGCCGGCACACGTTCAACTATGCGGCGATGAAGGCGCTGAACGAGGAACTCCAGATGCGGAGCGACTGGCTGCTGCCGATCTGCTCCGGCGGGGAGCGGCTGAAGGTGGACGGGCGCAAGGCGCACCCGACGCAGAAGCCCGAGTCGCTGCTCTACCGCGCGATCCTGGCGGCGTCGCGGCCGGGCGACCTCGTCCTCGATCCCTTCTTCGGCTCCGGCACCACCGGCGCCGTGGCCAAGCGGCTCGGCCGCCGCTGGATCGGCATAGAGCAGGATCCCGACTATGCCCGCATCGCGGAGGCCCGTATCGCCGCCGTCGAGCCCGATGCGGAACCCGAACTGCTCGCGACGGAATCGAAGCGCGACGCGCCGCGCATACCCTTCGGATCGCTGATCGAACGGGGGCTGATCCGTGCGGGCGATGTACTGAGCGATCCGGCGCGGCGCTGGACGGCCCGCGTCCGCGCCGACGGCTCCGTGATCGCGGCCGAGCATCGCGGCTCCATCCATCAGGTCGGCGCCCTGGTACAGGGCGCCCCCGCCTGCAACGGCTGGTCTTTCTGGTGCGTGGAGCGCGACGGGCGACTGGAACCGATCGACGCACTGCGCCAGCGGGTACGGGCCGAGATGGGGTGAGCGGCGTGCCGCCCGCCCCACCGGATCACGGGATCACTTCTTCTCGGCGGTCGCGAGAATCAGGTCGAGCAACTCCTGGCCCGGAATGTTCTTGCCGTCCATTTCGGCGATCCACTTGTCCCAGATCGGCCGTGCCGCCTTGTCGATTAGTTCCTGCCGCTCCTCGGGCGTGTAGACCAGTTCGATCAGGCCCCGCTCGCGGAACATCGGCAGGTTCTTTTCGTCGGCCTCCTGGAAGGCCGCCTTCAGGACCCCGTAATGCTCGTCCTTCAGTTCGAGCAGCAGGTCCCGGTACTGCTGCGGCAACGCGTCCCACGAGGTCCTGGAGATGATCTCGCGCGCCGGCGCGAACTGCTCGGCGAAGCCGATATCGATGGTGAAATTGCCGATCGTCCGCTCCTTCACCAGTTCGGCGTCGCGCTCTATGCCGGCCGTCTGGGCGCGCGGCGGCCCCCAGGTCGATAACTTCCAGTTCACCTTCGGACCGTCCACCGTCAGTGCCGAGGCCACGCCGGCGGCGAACGCCATGCCCACGGCGGCCGCGGTCACCACGATCTTTCTCAGGTAGAGCATTCCCATCTCCCGCGGCCGCGACAGCCGCGTCGACTTCGAAGAATCGGGATCGCGCGACGCGGGCTCGACGCGGCAGGCCGCCGCTTGCCGCGCAGAACGCGACAAGCCCGTGCCGTCGTCGAGACCACCCCCCAATTCGGACGCATGCATCGGTCACGCCGAAGCGCATACGATTGCATGAAGTGAGCGGACCGACGGACCAGGATCCTATGACGGCTGAACAGGTGATCGCAGCGCTGGGCTTGATGCCTCATCCCGAGGGTGGGCACTTCCGCGAGATGTTTCGGGCATCGTCGCCCGCCGGCATCCGCGCGGCCGCGACCTCGATCTACTATCTTCTGGCGGCGAACGAGCGTTCACACTGGCATCGTGTCGATGCCGACGAGATCTGGGCCTTCCACGCGGGCGAGCCGCTGGAACTGCTGATCTCCATGGATGGGATCAACGTCGACCGGCGCCTCCTGGGGCCGGACATCGCGGCCGGCCATCGGCCGCAGGCAGTGGTTCCGGGCGGCGCCTGGCAGGCCGCCCAGCCGCTGGGCGGCTGGACGCTGGTCGGCTGCGTCGTGGCCCCCGCCTTCGACTTCGCCGGGTTCGAGATGGCACCGCGGGGCTGGACGCCGGGCCATGGCCATCCGGACTAACGCCACCCGCGATCGGTGCGACCGGTGGGGCCGCCCGGGACGGCGGCGGTCCTGGCAGCCCGGCCTGATCGGGCGGGTTCAGCCCGGCGAGCGGATCATGGTCTTGATCGGTCCGCGCGGATTGTTGGACATCTCGGCGATCTTGCGGTCCTGCGCCTCGATATAGGCGCGCGCCGGCCCGTCGCCGTCGAGACCGCCGACCTCGGAACTCGGCACGCGGCGGTTGGATGTCCGGGTGCCGTCCTGGTAGATCACGTCGAAGAGCACGAAGCCCTTTTCGACGGGCTGCTTCTTTCGTCCCATGACATGGCGCTCCGGTCTGGGCGGCTCAGCGCGGTGCTTCCGCGTCGTCCTCGGACGCGACGTCGTCGCCGTCGAGTTGCGGCTCGCCGCCCTCCTCGGTGCCATCCCCGTCCGTCGTCCGGGCCGCCTTGCGCGCGGCTTTCTCCTGCTTCTTCTGCTCCTTCGAGCGGGCCCGCTCGTTGCGCAGGTGCTTGTAGTTCGGCTTGAAGGGCATCGGCCGCCTCCCTCTCGATCGCGCGTCCCCGGCGGGTGACACGGGCACGCGAATGAACGGCACACAAAGATAAAGGGGGCACCGGCTGCCCGGTGCCCCCTCGACGATACGACCGTAAGGTCAGACCGCCTTCAGGTTCTCCGCCGAGGTCTTGCCGCGCTTCGGGTCGCGCTGCTCCTCGAAAGAGACCTTCTGGCCTTCGTTGAGGCTGCGCAGGCCGGCGCGCTCCACTGCCGAGATGTGCACGAACACGTCCGGGCCGCCATTGTCCGGCTGAATGAAGCCGTAACCCTTGGTGCTGTTGAACCACTTCACGGTTCCGACAGGCATTGCTGTTCTCCGATATTCGAGTGGCGCCGTACGCATATGTTCGGCGCATCAAACTGTAGCTGGAAACGGCAGCAATCAAGGCCCAAGGGGCGTAGCAGGCCGGCAGTCCAAAGCAGAATGACAAGGGTTAAGATGGGCTTCCCGGCGCCTACCGCAAGAGGGCCGGACACAAACTCGGACGGGGCGCGGCCCGCCTGTCCTCGCCCTGACGCGGACGCACGGATGCCGTCGCGGCGAACCCGGCATCAGCCGCGCGCGCGCAGCAGGCGGGCCTTGTCCCGCTGCCAGTCCCGTTCCTTGACGGCGGCGCGCCTGTCCGCCTTCTTGCGGCCGGTGACGAGGGCCAGCTGGACCTTGGCCATCCCGCGCTCGTTGAAATAGACGGACAGCGGCACGAGGGTCGCCCCTTCTCGCCGGACGGCGCCGAGCAGCTTCGCGATTTCGCGCTTGTGGAGCAGCAGCTTGCGCGGTCGGCGCGGTTCGTGGCCGAAGACGCCGGCACCGCGATATTCTGGAATATGGGCGTTCATGAGCCAGAGTTCGCCGTCGCGGTCGCTCGCGTGCGCCTCGCCGATGCTGGCCCGACCGCCGCGCAGCGACTTGACCTCGCTGCCGGTCAGCATGACACCGGCCTCGAAGGTTTCCTCGATCGAGTATTCGAAGCGGGCCCGGCGGTTCTGAGCGACCACCCGGCCCGCACCGGATGGCTGCGCCATGGCGGTGTTCTCAGTCTGCGGCGGAGCCGGCCATCAGAGCAGGCCTGCGCCGTTCATCGCGTTGCGGATACGGTCCTGTGCCGCGGGCGTGGCGGGCACCAGCGGCAGCCGAACCTCCGGCGACGACCTGCCGAGGAGGCTGGCCCCGAACTTCGCGGGCGCCGGGGACGGCTCGCAGAACATCGCCAGATGCAGCGGCATCAGCTTCTCGTTGATCGACTGCGCCGTCTGGATGGCGTTCTGCATCCAGGCCTCCTGCATCATGGCGCACAGCTTCGGCGCAACGTTGGCCGTTACCGAGATGCAGCCGACGCCACCCTGTGCGAGGTAGCCGAGCGAAGTGCCGTCCTCGCCCGACAGCTGGGCGAAATCCTCGCCGCAGGCCAGCTTCGTCAATGTCGGCCGCTGCAGGTCGTTGGTCGCGTCCTTCACGCCGATCACGTTGGGCAGCTTCGCGAGGCGCGCCATCGTCTCGACCGTCATGTCGACGATGGAGCGACCCGGGATGTTGTAGATGATCATCGGGATGTCGACGGCGTCGTGGAGCGCCTTGTAGTGCTGGTACATCCCCTCCTGACTGGGCTTGTTGTAGTAGGGGGTGACCACAAGGGTCGCGTCCGCGCCCGCCTTCTTAGCGTGCCTGGCGAGCGCGATCGCCTCCTCCGTCGAGTTGGAGCCGGCTCCCGCCACAACCGGCACGCGGCGCCGAGCGACCTCGACGCACAGAGCGACGACCCGGTTGTGCTCGTCATGGCTCAGCGTCGGGCTCTCGCCCGTCGTGCCGCAGGGGACGAGGCCGTGCGTCCCCTCGGCGATCTGCCACTCGACGAAATCCTGAAAGGCTTTTTCGTCCACCTTGCCGTTCTTGAAGGGGGTGATGAGCGCAACGAGCGAGCCCTTGAGCATCATGATTCTTCTCCCCGGCATGGGCGGCGTCAGTTCTTATCGGGCCGGACCTTACAGCCGGGACCCGGACGGGGCAAGTTCGCCCGCCTGCCGCCCCAGGGCTATCGCATTTGGCCGATGACGGTCCGAGCGAAGGCGTCGGACCATCCGGAACGTTTGCGTTTTCGCGA
>JBKBLL010000241.1:0-5690 GCA_046296375.1 Alphaproteobacteria bacterium | reverse complement strand
GCGGGGAACAGCGCGTCGCGGCGGAAGCCGACCGCTCGGAAGGTGTCGGCGAAGGCGTCGAGCACCTCGGCCCGCACCGGCTCTGCGGCGACGATCGCGCAGCGCCAGGCGGAGAGGTCGAGATCGGCGACCTCGCCGGCGCGGGCGCGCTCGACGCACAGGCGGTAGGCGAAGGTCGGCGCGCCGGACAGGGTGGCGCCGTAGCGCGACATGCAGGCCAGCCAGCGCAACGGCCGCTGGACGAAATGCAGCGGGCGCATCAGTACGCAGGTGCCGCCGCCATGCAGGGTCTGCAGCGCCATCGCGATCAGGCCCATGTCGTGATGGAGCGGCATCCAGCTGACCGTGGTCTCGGCGCCCCGACCTGAGCCGAGACCGGCTGCTGCCTGCAGCATTTCGAGGTTGGCCAGCAGGTTGGCGTGGGTGAGCGCCACGCCGCGCGGCCGGCGGGTCGAGCCGGAGGTGTATTGCAGCATCGCCACGGCGTCGGGGTCGACGCTTTGTTCCGGTGCGTCGGGCCCGGCTTCGCACGCGGCGACCGTCGCCCAGGGCAGGCCGCGGAGTGCTTCGGCATCGCTGCCCGGCCGCACGTCGGCGCCGGTCAGGACGAGCCCTGGTGCGCAGTCGGCGGCGATGGCGCGGACGCGTTCGCCGAGCCGGTTGGCGGCACCCGCCGGGACCGGCACCGCGATCGCCCCCGCCCGCAGGCATCCGAGGAACCCTACCATGAAGTCCCGCGGCGACGGGCAGGCGATCAGCACGCGCTCGCCGGCGAGGCCGCGATCCGCGAGAGCGGCTGCGACGCGGAGGGTGGCGGCATCGAACTCGGCCCAACTCAGCCGGCCGGTCTCGGTCTCGCCGTCGTCGACGAGGATAAGCGCGGGCCGGGAGGGGTGCTGGGCGGCGCGGCCGCGCAGCAACGCCGGGAGCGCCGGCGCGCGTCCGGCCGGAGACGACGTCGGTCCCATGCCTACCTGTCGCTGCAACCGCAATGCCTTCGCCCTTCGTGATCCGCTACGAGCCGGTCCCGGACGCGACCGCTCGCTCCCCCATATAGCGCGCACACCAGCGCGGAACGCAACACGCCGGTCCTGCGTCGTGACGGCGCCCCTGTGGTGCCGGAGACACATGTCGCACAATCGGTCATGTCTGCTGAGAAAGGGGCGAACTGAACATTATCGATGGGCTCCTAACTATGGTTACCTTCCATCCGATGAACATGCCACTTTTAAGGGCAACCAGATGACCAGCCACCTCGACGAAGCCGTCAAGACCCAGGACGAAGCCGGCCGCAAGGTATGGGAGACGCCCGTCCTGACCGTTTTCGATGCGGACGAGGCGGAGAACAATCAGGGCGTGGGCCCCGACGGCGGCACGTTCAGCTGAGGCGCCCGGCGCCGGGCTGCGGCCCGCCCGACGCCGGAAACCGTCGGCGGCAACAAGCATCGATCTGCAGGCAGGATCCGAGTGCATTGTCGGTGAACGACCGTAGCGCTCCCAGCGGCCGATGAGATGCTCTTTCAGACGATCGACTATCTGGTACTGCTCGGTCTGAGCCTCGCGGGGTTCTTTGCGGTGCCGCAAAAGTGGCGCTGGGCCGTCCTGCTGGGCGCCAGCTACTGGTTCTACGGGAGCTGGCGGCCCGAATATCTGGGGCTGCTGCTCGTCTCCACGGCGATCGACTATGGCTGCGGGCTGGGGATGATGCGCTGGTCCGGGCGCCTGCCGCGGCGCGCGCTGCTCTGGACCAGCGTCGCCTGCAATCTGGGTATTCTCGCCTATTTCAAGTACCGGATCTTTCTCGGCGGAATCGCCGGGCTCACCGAGCCCGAGCTGCTGTCGGCGGGATCGGTGTTCGCCGATTTCGTGCTGCCGGTGGGGCTGTCCTTCTACACGCTGCAGTCGATGGGCTACACGATCGACGTCCATCGCGGCGTCCGGGCGGCGGAGCGCCATGCGGGGTATTTCGCGCTCTACGTCGCCTTCTTCCCGCAGCTGGTGGCCGGGCCGATCGAGCGGTCGACGGTGCTGCTGCCGCAGCTGCGCGCCTTTCACGCGTTCGATTGGGACCGATGCCGCCTCGGCGGGCAGCTGATCCTGCTGGGCCTCTTCAAGAAACTGGTGGTCGCCGACAGTCTGGCCCCCGCCATCGCCGGATTCTACGCCGACCCCGCCGCCGCCTCGCCCGGGCAGGCGATGGTCGTCGGACTGCTCGGCCTGCCTTACGTCTACCTGGATTTCTCCGCCTATACCGACATCGCGCTGGGTTCCGCACTGATGTTCGGCATCCGCCTGAGCGAGAATTTCCGCAGGCCGCTGAGCGCCGGCACGATCCGGGATTTTTGGCTGCGCTGGCACATCACCCTGTCGCGCTGGGTGTTCGACTATTTCCATCGCAGCGCGGCCGAGGTCAGCAGTAGCTTGTGGTGGCGGCGCATCGTGCTGCTCGTCACCTTCACGCTGATCGGCCTCTGGCACGGCCCCGCCTGGACGTTCGTGCTGTTCGGGGTCTATCACGGCGTCATCGTGCTCCTGGAGAACGCCGCCGCCGAACGGCGCTGGCACTGGCCGGCCGGGCGCGCCTGGAATGCGCTGCGGATCGTGCGCACGCAACTGCTGCTCGCGGCGTCCAGCTTTCTCTTCCTGGCACCGGATCTCGAGACGACGGGCGCGGCCTTCGGGCGGGTTGCGGCCATCGTGGTCGAGGGTCCGGGAAATCCGAGCCTCTGGCTCGCCACCGTGTCGACCTTCGCGATCGCCGGCATGCTCGCCGTCTGGCTGCTCAATCCGCTCGCCGACCGGGGTTACACGGGACGGTGGCTGGGGACGGCGTGGCGGCCGGCCCGCTGGGCCTTCTACTATGCCTGCATCTTCGTCACGCTGGCCTTTCAGGCTCCGCGCACGGAGCCGTTCGTGTATTTCCAGTTCTGAATGCTGGCGCCCCGTCGAATGCGATCCGCCCTCACGCGCCGCGTCGCCTTCTGCCTGATCGGCGCGGTCCTGTTCGCGGCCGCCGGCTATCTCGGCAACCGGATCAGCCCAGTCTACCAGGATCCGGATTTCGCGTGGGTGTCGGCGCGGAGCCCGGGCGCCGGCCCCATCGGGCCGAAGCCGGCCGCCAGCCAAGTCGCCGTAACGCTCGGAAACTCCCATTCCGTCGCGATCGACTTCGACGCCCTTACAATGAGCGGTCGCCATCTGTGGATGAGCGGCGCCGACACCGTGGAGGCCGCAGTCGTCGCGCGTCACGCCGTGGCTGTTCCCAGCCTGCGCGCGATTTTTATGCCCGTTTTTCCCGAGAACCTCTATCTCGACAATGCGGGAAGACGCGCGGAGCCGAGACTGCGGACCTACCAGCTGATGTTCACGAACGGCGACCTGCGCCTTCTCGGCGACGACTACCTCGGCTGGATCCGGTGGGCGCTCAGCTTCATCCAGCGGCCCGATCGCTGGCGGGGCGTCGTCCGAGCCGTCTTCTGCGACGACCCGCCCTGCGACGCGCCCTATCCCCGTACGAGACTCTGGCAACAGGCGGATCCGCTCGGCCGAGAGTCCGTCGCGCGGACGGTCGGCGAGATCTACGTCATGATCGAGCCACGCCTCGGCAAGCGACGCCAGCTGGCGACGAGCCTCGCGGCGCTGGAGGAAGCCGCACGGGCCGCGACGGCGCGGGGCATCCCGCTGGTGCTTTTCGCCGCGCCGGTCTCAACGCCGCTGGAACGGCGGCTCGACGAGCGGGTGCTCCGCGCCGGGCATTCGATGGAGGCGGCCAAGGCCGGGTTCAACGATTGGCTGCGGGATGCGCGCGGGCGCGGCCTGTGCGTCACCTATGCCGACAGACTCTGGGACCCGGCGTCGGACGGATGGAACGCCGCCTTCTACCGCGACCCGCAGCATCTTAACCCCCCGGGCGCGCGGGAGTTCTCCGGGCGCTTGGCGCGGCAAATCGAACCGCTGCCGGCGTGTGCGCCGACGCTGGCGAAAGGCGCCGCCCGCCGTTGAGACCCCCCCCCCGCGTGGCGATGAGCGCCTGCGGCTTCGGGCGGCAGTAAGCCGGAGGGGCCGCTTAGGGCGATGCCGCCTTCACCACCTGCGGGCGGCCGTCGATTATGGCGACGACCTCCACCACGTCGCCCGAGCCGATCGTGTCTTCCCCGACCGCTGCATAGCTGCTGTCCTGCACCTTGATGCGTCCCCGCCCGGCGATGAAGGGGCTGATGGCGACATATTTCTGCCCGATCATCTGCTCCATCTCCCTGTTCAGACGACCGGCGTCGGCCGAAACGCCGCTCCGGCGCTGAATCCAGACGCCGAAGCCGAGGGAGGAGAGCATCGAGATGGCGAATATCAACGCCTGCCACGCCGGCGGCAACTCGGGGAAGAGCGAGAGAACCAGTCCCACCGTCATCGCACCGAGGCCGATCCAGAGCAGGAACACGCCGGGGACGAGGATCTCGAGCCCGGCAAGGATCATGCCGGCGACGATCCAGCCCCAGGTGTAGTCGAAGATCTGCTCGATCATCGTCGCCCCTCGGCTAGGCGCGGATCAGGGCCTGCCGGGCGTGCCCATGGTTCTCACCAGTTCTCCGATTCCGGCGATTGCTCCCGTCACCCCGGCCGCCTCGAGCGGCATGAGCACGAGCTTGGAGTTGGTCGACGAACCGATGCTCTCCAGCGCCTCGACATATTTCTGGCCGAGGAAGAACTGAACCGCCTGGATGTCGCCCTCGGCGATGGCTTTCGAGACGACCTGGGTGGCGCGGGCGTCGGCCTCTGCCGCGCGTTCGCGCGCTTCCGCCTCCAGGAACGCCGCTTCCCTCAAACCCTGGGCGCGCAGGATCTGACCCTCGCGCTCGCCCTGTGCCTTCAGGATCTCTGCTTCGCGCAGGCCGTTGGCTTCCGTGACGGAGGCGCGGCGCCGGCGCTCCGCCGTCATCTGCAGGTTCATGGCCGCCTGGAGGTCGTCCGACATCCGCAGATCGCGGATCTCGATGCGCATGATCTTCGCACCCCAGGGGTTGGTGGCCTCGTCGATGATGCCCATCAGAATCTCGTTGATCTCGGCCCGCTTCGAAAGCGTGTCGTCCAGGTCCATGGAGCCGATGACGCTACGCAGGTTCGTGGTGGTGAGATTGACGATCGCCTGCTCGAGGTTCTCAACCTGGTAGGCGGCGCGCGCCGTGTCGTCGACGCGGAAAAAGACGACGCCGTCGGCGATCACGGCCGCATTGTCCTTCGTGATAACCGTCTGCGCCGGCACGTCGAGCACCTGCTCCATGATGCTGAGCTTCCGACCGATGCGGTCGATGAACGGCACGATAACGCGCAGACCCGCCTCCAGCGTGCGCGTGTAGCGTCCGAAGCGTTCGACAGTCCAATTCTGCCCCTGCGGAACGGTCTTGATGCCGGCATAGATGATCAGGATCGCGACGAAAGCCGTGACCATGGCGAAAATGAGAAACGGAGTGAAGTCCATGGGAAATTTCCTGATGCGGACCGAGGGAACTCGGCATCGGTGGCGAGAGCCGCAGAGACTTGGACGGGGGTTGCACGCGTACACGTAACACATTATTCGCCCGGGGAGGGATAGGCGAGGCGGTCATGGGCTGAGAAGCTCTACGACTTGAAACGTTGAGCTAGAGCACTTTCAGTTTAATCGAACGCATATCCGGAGTTTTCGAGGTAGTTTC
>JBKBLL010000240.1:0-5726 GCA_046296375.1 Alphaproteobacteria bacterium | reverse complement strand
CGTCGAGCCAAGTGACATTGCCCACGCCTCCCAGGTTCAGCACGGCCAGCGGCGGCACCAGGTCGGCCGCCAGTGCGCGGTGGAACAGCGGCGCCAGCGGCGCGCCCTGGCCGCCGGCCGCCACGTCGGCGCCGCGCAGGTCGCAGACCACGTCGATGCCGGTCGCGACGGCCAGCCGCGCGCCGTCGCCGATCTGGCGCGTCAGGCGCCGCTCCGGCCGGTGCAGCACCGTGTGGCCATGGAAGCCCAAGACGTCGACGTCGGCCGCATTCAGTCCGGCCTTTGCCAGCAGGCCCCGCACCGCGTCGGCATGGGCGTCGGTCAGTGCGGCGACCAGCTCCGCCGCCGGGTCGTGCTCGGCCCGGTGCGCGTCGCCCACCAGATCGCCGAGTGCCGCGCGCAGGCCGGGCGTATAGGGCAGGGTGGTGCGCGGCCCGAACGCCTGCACCCGCTCGCCGTCCGTCTCCAGCAGCGCCACGTCGATGCCGTCCATCGACGTGCCGCTCATCAACCCGATCGCGCGCATGGTTGTTCCCCCTTCTCCATCTTCCTCATTGTCATTGCCCGGCGAAGACCCGGCAACCCAGGCGGGCGCACGGTCCGCGAGAGACCACGCGCATTGCCCCCGTCCGCTTCACCCGCTATCGAGGCGGTCGGGAGGCAGCGCGTGCGCAAACCTGACGTACCGGTCCTGAAAGATCTCGTCCTGGTCGGCGGCGGGCATGCGCATGTCGCGGTGCTGCGGCGCTTCGGCATGAGGCCGCTGCCCGGCGTGCGGATCACGGTGATCTGCCGCGAGGTGCATACGCCCTATTCCGGCATGTTGCCCGGCATGATCGCCGGCCATTACGGCTTCGACGACGCGCATATCGATCTGGGACCCCTCTGCCGCTTCGCCGGCGCGCGGCTCTATCGCGACGAGGCGGTCGGGCTCGACCGGGCCGCGGGCCGCGTGCTCTGCGCTGACCGCCCGCCGGTACGCTACGACCTCGTCTCGCTCGACATCGGCTCGACCCCCGACCTGGGCGTGCCCGGTGCCGCCCAGCACGCCATTCCGGTGAAGCCGATCGGCCGTTTTCTGGAGAAATGGGAGGGGTTGGTCGCCCGCGTGCTGGCGAGCGCCGGGCCGTTCCGCGTCGCCGTGGTGGGCGGCGGTGCCGGCGGCGTCGAACTGCTGCTGTCGGTGCACCATCGCCTGCGCGCGCTGCTGGCGGGGCAGGGGGACGACCCGGACCGGCTCGGCTTCGCGCTCTTTGCCGGACCCGGCGGCATCATGCCGACCCATCCCGCCGGCGCCCGGCGGCGCCTCGGCCGCATCCTCGCGACGCGCGGCGTCGCCGTTTACGACAGCGCCGTTACCGCCGTTGCCGCGGACACGGTGACGACCGACGACGGCACGGCCCATCCGGTCGACGCCGCACTCTGGGTGACGGCCGCCGCCGCGGCGCCCTGGCTGCGCGAGACCGGGCTCGCCCTCGACGAACGCGGGTTCGTGCAGGTGGACGAGACCCTGCGCTCGTTGGGCGATGGACACGTCTTCGCCGTAGGCGACATCGCCGCGATGGTGGCGCATCCGCGGCCCAAGTCCGGCGTGTTCGCGGTGCGCCAGGGCCGGCCGCTGGCCGACAATCTGCGCCGCGCCTTCGAGGGCCGCGCCCTGCGCCGCTTCCGGCCGCAGCGCGCCTTCCTCGGCATCGTCGGCACCGGCGACCGGAATGCTGTCGCGTCCCGTGCCGGCTGGTGGGGCCCGGACTGGCTAAGTGGCGGCTGGTCGGCGGAGGGCGGCTGGGTCTGGCACTGGAAAGACCGGATCGACCGCCGCTTCATGCGCCACTTCGCCGACCTGCCGGCGATGGAACAGCCGGAGCCACCGGTGCCCGCCGTGGCGGACGCCGCCGCACGGTCGATGCTGGCCGAGGCGGCGATGCGCTGCGGCGGCTGCGGCGCCAAGGTCGGCGCCGGCCTGCTGGCGCGCACCCTGGCAGGATTGCGGCCCGTCATGCGCGACGACGTGCTGGTTGGCCTGGACGCGCCCGACGACGCGGCGGTGATCTCCGTGCCGCCGGGCAAGGTGCTGGTCCAGACCGTCGACCATTTCCGCGCCATCCTGGACGACCCCTATCTGTTCGGCCGGATCGCCGCCAACCATGCGCTGGGCGACGTCTACGCCATGGGGGCCGAGCCGCAGTCCGCACTCGCGATCGTCACCGTCCCCTACGGCCCCGAAGTGCTGGTCGAGGAACAGCTCTTCCAGCTGATGTCCGGTGCCGCCCGCACCCTGGAGGACGCCGGCTGCACGCTGGCCGGCGGCCATACGGGCGAGGGGGCGGAACTGGCCCTGGGCTTCGCCGTCAACGGCCTCGCCGATCCGGCGCGCCTCATGCGCAAGTCCGGCCTGCGCCCCGGCGACGCGCTGATCCTGACCAAGCCGCTCGGCACCGGCACCCTGTTCGCCGCCGAGATGCGGGGCAAGGCGAAGCGCCGCTGGATCGAGGCCGCCATCGCCGCGATGCTCCAGTCCAACCGCGAGGCCGCCGCCATCCTCCAGGCGCACGGGGCGACCGCCTGCACCGACGTGACCGGCTTCGGCCTGCTCGGCCACCTGCTGGAGATGACCGAGGCGTCGGGCGTCGGGGCGACGCTCCGGCTCGACGCCCTGCCGGTGCTGGAGGGGGCGGAGGAGACGGCGGGGCAGGGGCTGCTGAGTTCGCTGCATGCGGCGAACGCGCGGGCGGAAAGCGGTATCGCCAACCTCGACACGGCGCGGCGGCATCCGCGCTATCCGCTGCTGTTCGACCCGCAGACGGCGGGCGGGCTGCTGGCGGGGGTGCCGGCGGGACGGGTCGAGGCGTGCGTTGAGGCGTTGAGCCGGGCAGGTTGCGGCGATGCTCGGGTCGTCGGCGAGGTGAGACGCGACGGGCCGGGCGTGTTGGAGATTGCGTAGTCGCCGGTAGGATCGGGCTGCGGGCGTACCGCTCGACAGGACGTCCCGCTTGCCGGGACGGCTTCTCTTGCGTTAAGCTCGGCCGTGATCAAGAGCTTTGCCGACAAGCGCACGGCGGCGATCTTTTCCGGCTATGAGGTCCGAAACCTGCCGCAGCAAATCCAGCGGCGGGCTCGCGCCAAGCTGCTGGCGATCGATGCCGCCACGGCGCTGGACGATCTGAGGGTCCCGCCGGGCAATCGGCTGGAAGCGCTGCACGGCGACCGGCGGGATCAGCACAGCATCCGCGTCAACGATCAGTGGCGGATCTGTTTCGTCTGGCGCGAGAACGAGGCTTGGGATGTCGAGATCGTCGACTACCACTGAGGAGCGATCAGGATGACCATCAAACGCGAAGATCTCGACAGGCGCATCGTCGATCTATCGGACGTGACGTCGGGCCGTCGTCTGCCGCCGGTCCATCCCGGCGAGATCCTGCGGGATGCGTTTCTGACGCCGATGGGCATCAGCGCATACGAACTCGCCAACGCGATCAAGGTGCCGCGCTCGCGTGCGAGCGATATCGTGCTCGGGCGCCGTTCGGTCACGACGGATACGGCCATGCGCCTCGCACGCTATTTCGGCACCTCGGCGGAATTCTGGATCAATCTCCAGGCTCGCCACGACCTGGATGTGGCCGACCGAACCATACGGCGCAGGATCGAGCAGGAGGTCGCACCCAGAAACGCCGCCTGATCGGGTCGCTGCCCCGCGCGCGTGGAGATTGATCAAGCGCTTGGACGAGGATTTCTTTTCCGAGGAATCATGACAGTGGGCGCCGCCCGGCGGCCAAACCCCCGTCCGGGGAGCCCCCCTCAATCCATCGCGACCTCGCGGAAGCCTTCGTCGGCGACGCGGTTGCACCATTCGCGGAAGGCGGGGGCGCTGCCGCTGTAGCGGGCGAGGATGCGGGTCTGCTTGCCGTCGACGTTGCGGTTGATGCCGGTCATCCAGGAATCGACCTCGTTGGAGAGCAGGCCCTCGCCCTTCTCGCGGACATAATCGGTCCAGGCTTTCACCGCCTCCGGCCGCGCCTCGCAGCGGGTGAGGCCGCGCTCGGTCATCCAGGCGATCAGCCGGGTCACCCAGTCCACGTTGAACTCGATGCTGCGCGGGATGTTGCCGAGCGCCGTGTGCGGGCCGACCAGCATCATCATGTTGGGGAAGCCGGCGACCTGGACGCCGAGGAAGGTCTCGATGCCGCCACGCCACTCGTCCTTCAGCGACAGGCCGTCCGTGCCGCGGATGTCGATGCGATCGAGCGCCCCGGTGATGGCGTCGAAGCCGGTCGCGTAGATGATCATGTCGAAGTCGAAGTCGCGCGCGGTCGTACGGATGCCGGCCGGCGTGATCCGCTCGATCGGCGTCTCGGTCAGGTCGATCAGTTCGACGTTGGGCTGGTTGTAGACCTCGTAATAGTTGGTCTCCATCGGCACGCGGCGCGTGCCGAAGCCGTGGTTCTTCGGGATGAGCTTCTCGGCGACCTTCGGGTCCTTCACCCGGTGGCGGATCTTGCGTGCGACGAAGTCGGAGATGACGGCGTTCGCCTCGCGGTTGGTCAGCATGTCGCGGAAATTGCCCTGCCACATGCCGAAGCCGGGGGTGTCGTAAAGGCGTTCGAGAAACGCCTCGCGCTCCGCCTCGGACACCTCGAAGGTGGCGCGCGGGTCGGGCGTGTGCAGGAAGCACGCATAGGTCTCGTCGCAGCGCCGGAAGATCTCCGGATAGCGGGCCTTCAGCTCGGCCTGCTCCTCCGGCCGGATCGGCCGGTTATGGAGCGGCTTGCACCAGTTGGGCGTGCGCTGGAACACGGTCAGGTGGCCGACCGTCTTGGCGACCTCCTGGATCGTCTGCACCCCGGTGGCGCCGGTGCCGATGACGGCCACGCGCTTGCCCTCGAAGCGGACCGGCTCGTGCGGCCAGCGGGCCGTGTGATGGGCCTCGCCGCGGAAGCTCTCCACGCCGTCGATGCGCGGCATGGTGGGGGCGGAGAGGGGGCCGACCGCCGTCACCAGGAAGCGGGCGGTGTGCGCGCTCCCGTCCTCGAGCGTGACGGTCCAGGCGCGCGCCGCCTCGTCCCAGCGCGCCGCGGCGACCCGGCTGCGGAAGCGGATGTCGCGGCGCAGGTCGAACTTGTCGGCGACATGGTTGAGATAGCGCAACGTCTCCGGCTGGGCCGCGAAATGCTCCGACCAGTCCCATTCGTCGAGCAGGTCCTGGGAGAAGGAGTAGGCGTAGGAATAACTCTCGGAATCGAAGCGCGCGCCGGGATAGCGGTTCCAGTACCAGGTGCCGCCGACACCGGTCCCGGCCTCGAACACGCGGACCCGCAGGCCCAGTTCGCGCAGCCGGTGGAGCTGGTACATGCCGGAGATGCCGGCACCGATGACGATGGCGTCGAAGTCGAGGGCCGTTTCGGCTCCGCGCTCCGCTTGCGCCTGTTGAACGGCGTTCATGCAGGTCTTCTCCCTCCGTGCGGGTCTGGCGCCCGGCGTCCGGCGATGTCCGGACAGATAGCCCAGCCGCGCCCGCGAGGGAAGGCGGCGGCACAAGTCCCGCTGCCGGAGGATCCAGCCGCGGCGGCGAAGCGGTGGGTCCCGGTGTCGACCTCGCGCGCGTCGAGGGCAACGAACGACGGCTCCATCGCGATCGTGACCTCGACGACCCAGATCGTGCCGCGCACGCTGTCACGCACGCAATAGGTGAAATCGACCTGGCCGGCGAGCCAATCCTCGCGTGCGCG
>JBKBLL010000239.1:0-5792 GCA_046296375.1 Alphaproteobacteria bacterium | reverse complement strand
GCCCGAGCGATTGGCCCGGACGATGGGCTCAGGGACGGGTTTGCGTGGCGCGGGCCGGGCGGTGCGGATAGGATCTGCGCCGCCCCGACCAGGCCTGGAGATCGCCGAGGATGAACCTGAAGGACCATATCCGCGCCGTTCCGGATTTCCCGAAGCCCGGCATCCTGTTCTACGACATCTCCACCCTGCTCGCGAATGCCGGCGCCTGGCGGCACACGATCGACAGGCTGGCGGAAGCGATCCGCCCGGCGAAGCCCGACATGCTGGCCGGCATCGAATCCCGTGGTTTCCTGATCGCCGCGCCGCTCGCCCTCGAACTCGGCATCGGGTTCATGATGGTGCGCAAGAAGGGCAAGCTTCCGGGGCCGACCATTCCGCACACCTACGACCTCGAATACGGCTCCGACACGGTCGAGGTCCAGAGCGACGCGGTCCATGCCGGCCAGCGGGTCGCGGTGGTCGACGACCTGCTCGCCACCGGCGGCACGATGGCCGCCGGCATCGCCCTGCTGCAGCGCATGGGCGCCGACGTCGTCGCCGGCGGATGCGTCATCGAACTGGCCTTCCTGGAAGGTCGCAAGCGCGTCGACGTCCCCTTCACGTCCCTGGTGACCTACGATTCCTGACGCGCCGCGGCCCGAGCGGCCGCGAGAATGCGCTCGAACGCGGCGGCGTCGTCGGGCGTCGCCGCCAGACGGCGGCGGAGCAGGTCCTCCGCGCCGGCGGCCAGGGCGATCAGGACGGTGCGGCGCCGGTCGGCACGCCAGGCCCAGTCGAGCTGACCCGCGACGAGGTCGTGCAACGCGGCCGAGGCCGGTTCGGGGCCGTCGGCAGCGAGCAGCCGCAGAGCGAGATGCAGGCGCGGAAACAGGAGTTCGCGTTCCGCCGGGCCCGTGACGATGGAGATCTCCAGATGGCGCGCCACCATCGGGCCGGGACCGTTCGCCAGATGCTCCAGTGCGGCCAGCCGCAGCCAGCCATGCGGGTTCGCCGGCGCCCGAGCCAGCGCATCGGCGAGGACGCGGCGCGCGGGATCGACGTCGCGGTCGGCGTGCAGGATCCGCTTGCGCCCGGCCGCCTCCAGGAGCGCGAGGCCGAGATCCGTACCGGTGCGCCCGTGCCCGTGCCAAGCGAGGGCCGCCCGCCGGCTCTCGGCGAGCCGATCGAGTTCGGCGTCGGACACGGCCTTGCGTTCCAGGATGCGGCGCAGGATCGGATCGCCGGGAACGAGGGCCGCACCGGCCATCAGCCGGGGCACCGCCATGCCGACGAGCGCCGCGCCGGCGGCCGCGATCAGCCCCGCCGCGACGACGCGCCGGAAACCAGCCCGCCCGCCGCCCGGCTCAGTTCGCGTAGTAGCGACGCGCGGCGCCATAGTAATAGCCTGAGTCGCCATAGCTGTAGCGAGCGTGCTTCTTCACGTTGACCTGCGAGAGGACGGCGCCGGCCAGTTGCGCGCCGGAGTCGCGGATCTGCTTCACGCCCATCGCGGCGACCTCGCGCGGCGTCGCCGCCCAGCGGATGACGAAGACCGTCGTATCCGTCAGGCGGGCCAGGATGCGCGCCTCCGACACCGCGAGCACGGGTGGCGAATCGATGACGATTAGGTCGTAGCGCTCGCGCAGGTCGGCCAGCAGGGCCCGCATCTGGGTGGATGTGAAAAGGTCGGGCGGGCTGGTCGGACGCTCGCCGGCCGGCAGGACGTCGAGCGCCGCCTCGACGTCGCGCACCACCGCCTCCTCCAGCGCCACGCTGCGGGCGAGGACCTCGACCAGCCCCGGCTTGCCCGGCAGGCCCAGGGCGGACGCGGCGCGCGGCCGGCGCAGATCGCAGTCGACCAGCAGCACACTGCGTCCGGAGCGCGCCATCAGCCGCGCCATCGCGATGGCGATCGTCGATTTGCCTTCGCGCGGGACGGACGAGGTGACCAGCACCGTCTTCGGCGGCTGGTCGACATTGGACAGCAGCAGCGCGGTGTGCAGCGTTCGCAGGGATTCCGCGAAGGCGGAGGTGGGCCGGTCGACGACATAGGCTTCGGGGGTGCGCCCGATACTGCGCAGGCCGGTGATCTGCGGCACCAGGCCGAGGCCGGGCACGCCCAGCACGGACTCGATCTGATCGGTGCTGCGGAAGCCCGGATCGAGCCGCTCCAGCAGGAAGGCGATCGCGACCGACAGGAGCAGCGCCGCCAGCCCCGACCCCGCGATCATCAGCCTGGTGCGGGGAAAGGCCGGATGCTCGGGAACGTCGGCGCGGGAGATGATGCGGGCGTCGGGTTGCTGCAGGTTCTCCTGCGCTGTCGTTTCCTTCAGCCGCGACAGGAAGTTCTCGAAAAGGGCGCGGCTCGCCGCCGCCTCGCGCTCCAGGGCGCGCAGCCGCACCTCGGAGACGTTCGCGCGGCCCATGTTCCGCTTCAGCGCATCGAGCCCGCCGACCAGGGTCCCCTCGCGCGCCCGGGCGACTTCCGCCTCGTTCCGGAGGCTCTGGACGATCTGCTTGACCTCGATGGCGATCTTCGACCGGATGTCGTCCAGTTCGGCGCGCACGCCGATCATCCGGGGATGCCTCGCGCCATATTGCTGGGACAGGTCCGCGGCGCGCCGCAGCACCTCGGCCTCCTGCTCCTTGAGCCGCTGGATCAGCGGCGAGCGCAGCACCTCCGCCGCGGACTCGATACCGCTGCGGCCGGCCACGAGGGTCTGGACCTGACGCAGGCGCGCCTCGGCCTCGGCCCGCTCGCCGCGCGCGAGGATCAGCTGGGTGTTCAGTTCCGAAACCTGCTGCGAGGCGACCGTTACGCCCTTACCCTCGATCAGGCCGGCCTGCTGCCGGAAGGCCTCCACCGCCTGTTCGGCCTCGACCACCCTCTCGCGCAGTTCGCCGACCCGCTCGTTGAGCCATGTCGTCGCCAGCCGGGTCGCCTCGTACTTCGCCTCCAACTGCTCCACGAGGTACAGTTCCGCCACCGTGTTGGCGACGCGCGCCGCCACGTCCTGCCGGCCGCTGCTGAAGCCGATGGCGATGACCCGCGAGCGCCCCTCCGCCCCCACCGAGAGGCGATCGAGGAACAGGTCGACGACCCGGGCGCGCTCGTGCTCGAGCCGCTTCTCCTCGGGAAGCGCCTGCGGATCGCGGACGCCGAGCATCGCCGACAGGTCCGGGGGCAACAGGGCCTGCCATTCCGCCCAGCGTTCCGCATCGATCCAGCCGCGTGGATCGAGGGCGGCCAGAAGCGCGCTTCGCGGCGCGAGGTCCCGGTTGAACTCCGGGTCGTCGGCGAGGCCGAGGCGGGCGATCGCCTTCTCGGCGAGGGCGCGCGAGGCGATGACCCGCAACTCGCTCTCGATCGTCTCGCGCTCCCCCGACAGGCCGGACAGGACCTCCTCGACATTGGCGACCCGCGACTGGCGCGCCTCGATCATGACGTGGGTCGTCGCACGATAGACGGGCTCCAGCTGCAGCACGACGATCGCCGCGAGCGCCGTGAAGAGCAGAGTGAGCCCGAGAATGGACCAGCGGCGCCGTGCCAGGCGGCGCAGAAGCAGGCGCACATCGTCCGTCCCCGGCAGCGGGCCGGAAAGCGGCAGGTGGATCCCCGAATAGCCGGGCGGGCCGGGATGGATTACGTGGTCCTTCACTCGCCTTGCTCCCGCCGGTTCCGGCCCCCCGCACGGCCGGCGCCCGCCTCAGAAGAACCGTTCGGGAACCTCGATGATGTCGCCGGGCATCACCGCGGTGGATTGGCTCGCGGGCTGCCGGGAGGCGTCGCGAACGATGACGACGTTGCTGGTGCGCGCGCGGTAGGTGAAGCCGCCGGCGAGCGCCACCGCCTGCACCACCGTCATCCCGTTGACGTAGGGGTAGCCGCCGGGCGACTTGACCTCGCCCAGGATGTAGAAGGGACGATAGTTGGCGACCTGGATGCTGACCTTCGGGTCGATCAGATAGTCGGGGTGCAGGCGCGCGGCGACGATGCGCTCCGCCTCGCGCAGGGTCATGCCGCCGAGCGCGATCTCGCCCAGCAGCGGCAGCGCCACCTTGCCCTCGCCGTCGAGTTCGAATTCGCCGGACAGATCGGTTTCGCCGAACACGGTCACCGCGATCCGGTCCTGGGAACCGAGGCGGTACTCCTGCGCCGATGCCGGGGCCGACGCCGTCACGCCGCCGATCACCCAGGAGAACGCCAGCGCGAGCATTGCCGCGAGCGCCCACCGGGCCGCCACCTCTCGAAGCCCGCTTCCCGGAGGCCCGTCTCCCGGAGGCCCGTCTCCCGAAACCCCGATCCCGAAATCAATCGATCCGATGTGTCGCATTCCCACCTCCCGCATCCTGCGTCGGGCGCCGCGCGGCCCCTTTCAGAGCCTCCCCGTGACCGTCAGCACCAGCCGGTTGTCGCGATAGTCGATGCCGGCGGCGCGCCCCCGCGATTCCCGCCGCTCGTGGGTATAGGTGGCACCCACGCCGAGGTGCCGGTTCGCCTGCCAGATGGCGCCGCCCGAGGCCAGGAAGACGTCGTCGTCGCGGTCGATGCCTTCATATTCCTGGCGCCAGTAGGACAGGCCGGACCGCAGGATCAGATTGCGAAGCAGTTCGTGGTCCAGTGTCGCGCGCAGCCCGGTAGACCAGAACCCCTCCGCCGCCGCGACGCTGGTTTCCTCGATCTCGCGCTGGATCGTCAGCTGTGCGGTCGTGATCGGCGTGACGTTCCAGGTCAACTGGCCGCCGAAGGCGAAGCCGTCGAGGCGGCCGAGGCGGTCGTCGGCGTACCATTGGCCGCGCCAGCCCGCGAAGACGCTGCCAAAGGTGAGGCCGGTCAGGTCGAACTCCGTCCCGACGACCAGTTCCACACCCTCGGAGTCGCGGTCGATGCCGAAATCGTCGCGCGACCGGCGATAGTCGCGAACGTTGTAGACCGCTCGGACGAAGGCCTGATAGGCCGGCACGATCTCGTAGGAGGCCTGCGCCGCGGCGATCCAGACGTGACGGTCGCGATCGTCGTTGTCGATCCGTCCGCCGCCGCGCCGCACATCGTCGAAATCCAGGCCGACATAGCGGCCCTCGGCGCTGAGCGTCAGACGATTGATCCGGTGGCTGGCACCGACGTTGACGCTGGTGCGGCCGTAGCGCGTGGGGGAGACGCCGTCGGCCGCGTCCGGGGAACCGCGATCCTCGTGCAGGCGCTCGTGCCGGGCGGCGGCGAACGCCTGGGTGGCGCGACTGATGTCCAGTCGGCCCGACAGGCCGACGGTCCAGTCGGTGAAATCCTCACTCGTATTGTCGAGGTACCGGCCGGCATGCAGCCCCGCGTCGAGTTCGACCGAATGATTGTTCCAGTCGGACACCGCCCGTAGCCTGGGCATGACGCGGGCGATGAAGTCCGCCTCCCGGTCGCGCCGGGTCCGATAGATGTTGTCGTCGAACTCGACCCCGACCCCGACAGAGGGATAGAGCAGGAAGGACCCCATCCGCACCCCCGACGGATCGAGTTCGGGCTTGGGCCGCGTCATCACCGTGACCTTGCGGTCGTCCGCTTCCAGGGCGGCGCCCGTTGGGACCGAAGCCCCCGGCGCGGCCGCTGCGCCCTGCGCGACCGCCGGTGACGCGATTCCCAGGACGATCGAGACGGCCGCCGCGATGCTTCCCAGCCTGGCCGGCCCGTCGGCCGGCCCGGTGCCGTATCCAGCCACCTTGATCACCGACATGCCCCCCCAAAGCCGCGGCCGGCCCCCGCCGCCCGCTAACGTCCGCCGCTAGAGTCGATTGGGGCTGGCGGTGCGCGGCAGTTCCGCGCC
>JBKBLL010000238.1:0-5799 GCA_046296375.1 Alphaproteobacteria bacterium | reverse complement strand
GTCCATTTCAAGTCCTCGACCAACCGTGCGCCGCGCCGCGCCGGTCCCGGCTGGCCGGGGGAGGAGCGCTGGCTCTGGCTGCGCCTGAAGCTGGTTGCCGACGCCGGTCTGGTCGGCCTGCCCAACGCCGGCAAGTCGACCTTCCTCGCGGCGGTCAGCCGGGCGCGGCCGAAGATCGCCGACTATCCCTTCACGACCCTGACGCCGGGGCTCGGCGTCGTGCAGGTGCACGACACGGAGTTCGTGCTCGCCGACATTCCCGGCCTGATCGAGGGCGCCCACGAGGGTGCCGGGCTGGGCGACCGGTTCCTCGGCCATGTGGAGCGCTGCCGCGTCCTGCTGCACCTGGTCGACGGCACCGCCGAGGACCCGGCCGAGAGCTATCGCGTCGTGCGCGGCGAAATCGAGGCCTACGGACACGGGCTCGACGACAAGCCCGAGATCGTCGCGCTGAACAAGTGCGATGCCCTGGCGCCGGAGACGATGGCGGAGCACCGCGCCGCGCTGGCCGAGGCGGCGGGTCTGGAGCCTGCGGCCGTCTGGACCGTCTCCGGAGCGTCGGGAGAGAATGTGCGCCCGCTGCTCTCCGCCCTTCACGGGGTGATCGAGGGCGCGCGGGCGGAGGAACGGACTGCGGCGGAACCCGTCGTCCCCTACCGGCCATGACTGCGGCCGGTGATGCATCCGGCGTCGCGAGCGACATCGCGCCTCCCGTAACGAGCGAGGCTGTCGGCGGTCTGGCGGCGGCGCGCCGCATCGTGATCAAGATCGGCTCGTCCCTGCTGGTGGACGCGGCGAGCGGGAAGCTGCGCCATGCCTGGCTGGAGGCGCTGGGCGAGGATGTGGCGCGCTGCGCCGGCCGCGGCCAGGAAGTGATCCTGGTGTCCTCCGGAGCGATTGCCCTGGGCCGCCGGCATCTCGGCCTGCCGGAAGGGCCCCTGCGCCTGGAGGAGAGCCAGGCGGCGGCCGCCACAGGCCAGATCCGCCTCGCCCATGCCTGGCAGGAAACGCTGGCGCGGCATGGTATTACCGTCGCCCAGGTCCTGGTCACGCTCGGCGACACAGAGCAGCGCAGGCGATATCTCAACGCGCGTACGACGCTGACCACCCTGGTCCGGCTGCGCGCCGTGCCGGTCATCAACGAGAACGACACGGTCGCGACCGAGGAGATTCGCTTCGGCGACAACGACCGGCTCGCCGCCCGCGTCGCCGCCATGGTCAGCGCCGAGGCGCTGGTGCTGCTGTCCGACATCGACGGGCTCTACACGGCCGATCCCCGGCACGATCCCGATGCGCGCTTCCTGCCGGAGATTCGCGCGCTGACACCGGATATCGAGGCGATGGCGGGCGCCCCGGGGTCCGGCTTCGGCAGCGGCGGCATGGTGACGAAGCTCGCCGCCGCGCGGATCGCGATGGGGGCGGGATGCCGCATGGTGATCGCCAACGGCCGGCACGAGGCGCCGCTGGCGGCAATCGAGGCCGGCGGCCGCTGCACCTGGTTCCTTCCCACCGCTACGCCGCGCACGGCCCGCAAGGAGTGGATCGCGGGCAGCCTGCGTCCGCGCGGCACGCTCGTCATCGACGACGGCGCGGCGCGCGCCCTGCGCGAGGGGCGCAGCCTGCTGCCGGCGGGGGTCGTCGCCGTCGACGGCGGCTTCGAGCGCGGCGACGCCGTCCTGGTACGCGATCCGTCGGGCCGCGAACTGGCGCGCGGCCTGTCTGCCTATTCCGCGGACGATGCCCGCCTGATCGCCGGGCACAAAAGCCATGAAATCGCAGACTGCCTCGGCTACCGTGGCCGGGACGAGATCATTCACCGCGACGACTTGGTTCTGTCATGACCGCCGCCATGCCGACCGTGCCGCTCGACGCGCACCCGTCCGGGGATGTCGGGACCCTGATGCGCGGCATCGGCGAGCGGGCCCGCGCTGCCGCCGCCGACCTCGCGCTCGCGCCCGGAACGGCGAAGGACGCGGCCCTGCGCGCCGCCGCCGCCGCCGTGCGCGAACGATCGGCCGAGATCCTTTCCGCCAATGCCCGCGACCTCGCCGAGGCCAAAGACCTGACGGCCGCCCTGGCCGACCGGCTGCGGCTCGACGCCGCGCGGATCGAAGGCATCGCACGCGGGCTGGAGGATGTCGCCGCCCTGCCGGATCCGATCGGCGCCACGATCGCCGAGTGGACCCGGCCGAACGGCCTGCGCATCGCGCGGGTGCGCGTGCCGCTGGGAGTCATCGGCATCATCTACGAGTCGCGCCCCAACGTGACGGCGGATGCCGGCGGACTCTGTCTGAAGTCGGGCAACGCGGCCATCCTGCGCGGCGGCTCGGAGAGTTTCCACAGCTCGCGTGCGATCGCCGCCTGCCTGCATGAGGGCCTGCGCGCCGCCGGCCTGCCGGAGGACAGCGTCCAGTTGGTGCCGACGCGCGACCGTGCCGCCGTGGGCGTGCTGCTCGGTCTGCGCGGCCTGGTCGACGTCATCGTACCGCGCGGCGGGCGCTCCCTGATCGAGCGGGTGATGGCCGAGGCCAAGGTGCCGGTGATCGGCCACCTGGAGGGGCTGGTCCACATCTATGTCGACGCGACGGCCGACCTCGACGCGGTGCGGCGCATCGTCCTCAACGCGAAGCTGCGCCGCACGGGCGTCTGCGGCGCCGTCGAGACGCTGCTCTTCGATCGTGCCGCGGTGCCGACGCATCTCGCGCCGGTCGTGCGCGACCTCGTCGATGCCGGCTGCGAGGTGCGCGGCGACGCCGCCGTGCGTGCCGCCGACCCGCGCGTCCTGCCCGCCGCCGAGTCCGACTGGGCGACGGAGTATCTCGACGCGATCGTATCGGCGCGCGTCGTGGACGGGCTGGACGATGCGATCCGGCACATCAACCGATGGGGTTCGCACCACACCGACGCCATCCTGACCGAGGATCAGGCCGCCGCCGCCCGTTTTCTGGAGCGCGTCGACAGCGCGATCGTGCTGCACAACGCCTCGACCCAGTTCGCCGACGGCGGCGAGTTCGGCATGGGGGCGGAGATCGGCATCTCCACCGACCGTTTCCATGCGCGCGGCCCGGTGGGGGCGGAGCAGCTGACCAGCTACAAGTACGTCGTGCGCGGCGACGGGCAGGTCCGGCCATAGCGGCCGGCGGTCATCGCCCGGCCCGCCTGTCGGGCGTCGTCGGGCATCGCGAGACGGGCCGCGTCGGCCTGCTGGGGGGCTCGTTCAATCCCGCCCATCGCGGCCACCGCCACATCAGCGTCGAGGCGCTGCGCAGGCTGCGCCTCGACGAGATCTGGTGGCTCGTTTCGCCGCAGAATCCGCTGAAGGCTTCGGACGGGATGGCGGCGCTGGACGCCAGGATGGCGCGGGCCCGTGCGGTCGCCGCGCACCCGCGCATCCGCGTCACCGATGCCGAGCGGCATTTCGGCACCCGCTACACGGTCGACACGGTGGCGGCACTGCGCCGGCGCTTTCCGCGCGTCCGCTTCGTCTGGCTGATGGGCGCCGACATCATGATCCAGATGCCACGCTGGAGCCGCTGGCCCCGACTGTTCGGCTCCCTGCCGGTTGCAGTGTTCGCGCGGCCGAACTACATCTCAAGGGCAATGGCAGGCAAGGCGGCGCACAGGTTCCGGCGGGACCGGGTTCCCCTTTCAGGTGCCGGCGGGCTTGCCGGCCACCCGCCGCCCGCCTGGACGTTCATCCCCATCCCGCTCGACGACACTTCGGCGACCGACATCCGCACGCGCCTCGTGTGCTGGCCGCCGCGATGACAGGAGGAAGACGGCCATAATCGGCTCCGATGCAACGGCAGGACGGCTCGACGCGCCGGACGGCGGCCGCGACACCCAGTCCGCAGGACCGGAAGGTGGCGCTCTGCTGGAACGGATTCTCAAGCGTCTCGACGACGATCAGGCGCAGGACGTGGTGGTCATCGAACTGCGCGGCAAATCCTCGATCTGCGACCAGATGGTGGTCGCGTCCGGACGGGCGCAGCGCCATGTCGCTGCCATGGCCGAGCATCTGGCGGAAGACGTGAAGCCGCTGCTCGGCCGTGCGCCGGCGGTGGAGGGCCTGCCCGCCGGCGACTGGGTGCTGCTCGATGCGGGCGATGTGATCGTGCATCTGTTCCGCCCGGAGGTCCGCAGCTTCTACAATCTGGAAAAGATGTGGGGCGCGGAACTGTCGGAGCCGGCGGCGGCCGCGCCGACCGGGGAGTGAGCATGGCTTGCGCCTCCTGATCGCCGCGGTCGGGCGCGCGCGTGCCGGGCCGGCGACCGACCTCTACGCCGACTATGCCCGCCGGCTCGCCTGGCCCCTTGAACTGCGCGAGGTGGAACTGCGCCAGCACCTGCCGCCGCCGAAGTCCAAGGCGCGCGAGGCGGAGCTGCTGCTCGCCGCGGTGCCGGCCGGCGGCCGCGTGGTCGCACTCGACGAGGCCGGCCGGGCTCTCGACAGTGCCGGCTTCGCGACGCTCCTGGGCCGCTGGCACGATGAGAGCGTGTCGCACGCGACGTTCCTCCTCGGCGGCGCCGACGGACATGGCGATGCGGTGCGGGTGGCGGCGGACCTCGTCCTGTCCCTGGGACCGATGACCTGGCCGCACATGCTGGCGCGGGTCATGCTGGTCGAACAGCTCTACCGCGCGACCACCATCCTCTCCGGGCACCCCTACCACCGCGCGTGATCACCTGCCGCCCCTACGCGGCGTTCCCGCTGGCAGACGCAGGCGTGCTAGGATGCATGCTTCCGTGGCCCGAGGATTCCGGCACCGCGATGTTTCCGCCCGTCGTGGCCCCACACGGCCATCGCCGCCTCATGCGTCGGCTCGGCATCGGCCTTCTCGTGCTGACGGCCGGGCTGCCCTGCGTACCGTCGGACGCCCGCGCGCAGGCGCGCGACGAGGATCGGGCGAAAACCGAGATCCGCTCCATCGACCGCGCCATCGACCGGGCACGGGCGCGCCAGGAGGAACTGGACGCCGAGGCGGCCTCGCACGAGAAGGAGATCGACGCGCTGCGCCGGCAGGCGGTGGCGGTGGCGCGCCGCGTCCAGGACCAGGAGGAAACGGCGACCGCGACCGAGTTCCGGTTGCGCGACCTGCGGCGCGAGACGGCGGCGGCGGAAGCGGCGCTGGCCGAGGGGCGGGAGCGCATGGCCGTGACGCTGGCCGCCCTGCAGCGCATGGCGCAGCGCCCGCCGGAGGCGATGATCGCCATGCCCGCCGGCCCCGTGGACACGGTGCGCACCGCATCGCTCCTGGGTGCCCTGGTCCCGCCGCTGGAGCGCCAGGCGACCGAACTGCGCGATCGCATCGCGACGCTCGCGCATCTGCGCACCGAGGGCAGGCGCGAACGTACCGCACTCGCCAACCAGCTGGCCGCGCTGCGCCGCGAACGCGCCGAACTGGCGACGCTGGCGCAACGCACGGCGGTCCTGCGCGACCGCGCCGCGGCCGAGCGGGAGGATGTCGCCGCGCGCCTGACCCGGATGGGGCGGGAGGCCGACGATCTGCGCGATCTCATCAAGCGGCTGGAGGCGGAGCGCCGCGCCGAGGAGGAGCGCCGGCGGGTCGAGGCGGAACGTCGGCGGGTCGAAGAGGCGCGGCGTCGCGCCGAAGCCGAGCGCCGTCGGGCCGCCGAGGCCGCACGGATCGCCGCGGAGCGCCGCCGGGCCGAAGAGGAGGCGCGCCGTCAGGGAACGCCGCCCCCGGTCGCACTGGCGCCACCGCCGCCGCCTGTGGCGCCTTCGATCGCCGAGCCGCCGCCTGCGCCGCCCCCGGTGGTTGCGCCCGGCTCGCGGCG
>JBKBLL010000237.1:0-5846 GCA_046296375.1 Alphaproteobacteria bacterium | reverse complement strand
GGCGCGGATCGCGGCCATGTCGCAGGAAGCAGACCTGCCGCGCCAGCTGCAGACGATGCCGGGTGTCGGGCCGATCACCGCGCTCGCGGTCGAGACCTTCGCGCCGCCGATGGAGCAGTTCCGGCGCGGGCGGGACTTTGCATCCTGGCTCGGGCTGGTGCCACGGCAACACTCCAGCGGCGGCAAGCAGAAGCTGGGGAAGACCTCGAAGATGGGGCAGCGCGACATCCGGCGGCTGCTGGTGATCGGGGCGACCGCCGTGATCCGCTGGGCCTCGCGCCGTGGGGCGCCGAAGGGGTCGTGGCTGGCGCGGATGCTGGAACGCAAGCCGGTCCCGGTCGTGGCCGTCGCGCTGGCGAACAAGATGGCGCGCGGCATCTGGGCGATGTTGACGCGCGGTGAAAGCTATCGCGGTCCGGTGCTGATCGGCGCCTGATCGGGCGCCGAGCGGCCATCCGGATCACTGAGTTGTGAGGGAGGCATGATCTGCATGGGCAAATGATCGACATGATCCGGGTCGGGCAAACCAGAAACCTTCTCCGAGCCCCGAGCAAGCTCTCAGAGATGTGGCCCCGGTCCGCGCATCACCATCCCGGCCAGCGGCGCCAGTCTGCCGCACGAACAGGCCTGACAAAAGACTGCACTCGATCACATGTCCGGACGATCAGAAATTCCTTGCAAACCGAGCGGCATCCACAAAAGAAGGTTGGATATCAGGCCCATCCCCTCCAGCGGGACGGCGCGTGTGGAGGCATGCAGCGCGAGAAGCGCGCCGGAGGAATAGC
Organism: Alphaproteobacteria bacterium; assembly: GCA_046296375.1. GTDB lineage: Bacteria > Pseudomonadota > Alphaproteobacteria > JAJUGE01 > JAJUGE01 > Constrictibacter. Next base: position 5,061 of record JBKBLL010000237.1, on the reverse strand, counting down.
CGTAGGCGAAGGCCTGGCCGCCGATGGCATCGACCACGGCCGCGACATCGTCGACCTCGCGCTCCGGCGCAAAAGGTGGGGTGTCGCCGCTCTCCCCGCGACCCCTCCGGTCGTAGCGGCAGACGGTGAACCGCGGGGCGAGCAGCGGCACCAGGTCGTCGAAGGCACTGAGACCCCGTTATGCCCGGCCGGTTCGATCAGGAGCAGCACCGGGCCGCTGCCGCTGCACTCGAAGGCGATCCGCGTTCCGTCTGCGGAGGTGGCAATCGACGATCTGGACAAGGCGGGCTCCTTTCGGTACTGATCAGTACCCGATTAGCTCATGCCATAAAGTACTGTCAAGTACCGAAGGACAGACCATGCCAACGGCCAGAGCCGCCGCACGACAGCCGCGCCCGCGACCCGACGATGTCCGCCGGGCGATCCTCGAGGCGACGCTCAAGCTCTACCTCGACAAGGGTTATGCCGGCACCAGCACGGACGAGGTCGCCGCACTGTCCTCGGTCTCGAAGCAGACGATCTACCGGCACTTCGCCGACAAGGACGACCTCGTGCGCGCGGCGATCCTGAGCCTGATCGCCGCTGCCGAGGACCAGGGCGCGGAGAGTTTCGATGCGCTGGCCGAGTCCGACAATCTCGAGCGCGACCTCCGCGCATTCGCGCAGCAGCATCTGATCGACGTCATCCAGCCCGACATCATGCAGCTGCGGCGGCGGATCATCGCCGAGGTGGACCGGTTTCCCGATGTCGCGAAGGCCTGGCACGAGGCGGCCCCCAGGCGGGCGCACGAGAAACTCGCGGCAACCTTTCTGCGGCTGCAGGAGCGGGGCCTTCTGCGCATGGCCGACCCGCAGCTCGCGGCCGAGCAGTTCAACTGGCTCATCCTGTCCATCCCGATGAACCGCGCGATGTTCGACGCGGACGCCGTCGCGGACAGGTCGCGGCACGAGGACTACGCCAACTCCGCAGTGGACGTGTTTCTCGCGGCCTATGGCGCCGAAGCTGCGAAAGGGCGCAAGCCTTGATCGAACCCACGATCGGGGGCACGCGATGTCTGGAGGATGAGCCGGATGCTCTTCAGGAAGCCTGTGCTGGACCGGATCGCGCGCCGCGAGATCACGGTCGCGTTCCGCCGATGGCGCCGGCCGACGGTGAAGAGCGGCGGGCGCCTGCGGACGCCGGTGGGCGAGTTGGGCATCGAGGTCGTCGCACCCGTCACCCTCGAAGAGATCACCGACACCGCGGCGCGCGCGGCCGGTTTCGCCGGTCGGGAAGAGGCTCTGCGGTCGCTCGCCGCCGGCGTGGGCCAGCTCTACCGGATCGCGTTCCGGCTGAAGGACGAAGACCCCCGCGCGGCGCTGTCGAACGGCGCGGACTTCGGCATGGAAACGGCAGCCGAGATCCTCGAAACCCTGCGCCGCCTCGACCGGAGAGGCCGCGGTTCGGCCTGGACCGACACCTGGTTGCGGCTCGTCCGCGCGAATCCCGCGATTCCGGCCGCCAAGCTTGCGGGCCTTGCAAGCGTCGAGACGGCGCCCTTCAAACGTCGCATGCGGCAGCTTAAGGAACTGGGCCTCACCCAAAGCCTCGAGGTCGGCTACAGGCTCAGCCCGCGCGGCGAGAGTTTTCTGGACTGCCTGGCATCCGGCGACCGACCGAGCGCCTCGGGCGGAACTGCGGGCAAGTCGGTGAATGGAGGAACGAGATGACACCCGTCCTGACCGGATTTGCCGACTCCCCCGACCGCGGCCGCGGGCTCGCGCGGGATTTCAGGGTCCGCTGGGCCTGCGCGGAGGTGGGCCTCACCTACGGCACGCGCGCGGTCCGTCTCGCCGCACTGCGCGACCCCGAACACCGGGCGCGCCATCCCTTCGCCCAGATCCCCGCATGGGAGGAGGACGGGCTGGTCCTGTTCGAATCCGGCGCCATCGTGCTGCACATCGCCGAAACACGTCCCGGCCTGCTGCCGGTGGACCGGGCCGCCCGCGCGCGGGCCGTCGCCTGGATCTTCGCCGCCATCGACACGGTCGAACCGCCGGTCTTCGACCTCGACCTCGCCGACATCCTCGAGCGCGACAGGCCGTGGCACGCGGAGCGTCGGCCGATGCTGGTGGAGCGGGTGCGCCGACGCCTGGGCGATCTGGCCGAATACCTCGGCGCGCGGGACTGGCTCGAGGGCGAATTCACGGCCGGCGACCTGACGATGGTGACGGTCCTGCGCCGGCTGCAGGGGTCCGAACTGCTCGGCGCGCATCCTTCGCTCGGCGCCTATGTCGCGCGTGCCGAGGGGCGGCCGGCCTTCGGTCAGGCCCTCGCCGAGCAAAAGGCCGCCTGGATTGCAGGGAGGGACGTCGGTCCATGACATCCGATGACGCATCGAAAGCCGCGGACCTGCGGCGGCTGGCGCTCGACCTCCCCGGCACGACCGAGGCGCCGCATTTCGACCGCACCGCGTTCCGCGTGCGGCGCATCTATGCGACGCTGCCGCGCGACGGCGTGACCGCCAACCTCAAGCTCTCGCCGGACGAGCAGGCGCACTGGTGCGCGCTCCTGCCTTCTGCGCTTCGGCCGGTCCCGAACAAATGGGGGGCGCAGGGCTGGACCGAGGTCACGCTCGCGCGGCTCGACCGGAACGACCTCGGCGCGGTGCTCCGGGCGGCATGGCTGACCGGCGGCGGCGTTTCCCCCAAACAGACCGGCGGTCGGTCGCCAGACAGGAGCGAGACCCGTGACACCTGATGCAATATTTCCGGCCCTGATGGCCTTCTTCGTTGCCGCTGCGTCACCGGGCCCGGCGACTCTGGCGGTGTCCACCACGGCGATGGCTGCCGGCGCGCGCTCGGCCGCCGCGCTCGGGCTGGGGCTCGCCGTGGGGCTTGCCTTCTGGGGCCTGGTGGCGGCGGCCGGACTCGGCGCGATCCTCGTGCAATCCTCCGTCGCGCTGACGGTGCTGCGCTGGTTCGGCGGCGCCTACCTGATGTGGCTGGCCTGGCAATCGGCCCGCAGCGCGATCCTGCCCGAGCGGCTGCCGGATGAAGCTGTGCCGGTCGCCGACGGCAGGATGATGGTTCGGGGACTCATCCTGAACCTCAGCAATCCGAAGGCCGTGCTGGCGTGGATTTCGGTTCTTGCCATCGGCGTCGGCTCGACGGAGGGCGGTTCGGGCCTGCCTGTCGTCACCGCGCTCTGCGCCCTGCTCGGCCTCGCGATCTACCTCGTCTATGCAGTCCTGTTCTCGCAAGCCGCTATCCGGTCGGGCTATCGCCGGGCCCGGCGGGGCATCGACGGTCTGGCCGCCGGATTCTTCGGCTACTCGGGCGTGAAGCTCGTCCTGTCGCGTCCGGAGACTTCGTGACGGGACCTGTCGCCCGTCTCGACGTTGTTCCGCCCGACAGACCGGGAGAGTCGATCGGACATCGCGCCGCGAGAGCGCGACAACGCCACGCGCCATCCGCATCCTGGGGTTCAGTCGTCTGCCGCGGATGGGCCGAAGAACGCACGCTTCTCCACCGATCCATCGCGCCCGAACCGAACCCATTCGCCGTGTTTCTCGCCGTCGCGGAAATGGCCGATCTGCCAGAGCTCGCCCGTCTCGCGCCAGAAGCGCCATTCGCCCTGCATGACGCCCTCGACCGAGCGACCCTCGGCCTTCTTCAATCCGGTCTTGAAATAGTAGGTCAGCATATCGCCTGCCTGCCGGAAGACGGGCTGGCCGTTGGCGTAGTGGGTCTTGCCTTGCATGGGGTGCGATCCTCGTTTGCCTCGTGGCCGGCTTGCGCCCGGCTGTTCATTCCGGTTCGTAACGCAGTCGGACCACCGCGCCGTCGATCACGTCCTGCGCGATCGGGCGCAGCGGCGGCCGGGCACGCGCGAAGAAGGGCGTGCCCCAGCCTAGCACTACCGGATGCAGGTAGATGCGGTATTCGTCGATCAGGCCGAGATCGCCGAGCGCCGCGGCGAGCGTCGGGCCGGCGACCTCGATCTCTCCCGCATGCGCGGCCTTGATTGCGTGCACCTCGGCTTCGAGATCGGGGCCGAGCAGCGCGGCATTGGGGCCGACCTCGGTCAGCGTGCGCGATACCACCCATTTCGGCTGCCGCCGCCAGGCCGCGGCAAAGGCCGCCTCGTCGGGACCCCAGCCGGGCTGGTCCTCGTCCCAGTAGCGCATGAGCTCGTAGAGCCGCCGGCCGTAGAGGCTGCCGGTCTGCGCCGCCGTCTCGGCGACGAAATGGCGGAAGAGCGCGGGGCTCGGCCCGAAGGCGTTGTGATCGACATAGCCGTCGAGCGACATGTTCATGCCGAAGACGAGGCGCGCCATCCTAACGGCTCGCCCGCGCCGCGAAGGCGGCGTAGCTGTCGAGGATTACCTGCCAGCCCTGCCGCTGCATCTCGCGCGGGTGCGTCCCCTCGGGGTCGAAGACCGTGACGACGCGCGTGCCGCCGGCCTCGGGGGCGAAGGTCGTGCGCGCCCGGCGCCCGTCGTCGAGGCGCAGGGTCACGGCGCGGGGCGCGTCCACCGCCTCGTAGGTGCCCGCGTAGTCGAACCCGAAGGAGCCGTCGCGCGCCTCCATGCGCGCGACATGCCTCCCGCCGACGCAAAGTTCGACGCTGGCCGAGGGGCAATGCCAGTCGGGCGAGGCCTGGTTCCACTGCATGATCGCCTCGGGCGCGTTGAAGGCCGCCCAGGCGGCATCGGGCGGGACGGGCACGAAGGCCGAAATCTCGATCGGTTCGGTCATGGACAGGTTTCCTTCCGATGTCTCCGAAGTTCGCGCCGCTCAGCCCCGCCGCGCGGCATCGATGGCGGCGTGGTCGATCTTGCGCATGGTCATCATCGCGGCAAATGCGCGCTGCGCCTCGTCCCCGCCCGCCGCCAGCGCCTCGGTCAGGGTGCGCGGGGTGATCTGCCAGTTCACCCCCCAGCGGTCCTTGCACCAGCCGCAGGCGCTCTCCCGCCCGCCGTTGCCGACGATGGCGTTCCAGTAGCGGTCGGTCTCCTCCTGCGTGTCGGTGGCGATCTGGAACGAGAAGGCCTCGGTCTGCGGAAAGACCGGGCCGCCG
>JBKBLL010000236.1:305-5871 GCA_046296375.1 Alphaproteobacteria bacterium | reverse complement strand
GCCCCCCGCCGCCGGCTCCGCCCCGCGCGGGCGGCCCCCCCCCGCGCCGGCGGCGCCTCAAAAGATCTTCGGCTCCGGGATCGGCTCGCCGGCATGCAGGAAGTCGAAGTCGGCGCCCTTGTCCGCCTGCGTCACGTGCTGGATGTAGAGCGAGCCGTAACCGCGGCTGTAATGCGCCGGCGGCGGCTGCCAGGCATCGCGGCGGGCCTTCAGCTCAGCCTCGGAAACGTGCAGGTGCAGGGTGCGCGCCTCGACGTCCATCTCGATCTCGTCGCCGTCGCGGACGAAGGCGAGCGGCCCGCCGACCGCCGATTCCGGGCAGACATGCAGGACGCAGGCACCGTAGCTGGTGCCGCTCATCCGCGCGTCGGAGATGCGCAGCATGTCGCGCACGCCGTCGCGCAGCAGCTTCTTCGGGATCGGCAGCTGGCCCCATTCCGGCATGCCCGGCGCGCCCAGCGGGCCGCCGTTCTTCAGCACCAGCACCGATTGGGCGGTGACGTCCAGGTTCTCGTCGTCGATGCGGGCGTACATGTCGTCGACGCTCTCGAACACCACCGCCCTGCCGCGATGCTTCAGCAGATGCGGCTCGGCCGCCGTCGGCTTGATGATGGCGCCGTCGGGCGCGAGGTTGCCGCGCAGCACCGCCGTGCCGCCGGTCGGCGACAGGGGATTGTCGCGCGTGCGGATCACGTCGTCGTCATAGACCTCGGTGCCCGCGATGTTCTCGCCCAGCGTCCGGCCGTTGACCGTCAGGCAGTCGAGGTTCAGCAGGTCGCCGATCCGGTTCAGCAGGCCGCGCAGGCCGCCGGCATAGTAGAAATCCTCCATCAGGTGCGTGCCGGCCGGCTTCAGGTTGCAGAGCACCGGCGTGCGCTTGGAGATCGCGTCGAACCGCTCCAGCGGCAGGTGGATGCCGCGCCGGCCGGCCATCGCGGTCAGGTGGATGATCGCGTTTGTGGAGCCCGACAGCGCCATGTCGAGCGTGATGGCGTTGTCGAAAGCCTGCTCGGTCAGGATCTGCGACGGCTTCAGGTCCTCCCACACCATGTCGACGATGCGCATGCCGGCGCGCACCGCCATCTGCGCGTGGGTCGCGTCGACCGCGGGGATCGACGAGGCGCCGGGGAGGGTCATGCCCAGCACCTCGGCCAGCGACATCATGGTCGCCGCCGTCCCCATCACCATGCAGGTGCCGGCCGAGCGGGCGAAACCCGCCTCCAGGCTGTGCCAGTCCTCGTCGGAGAGCTTGCCGGCGCGCCGCTCGGCGTGGAGCTTGAACACGTCGGTGCCGGAGCCGAGCGTCCGGCCGCGCCAATGGCCGCGCAGCATCGCCCCGGCCGGCACGTAGATCGCCGGTATGTCCATCGAGATGGCGCCCATCAGCAGGCCCGGCGTGGTCTTGTCGCATCCGCCGAGGAGCACGCAGCCGTCGATGGGCTGCGAGCGCAGCAGTTCCTCGGTCTCCATGGCGAGGAAGTTGCGGTACATCATCGAGGTCGGCTTGGTCATCTGCTCGCCGACCGACATCGCCGGCAGCTCGACCGGGAAGCCGCCGGCCTGCATCACGCCGCGCTTCACCTCGTTGGCGCGGTCGCGCAGGTGGCTGTGGCAGGTGTTGGTGTCCGACCAGGTGTTCACGATGCCGATGACCGGCTTGCCCATGAACTCCTCGCGCGCGAAGCCCATCTCCTGCATACGCGATCGGTGCCCGAAGGCCCGGTGGCTATCCGGCCCGAACCAGCGGAAACTGCGCAGATCCTCCGGTCCCTTGCGGCGCTGGCTCACGGCTCGCCTCCTTCCTCTTTCGGCTCCGGGACTCTAGCACGCCGCGCGGATGCCGAAAGAGCGGCCGATCCGCTTGACTCGGCGCACGGCCGGATGCCCCACTGGCCGGGACCGGGCGGGAGGACGGGATGGCTGCCAAGGAAGCCAAGCGGCGCGAGCGGGTACGTCTTCTGGCGGCGCTGGTGGAGGAGATCGGCCGGGTCCAGGCCGCGCACGTCGCGGCAGGAGCGCGGCTGCACGGTCCGGATGGCGCGGCGGCCGGCAGGCGGGCCATTTTGCGCCAGCTCCGCGACGAGGGGCCGCTGACGGTGCCCGACCTGGCGCGGCTGCGCGGCGTCTCCCGGCAGTATGTGCAGACCGTGGTCAACGACCTGGTCGCCGCCGGCCATGTCGACACGCAGCCCAATCCCGGCCACCGCCGCTCGCCCTTCCTGATCGCCGCCGAGGCCGGATGCGCGCACCTGGACGAGGCGGCGCGGCGCGAGGAACCGTTCGCGGAGACCGTCGCCGCGGCGTTCAAACGCTCCGAACTCGCGGACGCGCTCGACCTGCTGCAGCGTTTGCGCACCACCCTCGACACCTACGCGCCCGAGAACGGGGCATCGGACGGCGACGTGCCTGCCCGATAGCCGCACCGGCCCAGGTCGAAACGATCAACCGAGCAGCGAGCGCGGCGGTGCATCGGCATGGGTCTCGGCCTGCACCGACCAGCTCGCCGCCGAAACGCTAGCCTCCAGACTGAGCCGTCCCACCACCTGCTCCAGGACGGCGTCGCTGCGATCGAGCGATACCATCTCGGCATGGACCTCGACACGTCCGCCGGCGGGCTGGTCCTCGCTTTCAAGCCGACGAAGCCGGAGTTCGCTTACGCTGACGCCCTGGAGCAGCAGCGCGCGGACATGCGCCTCCTGCTCCGCCCGGCAGACGACGCGAACCCGGTAGTGGTGCTCGACCTCGGTACCGGCGAGAGGCTGGCGGTTGATCAGCCGCACGATCGGCCGCAGCGCGATGTTGGTCGCAACGATGAACGCCGTGGCCACCCCGGCTTCCGCAACGTAGCCCGCACCCGCCAGTACCCCGACGGCAGCCGCGCACCACAGCGTCGCGGCCGTGTTGAGACCCTGGATGTTCACGCCGGTGCGCATGATGACGCCCGCCCCCAGGAAGCCGATGCCGGACACGACCTGTGCCGCGACGCGCGTCGGGCTGATCTCGTCCGGCGTCATCAGCGAGAAGACGGTGTAGGACGCCGCACCCAGGGCGACGAGGACGTTGGTCCTGAGGCCGGCCATGCGCTGCCGCCACTGGCGCTCGAACCCGATGAGCGCGCCAAGCACCAGCGCTGTAGCCAGCCTGAGGACAACCTGCTCCAGCGGCATTCCGAATCTCCTTCCTCCCGCGCGCGCGCTCCTCGGCGGCACCCGGCGTATTACGGCAGCCCCAGGTGACGGTTCGGCTACGCGGCCGGGATCAGGAACGCCGTCGCAATGGCGAAGTAGATCAGCACGCCGGCAGCGTCCGCGATCGATGTGACCAGGGGCGCGCTCGCCGTGGCGGGGTCCAGCTTCAGGCGGGTCAGCACGAACGGCAGCGTCATGCCGATCAGGCTGCCGACGATGACGATGATGACCATGGACGACGCCACCACGAGCGCGATCTCGGGCCCCGCGCGCATCACCCCGATCAGCGACACGGCGAGCGCCATCGTCACGCCCATGAGCAGCGCCACCGCGACCTCTCGGCTCAGCATCCGGCTCCAGTCGGTGAGCCGCACGTCGCCCGTGGCCAGCGAGCGCACCATCAGTGTCGCCGACTGCGAGCCGGCATTGCCGCCGGAGTCGATCAGGAGCGGCAGGAAAAAGACGAGCGCCACATAGGCGGTGATCGTGTCCTCGAAATAGGCGATGCCGGCGCCGGAGAAGATGTTGCCGAAGACGAGCAGCACGAGCCAGACGATGCGGGCCCGGTAGAGCATGAAAATCCCGGCGTCGCGCAGGCTGGGCAGCACGCCGGCGCCACCGACGCGATGGAAGTCCTCCGTCGCCTCCTGCTGGACGACGTCCATCGCGTCGTCGTGGGTCACGATGCCCACGAGCCGGCCCGCACCGTCGACGACGGGCAGGGCGAGCATGTCGTAGCGCGCGACGCGGCGCCCGACCTCCTCCTGGTCTTCCGTCACCGGAATGGCGAGCGTGTTGCGCTCCATGATATCGGCGACGCGCGCACCCGGCGGCGACAGGATGATGTCCTGCAGCCGCACCGAACCGATCAGCCGGCGCGCCGCGTCGATAACGTAGGTGCGGTAGATCGTCTCCTTATCGAGCGCCTCCTGGCGAAGCTTCTCCAGGGCCTCGCTCGCCGTCAGATCCTCGGTCAGCGTCGCGTAGTCGGAGGTCATGATGGCGCCGGCCGTGTGCTCGGCATAGGACGCCATGCGGCGGATATCCTCGCGCTCCGCCTGGGCCAGCGCCGGCAGCAGCGCCTCCTGCTGAGCCGAGGAGAGCTTGTTGAAAAGATCGGCCCGCTCGTCCGAATTCATCTCGGTGACGACAGCGGCGAGGCGCGGGCGGGGCGCAGCCGCGGCGAGCGCCACCTGGAAGTCGTGATCGAAATACCCGAACACCGCCGCCTGCTCGTCGAGCGGCAGCAGGTCGAGGACCGCCCACGCTTCGCGCGGACCGAGGCCGCCCAGGAAAAGCGCGAGGTCGGCCGGGTGTTCGGCGGCGATGAAGGCGCGAAGGGACTCCAGGTCCCCCTTTGCGGCGGTATCGCGGATGGCCGCGGCCAGCAGTTCGTAGGTCATTGTCCACCTCCTTCACGGCCGCCGCGGGCGGGGGCCGGAGGTGGCGGGATCAGCCCGTCGCCCGGTCGGCGGTCCCGGCACCGCGACGGCGGGTGCGCCGGGAGGTCCCGGCGCGCATGCGCGTGCGTCCGATTGCGGTGATGCGTCTACTCGGGTCGTCCATGGTGCCAGAACCGTTGTGACAATGCCCCGGCGGGGCGCGAGGGATATCGCGCAGGCGATTGCGTTCGTCAACCGCCCCGTGCCGAAAAACGGGCGCGACAGTGCCGCCGGGAGTGGATCGGCCGGAGAGGATCGGCCGGGGTCAGTCGATGGGTGTCAGTCGCTGGCGGGCCGGGCGGTGGTGACGCCGATCAGTGCATCGCGGCTGACGAGTTCCGCGAGCCGCTCCTCGCTCCAGCCCTCCGTACCGGGCGGCCGCGCCGGCAGGACCATGTACCGCAGGTCCGCCGTGCTGTCGTGGACGCGGATCTCGACATCGTCGGGCAGCACGGTGCCGAACTCCGCCAGCACGGCGCGCGGCTCCGAAACGGCACGCGAGCGGTAGGCCTTCTTCTTGTACCAGGCCGGCGGCACCCCGATCACGGCGCGCGGATAGCAGGAGCAGAGGGTGCAGACGATCACGTTGTGCACCCGGTCGGTGTTCTCGACGACCATCAGTTCGGGACTCTTGTCGAGGTCGATGCCCCATTCCTCGATCACCGTCTTCGGCTCCGTCAGAAGCCGCCGCTTGAACGCCGGATCGGTCCAGGCGCGCGCGACCAGCTTCGCGCCGTTCATCGGCGTGCGGCTGTCCATGTCGTCGATCTGGCGCTGGATCTGCTCGGCCGTCAGCAATCCCTTCTCGATCAGCAGTTCGCGGATCGCCTGCTCCAGCAGTTCGTACTCGCGCGGCGGCGCCGGATCGTCGGGCGCGTGGTCGTGATCATGGTCGTGGTCGTGATCGTGATGATGGTCGTGGCTATGGCTCATGGC
>JBKBLL010000236.1:0-295 GCA_046296375.1 Alphaproteobacteria bacterium | reverse complement strand
CCAGTGTTCGTAGATGTCGGCGGCCAGCGTGTCGTTCGGCCCGCCGGCATAGCCCGGCCAGAGGTCGGCCTGGCGGAAGCGGACGACATAGAGCGGCTGGGCCGGTTCGCCCGCGCCGAAATAGGCGAGCGCCTCGGGGTTGCGGAAGGTCCCGAGCAGGCAGTCGACGCGGCCCACCCTGCCGCGCAGATAGCTCGGCGTGCGGCAATGGCCCTCATGCTCACGGTGGTCGACGCGCACGAGGTCGCCGGCGGCGAAACGCGGCGCCGTCATGGCGCCCCGCCTTCGCCGGCGA
>JBKBLL010000235.1:0-5890 GCA_046296375.1 Alphaproteobacteria bacterium | reverse complement strand
ATGATGATGGGCCAGATGCCGAGATGCAGGAAATCGGGCGGCGCCCAGGGGATGAGGCCGAACAGGTTGAAGAGGTTGGTCGGGTCCGGCGCCGACAGATCCTCGATCCAGCCGTAGAACGGGGCATGGCGCAGTTCGATGGTGACGAACAGCACTTTGTAGAGGGCGAAGAACACCGGAATCTGGACCAGGATCGGCAGGCAGCCGGCCGCAGGGTTGATCTTCTCCTTGCGGTAGAGCGCCATCAGCTCCTGGTTCATCTTCGCCTTGTCGTCGCCGTAGCGTTCGCGCAGGCGCAGCATCTCGGGCTGCAGCTTCTTCATCTGGCTCATCGCCCGGTAGGACTTGTTGGCCAGCGGGAAGAACACGATCTTGATCGCCAGGGTGAGGGCCAGGATGGCAAGGCCGTAATTGCCGAGCACGCCGTTCAACCAGTGCAGGGCGTAGAAGATCGGCCGGGTCAGGAAGTAGAACCAGCCCCAGTCGACCGCCCGGTCGAAGCGCGCGACGCCGAGCTGCTCCTCGTAGCGATCGATCAGCGTCACTTCCTTGGCGCCGGCGAAGAGGCGGTCGGTGACCTGCTGGCGGCCGCCGGGCGGCACCGTCACGGCGGCGCGCAGATAGTCGGCCTGGTACTTGTCGCTGCCGTCGCTGAAGGAATGGCTGAAGCGCGTGGTCAAGGGCGCGGCCTGATCGGGGATCAGCGCCACCAGCCAGTATTTGTCGGTGAAGCCGAGCCAGCCGCCGGTCGCCGGCGCCTGGATGCGGCCGTCGTCGCGCAGGGTGCCGTAGCTGTATTCGCGCAGGACGCCGTCGATGACGCCGATCGGCCCCTCGTGCAGGATGAAGAAACCCGAGGTCGAGGGCGTGCCCGCGCGCGACACGAGGCCGTAGGGGTAGAGCGTGGCCGCCGCCTCACCGGTATTCTCCACCGCCTGCGTGACGGTGAAGAGAAAGTCGTCGTCGAGCGTGAAGGTGCGGCTGAAGATCAGGCCCTGGCCGTTGTCCCAGGTGAGCGTCACCGGCTTGTTGGGGACGACGCTGGTCGCATCGGTCTCCCAGAGCGTGTCGGCGTCCGGCACGATCACGCCGCCGGCGCCGACCCAGCCGAACTCGCCGTACCAGGCGCCGACGCTGCCGGGCGGGGAGAGAACGACGATCTCCGGGCTGTTCGGGTTTACCGTCGTGCGGTAGTCGGGCAGCGTCACGTCGTCGAGGCGGCCGCCGCGCAGCGAGATGGAGCCGTGCACCCGGGGAGAGTCGATGACCAGACGCGGCGCTTCCGCCAGAGCCGTGCCGCGGTCGGCGGCCACCGCCCCGATGGGGGAGGCCGGTGCGCCGGGCTCGGCGGGCGGGACGGGCAGGCCGCCGTCGGGCGCGGGCGGGGCGCCGACCTGGGTCGCCGGCGACGTGTCCGGCGGTGGCGCAGCGGGCCCGTAGACATACTGGAAGCCGAGCAGAATCGCGATCGACAGGGCGATTGCGACCAGGAGGTTGCGCTGCTCCATGAAACGGTCCTCGGACGGCCGCTAGCGCTGGCCGCAATGCTCGGGCGTGTGATCGGTCGGGTGACGATGCCCATGGGTATGCCCCGCCGGCGGCACGGGGTCCAGCCCGTGTCCGCCCCAGGGATGGCAACGCACGATGCGCCGTATGGCCAGGGCCGTGCCGCGGACGGGTCCGTGCAGCTTCAGCGCATCCAGCGCATAGTCCGAACAGGTCGGCAGATAGCGGCAGGACATGGGCAGTAGCGGCGAGATCGCGTACCGGTAGAGACGGATGGGAAGCGACAGGAGGATGCAGGCCATCCGACTGGCCACCCGGCCTGTCACGCTGGCCGCGCTCACGACCGCGGCTCCCCGGCCGGGACGAAGGCATCGAGACGACGCATCGCGGTCTCCAGGTCGGTGACGAGGTCCGTGAAGTCCCGGGCCAGCGCCTGCCGCCGTCCGATCACCACATAGTCGGTGCCGGGGCGGGCATGGTCGGCGAAGACCCTGTCGACGGCGGCACGAAGACGCCGGCGGACGCGGTTGCGCTCGACCGCGCAGCCGACCTTCCGGCTGACGGTGAATCCGACGCGCACGCCCGGGATGGGCACCGTGCCCGGCTCCCCGTCCGGACCGCCCGTCCGGTCGCGCCGGAGCGTCTGCAACACCAAGCCCGGAGCTGCCCATTTCCGGCGCCCCGCGGCCACCCGCAGAAACTCCTCGCGGCGTTTCAGTCTCGAGACCGACACGGCTTTCGCGCCATGCCGGCCGTCAGGCCGAGAGGCGCTTCCGCCCCTGCGCCCTGCGCCGCTTGATGATCAGACGGCCACCCACCGTGGCCATGCGGGCACGGAAACCGTGCCGCCGCTTGCGCACGAGGACGCTCGGCTGGTAAGTGCGCTTCACGTCTAGCTCCCCGGATACATAGAAATGCGAGCGCAGGTGTATAAGGAGTAGGTCACCGCGCGTCAATCCACGCCCCCTGTCGGACGCGACGGGCATATGGGAACGGCTTCGGGCCGGCGCACCCCAGTTTCGCCGCCCCGATCACGAATATCGGCCGCCGGGTCACGCGCCTATGATGCGGCGTGTCCCGCTCTGACGTGCGCCGCGCGGCGAGGCGCCGCACATTGGTTCGGGTGGGGCCGGGTTCAAAGGGGACGGGCGCCGAGACCCGCGATGGCGGGGGGCGCCGACCGGATGGCCCGGCCCGAGGCGGCCGTCGACGGACGGAGGGACGGGATGGATCGGCGGATAGATGGCGGAAACGAGGGAGCGGCGACGCCGGGGGTCGAACGTCCCGCGGCGATCCGGCGCGACCGTCGTCCGCGCGTCTGGTGGCGCCTGGCGCTCGTCGCCGGCCTTCTGACGGGAGTGGCCGTGTTCGTCGGCATCGGCGGCCACGAGGTCCTCAATCTCCGCACGCTGCAACGCCATAGCGGCGATCTCGTCGCGCTGGCCGAGGCGCGCCCGGTTCCGTCCGCGCTGGTCTTCGTCGTTCTCTACGCTGCCGTCGCCGGCCTCTCGCTGCCGGTCGGCGCACTGATGACGGTGGCGGCGGGACTGCTGTTCGGCCCGGTACTGGGAACGGCGCTCGCGGTCGTCGGCGCCACCGCGGGCGCGACACTGGCCTTTCTGGCGGCGCGCCACATCGTCGGCCCGCACGCCAGCGGCCGCGTGGAGGAGGCGCTGCGGCGGATGGACGCCGGCTTCCGCCGGAACGCCTTCAACTATCTCCTCGCCCTGCGCCTTATGCCGCTCGTTCCCTTCTGGCTGCTGAATCTGGCGACGGCCTTCGCCGGCGTCCGGGTGGGGACCTTCGTGGCTGCGACGGCACTCGGCATCATGCCGGCGACGTTAGTCTTCGCCCTGGTCGGCAACGGCCTGGGCAGCCTGATGGCGACGGGGACGGAAGCGTCGGTGAGTGCCGTCCTGCGCCCCGAGGTCCTGGTGGCGGTGGCGGGCCTGGCACTGCTCGCATTGCTTCCGGTCGCCTATCGCAAATTCGCGGCGCGCGGGTCGGGCGGCGGCGGCCGATGATCGCGGGGGGGTGTCACGGGACTGCTCGGCCCGAAGGGGGGAGTCTGATGGAAACGCGGGCGGTGGAGGACGCGGCCGTGCTGCGGCCCGACCTGTGCGTGATCGGCGCGGGGCCGGGCGGGCTGGTCGTTGCGGCCGGCGCTGCACAGATGGGCGCCTCGGTGGTGCTGGTCGAGCGTGGCCGCATGGGGGGCGATTGCCTGAACACCGGCTGCGTGCCGTCGAAATCGACGATCGCCGCCGCGCGCCTCGCGGAGGCGATGCGCCGGGCGGGACCGTTCGGGATCGATCCGGTGGAGCCGGCGGTCGACTACGAGGCGGTCCAGGCGCATGTGCGGTCGGTGATCGAGGCGATCGCCACGCATGATTCCGTCGAGCGCTTCGAGGCGCTGGGGGTGCGGGTCGTCCGTGGCGAGGCGCGCTTCGCCGGCCCGGCCGTCGTCATCGCGGGCGGTGTGCGCATCCATGCGCGGCGCTTCGTCATCGCCACCGGGTCGTCACCCGCCGTCCCGGCCGTTCCGGGACTGGCCGACGTCCCTTTCCTCACCAGCGACGACGTTTTCGAGAGCCGGAGCCGGCCTGATCGGCTCGTCGTTCTCGGTGGCGGGCCCATCGGCGTGGAACTGGCCCAGGCGTATCGCAGGCTGGGTTGCGCGGTCACGCTGCTGGAGCAGGGCACGATCCTGCCGCGGGAGGATCCGGACGCCGTCGCGGTCGTACGGGCCGCGCTGACCGCGGAAGGCGTTACGATCCGCGAGGGCGCGGCCGTTCGGCGGATCGAGGCGGCGCCCGCCGGCGTGCGGGTGATCGCGGCCGGCGGGGAAGTCGTGGAAGGCACGCATCTGCTGGTCGCAACGGGGCGGCGGCCGAACGTCGAGGCTCTCGGCCTCGACGCTGCGGGCGTCCGCTTCGACGCGCGCGGGATCGAGACCGATCGGCGGCTGAGAACCAGCAACCGCCGGATCTATGCGATCGGCGACGTCACCGGGCGTGCGGCCTTCACCCATGTCGCCGGGCACCATGCCGGCATCGTGATCCGCAACGCCCTGTTCCGCCTGCCCGCCAGGATCGAAGCGCGCGCCGTGCCGCGGGTGGTGTTCTGCGACCCCGAGCTCGCCCAGGTCGGGATGGACGAGCGCGAGGCGCGCGCCGCCGGCCTGGAACCGGTCGTGTCGCGCGCGCCGTTCGCCGAGAACGATCGCGCCCGCGCCGATCGCGCCACGGCCGGGTTCGTCAAGGTCGTGTCGGACCGGCGCGGACGGGTGCTCGGCGCCACCATCGTGGGCGCTGCGGCGGGGGAACTGATCCTGCCCTGGGTCCTGGCGGTACGGGATCGCATGCGGCTGTCGTCGATCGCGGGCGCGATCGTTCCCTATCCGACGCTTTCCGACGCCAGCCGGGCGGCCGCGGGAACGTTCTACGCCCCGCGGCTCTACGGCCCGGCGGTCCGCCGGCTGGTACGCTTCCTGGCGCGCTTCGGTTAGCATCGCGGGCGGTCCCCCGGATAGGCCGGGGTCTGTCGCCGGACGATGCGGTGCGCGGGGTCGCGGCCCACCGCCCTAGGGCTGGGAGGCGGGCTGCAGCTGGTCGCTGGGCGGCCGGCGGTTGCGGCGGCGGGCGTACCATGCGGCGAGCTCGCCGACGATGCCGCGCCGGAACGCCAGCACGACGATCACGAAGATAAAGCCCTGGATGACGAGCACCCACTCGCCCGTCTGGGCGAGGTAGTTCTGCATCGACACCACGACTGCGGCCCCGACCAGCGGCCCGAAGAATGTGCCGACGCCGCCGATCAGGGTCATCAGTACCGCTTCGCCCGACATCTGCCACTGCACGTCGGTGAGCGAGGCGAGCTGGAAGACGAGGGACTTGGTGGCGCCCGCGAGGCCCGCGAGGCCGGCCGACAGGACGAAGGCGAGCAGCTTGTAGCGCTCGACGTCGTAGCCGAGCGAGATGGCCCGGGGCTCGTTCTCGCGGATCGCCTTCAGCACCTGACCGAAGGGCGAGTGGACGGCACGATAGATGACCAGCAGGCCGGCGATCACGATGGCCAGGACGACGTAATAGAAGGTGATGTCGTCGCGCGTGTCGATGAAGCCAAGGAACGGTCGCCGCGGTACCGCCTGGATGCCGTCCTCGCCGCCGGTGAAGGGAGCCTGCAGTGCGAAGAAGAAGACCATCTGGGCGAGCGCCAGGGTGATCATGGCGAAATAGATGCCCTGCCGCCGGATCGCCAGCGCACCGAAGACGGTGCCCATCGCGGCGGCCACGCCCATGCCGGCGAGAATGCCGATCTCGGGCGGCCAGCCCCAGACCTTGACCGCGTGGGCGGAGATGTAAGCGGCGGAGCCGAAGTATGC
>JBKBLL010000234.1:1438-5937 GCA_046296375.1 Alphaproteobacteria bacterium | reverse complement strand
CGGCATCGACCCACCACAGGCAGGGACCGGCCGCATCCGCCGCGGTCGCGACGAAGCCGTCCGAACCGTCGGGCGAGAGCAGGAACTGCTTCTGACCGGTCAGCCTGTCGCCCTCGGCGCGGGTTGCGCAGGCGGTGCCGGCATGGTCGCCTTCCGCCTCCTGCCATGCGGCGCAGGGAATCGTTTCGCCGGAGACGATGCGCGGGACCAAAGCCGCGGCGTCGCCGCCGGCATGGGCGAGGGCGCCGGTGGCCAGCACGGCGGCCGGGACGACCGGCTCCGGCGCCAGTCCGCCGCCCAGTTCCTCCATCACCACGGCCAGTTCGGTGGCGCCCAGACCGAAGCCGCCGCGATCCTCCGGCAGGTGCAGGCCGAGCCAGCCCGCTTCCGCGATGCGGCTCCAGGCGTCGCGCTCATAGCCGGGCTTCGTGCCCCGGACACGCCGAAGGCGGGCCGGACCCTCGCCCCGTTGGACGAAGGCAGCCACGCTGTCGCGCAGCATCCGCTGGGTGTCGTCGACCATGTCTCGTGCCCGGGTTTCGGTTCTCGACTCGCCGTCCTCAATAGCCGGAACGGCTTGTCCGTACAACGGGTGGCACGGGTCGTCGGAGCTGTCCCCGCGCGTATGCAATTGACCCGAATAATCGCTTTGTGGACTATGCCGTTCGTTCCGCCGCTGAGGAGCCGTCGCCCATGCCGCCCGCCCCCGCCCGGTTTTCCGTCATGCTCGGGCTGACCGCCCTGCTGGTCCTTCCGCCGATGTCCGGCACCGCAACCGAGCCGGCGGGGCCGCCCGGGCCCGATCTCGTCGCGGCGATCCAGGCGCGGCTGGCGGAACTCGGCTACTACCGAGGGCAGTTGGACGGCATCGTGGGGCAGATGACGCGCGAGGCGATCCGCCGGTACGAGCGCCAGGTCGGGCTGGCGCCGACGGGTGCGCCCAGTCTGGACATCTATCGCAGGCTGAGAGACCCGGTCGCGGCGGCGCAGGCTCCGGAGGAACCGCGGGAACCTGCCGCCGCGGCCGGAGAGGCCCCGACGCGTGCCGGGACGGCGGAAGAGGGGGATGGTGGCGCGACGCCGGCGGCGGCCGCCGTCGCCGCGTCCCTGTCCCCGCCCCGTCGGGAGCATGCTCCCGGCCGTGCCCTCGACCGTGCCCTCGACCGTGCGGCGGAGGCGGTCGGCATCGCCGGTTCCCGCTGGCGCTTTCTCGATGTCGACGGCGCGGACTTCGTCGTCACGTTCAGGCCGGACGGCAATGTCGGCGACGTTCCCTTCGCGGAGCACTGGCGCTGGCAGCAGACCGGCGACAGCGTCGAACTGCGCTATGCGAACCGCCTCGGCCGGTCGGCGATCCGACGGGGAACGCTCGTCACCGACGCCGAGATGACGGGATCCGGGCGCAGCAGCCGCGGCCGCGAATGGACCTGGACCGCCAGCCGCCTTCCCTGATCCTCATCGCCGGATGGTCGAGACGAGGCGCGTCGTGCTGTGACCTTCGGCCAGCTGGGCCAGATAGACCTGTCCGCCCCAGGCACGAACCTCCTCGCCGCCGACCACCTGCTCCAGGCTGTAGTCGGCGCCTTTGACCAGCAGGTGCGGCCGGATCGCCTGCAGCAGGTTCAGCGGCGTGTCCTCGTCGAAGACCACGACCAGGTCCACGTTCGCCATCGACGCCAGCACCAGCGCCCGCGCCGTCTCGGTCTGGACGGGGCGGGTCTCGCCCTTCAGGCGTCGTGTCGACGCGTCGCTGTTGAGGCCGACGATCAGCCGGTCGCAGCGCGCGCGCGCCTGCGCGAGCAGGCCCACATGGCCGGGATGGAGCAGGTCGAAGCAGCCGTTGGTGAAGGCGACGCGCAGGCCTTCGGCCCGCCAGGCCGCGGCCGTGCGGGCCGCGGTGTCGCGATGCACGATCTTGTTCCCGCCGGCGAGCAGGTCGGCACGGCGCAGTGCCGCTTCCAGTTCGCGCGGTTCCACCGTGGCCGTCCCCGCCTTGCCGACCGCGATGCCGGCCGCGATGTTCGCAAGGCGCGCCGCGACCGGCAGGTCGTAGCCGGCGCCCAGGACCAGGGCGGTCGCGGCGACCACCGTGTCGCCGGCCCCCGATACATCCCAGACGTCGCGCGCCTCCGCCGAGAGATGCTCGACCGCGTCCGGCGTGACGAGGCTGGCGCCCTCCTGGCTGCGCGTGACCAGCAGGGAGGCGATGCCCGACCGCTCCATGACGGCGCGGGCCGCCGCGGCGATCTCGGCGTCGTCGCCGACCGGCATGCCGGAGGCCTCGGCCAGTTCCCGCCGGTTCGGGGTCGCGACGGCGGCCCCCCGATAACGGCGATAGTCGCGGCCCTTGGGGTCGACGACGACGGGGCGCCCGGCCGCGTGCGCGGCAGCGACGATCGTCGCGATCAGCGGCGGGGTCAGCACGCCCTTTCCGTAGTCGGAGAGGACGACCGCGCGGCAGGCCGGCATCGCCGCCTCCGCTGCCTCCACCAGCCTGCGGCCGGCGGCGCCGTCGATCGGCGCGGTCGACTCGCGGTCGGCGCGCAGGAGCTGCTGTCCGCCGGCGACATAGCGCGTCTTCAGGGTGGTGGGCCGTCCGGAGACGACGGCGAGGTCGGCCGCCACGCCGGGCTCGGCCGCCAGCAGCCTCTGCAGCGCCTCGCCCTGGGCGTCGTCGCCGACGGCGGCGACGAACCGCACCGCCGCACCCAGCGCGGCGAGATTGCGCGC
This sequence comes from Alphaproteobacteria bacterium, assembly GCA_046296375.1. Taxonomy (GTDB): domain Bacteria; phylum Pseudomonadota; class Alphaproteobacteria; order JAJUGE01; family JAJUGE01; genus Constrictibacter. Next base: position 3,207 of record JBKBLL010000234.1, on the reverse strand, counting down.
GACGTTGCCGGCGCCGCCCAGCACCGCGGTTTCGCGCACGACCCGGATCACCGGTACCGGCGCCTCGGGGGAGATGCGCTCCGCCTCGCCATAGACGTAGCGGTCGATCATCGCGTCGCCGACGACCAGCACCGGCACGTCCGTCAGGGCGTGCAGGGCGGCGAGCAGGTCGGCTGCACTGGTCCCGGTCGCTTCGGTCCCGGTCGCTCCGCTCTCGGGCGCACGGGTCATGGGGCCTTCGCCAGCATCGCCTCGACGGCCTCGCACAGGGCGTGGCCCAGCAGGATGTGCATCTCCTGGATGCGCGGCGTGTCGGCGTCGGGGACCAGCAGCAGCGGGTCCGCGAGGTCCGGCAGTTCGCCGCCGTCGCCGCCCGACAGGGCCGCCGCGCCCAGGCCGCCAGCCCGCGCCGCGCGCAGGCCGGCCACGACGTTGCGGCTGCGGCCCGACGTGCTGAACCCGATGGCGAGGTCGCCCGGCCGGCCCAGGCCCTCGATCTGGCGGGCGAAGACGGCCTCGAAGCCGTAATCGTTGCCGATGGCGGTCAGCGCCGAGGTGTCGGTCGTGAGCGCGATCGCGGCGAGCGCGCGGCGTTCGCCACGGAAGCGCCCGACCAGTTCGGCCGCGATGTGCTGGGCGTCGGCGGCGCTGCCGCCATTGCCGAAGAGCAGCAGCTTGCCGCCGGCCCGCAGCGTGTCCGCCGTCGCGGCCGCGAGGCGCGCGAACGGTGCCGCGACGGACGACCTGGTCCGCTGCGCCACCTCGATGTGCCGATCGAAAGCCTGCGCCAGGCAGGCAGAGCCGTCTGACACGCCACCCGCCCTCCTTGGTCCCGCTATAGCAGCAGCGGACGCGGGCGGGAAGGCTCAGCTCCGCTGGACCAGCGCGATCTTCGGCGCCGCCGACACCTGGCGGATCGCGTTCAGATAGTCGGAGTTGCGCCGCCAGCGCGCCACCACGCGCTTCGCGGCGACCGGGTTCAGCTGGTCGAAGAAGGAGAGGGCGTGCGCGACTTCCTGGGCGCCGACCTCCTCCTGTTCCGGCCAGGCCTCGCGGCTCAGCAGGAAGATCGCGGCGAAAGAGCGCTTGTTCATGTTGGTGGCCATGCAGATCGTGGCGAGCGCCTCGCCGCCCCGTTCGTAGACCATGCGGCCGATGAGCTGCGGGCGCAGGCCGCTGATGCGCGACAGCACCGCCTCGAACTGCGGAATGTCGCCGCGGCGCAAATGCGCGATCATGACGGCGTCGGCGTTCGACTCCCCGGCGCCGCGCGTCTCGGCGGTCGTGGACACGGTGTAGGACCAGCCGCCGACGCTGCCGGCTTCCTCGACCGCATGCTCGAGGGCGTCGTCGAGGGCGACTTCGTCGACTTTGAACTGTTCGAGCAGGTGCTGACGCAGCGCGACCGAGACCCAGAGGCAGAGGCGGCGGGCGAGGTCGGGGTTCAGATCGCGGGTATCCAGGCGCGACGTGTCGGCGTCGGCCCCGGACGTCGCGGTCTCGGCCTGGTCGTCGAACAGGTCGCCGACCAGATCGGCGTTGCCCGACCGGGCGAGGATGTCGCTGATATGGTCGCTGACGCCGTCGCCCCGGCGCCGGGCGACGGCCAGCTGGTGGTGCATCGCGCGCTGGCGCACCCCCTCGACCCGTTCCCACCGAACCACAGACCCCGTGCGTGTGTGAGCGTCTTGCGGTGCAGCATGGACGCGCACCACGAACACCCCCAGCCGCATTCCTGCTCCGCGCTGTGCTCCCACCCCCCGCCCGCC
>JBKBLL010000234.1:0-1428 GCA_046296375.1 Alphaproteobacteria bacterium | reverse complement strand
GATGGCGCACCACCTCGACCAGTTCGGGATCGGCGAGGACGCTGCTTTCCATCAGGATCGCGTAGGCGACCGGGTCCTGGTCGCGGGCGACGGCCAGGACGGTCGCGCGCGGGATGCTTGCGCTCGCGCCGAGGTAGCGGCCCAGACCCTGGCGGACCGAAGCCTCCAGATCCTCCACCAGTCCCCGGATCATCCGGTGCATCAGCACCCGCTCGTCCTTGGTCAGGACGTCGGTGCGGCCATGGAAGAGATCGGCGACGACGTCCGAGAGGCTGGCGCGGCTGGCGCTCGACTTGTCGCGGGCGAGACTCAGCAGCCCTTTTACCTGCGCCTCGGGATTGTTCTGCTTCATCGCTGACTCCGCCCGTCCCGGCCGTCGACGATCGGCCGGTGTACACGCCCGCAGGCAGAATGGACCCGGAGTATTGCTGCCGGGTAAACGGCCACACATCATGTGTGCGGTGAGGCGGCCTCGGCGAACGTCAGGAGCAGGGGACGATGGTCGGATGCCCCTGCGTCCAGATAGCGCGCCTGGGCGCCGGCCGCACCGTCCGACAGCAGGGCCGCGTCCAGCCGCAACCGCAGTGGGCCGCGGCGGAAGCTCCAGCCGGGCGGCACCAGTGTCCGAAAGCCGGCGAGGCGGTAGCCGCCCGGACGGTTGAGATCCCCCGCCAGCAGGGTCGGCCGCGGCAGCCGCGAGGCGATGCTGACGAGTTGGGAGCGGCCCTGCCAGGGCAAGTGCGACAGGTGCAGGTTGCATACGGTCCATCCGCCGAGGCGGCACCACTGCGCCACCCGCGGCCACGGCCAGCCGCCCAGCCGCACGGAATCCGGGGACTCCAGGCCGTGCGGGCTCCACAGCGCCATTCCTTCGGACCGGGCGCCGCAGCGCGGCCGGGCCAGCGGAAAGGCCGGCCGGTACGCCAGCGTCCCGCCGCCGAGCAGGTCCGGCAGGCGCCGGCAGTCCTCCACCGCCTCCTGCAGAAGCAGGAGGTCCGGCCGGTACGCCGTGACCAGGGCGGCGACGGCGTCGAGCCGCGGCCCGGCGGCGCGGGCGACGTTCCACGACATGATCGTCGGCATGATGATCGACGGCATGGGGTTCCGCGCCTTAATTCCATGTTTACCCGCCATCCTGCATCAAAGGGCGAGTTTCGTGCGATCCGCCCGGAGACGGGCTCCAGAGACCGGGTCCGATGCAGATACCGCCCTCCTCGAACCTGTTCGTCGCCCTCGGCGCCTTCGGTGGCTCGCCCGCCGCCGGGCGCACCGCGGCCGCGCCCCAGACCGCGCAGCACGCGGCCCAACCCGCCGCACCCACCCGCCACGTCCCGACGGTGGCGGCCGCCCCGTCGCAGGGCGTCCCGGCGGCGCCGCATTCCGCGCCGCCCGCCAGCCTGGCGCGCGGCCGCCGCCACCACATCACGG